>JADFIT010000179.1 GCA_022566515.1 Gemmatimonadota bacterium
CTCAATAGATCCCCGTCTTGACGGAGAGAGCATATGTCACATCCTGTCGTGACCGAACGCCGGAGGACAGAGCGACGAAGGATTCCCGATCGCCGGACAGCGAGCGATCGCCGACTCGTCGGCGAACGACGGTGCGGACAGCGCCGCGTAGTAGACACCCCGGTGGCCGTGGAGCGCCGGAGCGGCATCGACCGCCGGGTCCGAGTGCTGTCTACATCATCGGTTCGTGACCATGTGGTTGTTCATGCCCTCCGGCGCCTCGTCGGTCGGTTATACCAACTCGCCAAGTCCCGGCACCGATCAGAGAAAGCGGAAGGGTGCCTTGCGGAGGCACGATCCGAGATCCTCAAGCTCGATCCGAATCTTTACGTCGTTGCGAAGACGATGGACGAACTCAAGGGTTCCTCTATTGCCAAGGTGGAGGAGTACGAGCACGCTCAGGAAATGTTGGTGCGCTTCAAGCCTCGGAACAGTGAGGTCCAACCCGGGAAGCGGGTGTCGAAGAGCAGAAGCGGCGCCCGGAAGAGCGCGAGGCGGTCAGAGGCGACAACATCCGGGCGGCCATCTACTGCAAAGCAGGAGACCAGGAAGACGGCAACCAAGAGGAGGACGACAAACAGGAAGACGGCAACCAAGAGGAGGACGACAAAGAAGAAGGTTGTCGAGACGAAAACATCCGCAGGAAAGAGCAGGTCATAGAATCCAACTCTGGCAACGGTGGGACATTCGCGACGGTATGATGAACGTGCACTGGGGGGTTCTTGCGACCCTGGCTGCGGCGATGGTTGGAGTTGCCTGTGATGGTTCGTGGAGCCCGGAGGATTTTCACGCAGCCCTCATGGATCCCGAGCATGCCATCTGGGACGAGCCGGCGCCAGCAGTTTTTCAGGCGCGGTTCGAGACGAGTACGGGCGACTTCGTCATGGAGGTTCATCGAGACTGGGCGCCTATTGGGGCGGATCGGTTGTACAACCTGGTGCGCACCGGATTCTATGACGATTCGCGGTTCTATCGGATCCGGGAAGGGTTCATTGCCCAATTCGGATTGCCGGGTGATCCGGCTGTGACCGACCTTTGGTACGATCGAGCGATGCCGGACGATCCGGTTGTCGAGAGCAACGGCCGGGGATTCGTTGCGTATGCCATGACGGGGCCGGACACTCGGACCACACAGCTCTACATCAATCTCGACGATAACTCACGGTTGGACGATCAAGGCTTCGCGCCCATTGGCCGGATCATTGAAGGAATGGATGTGGTGGAACGGCTGTACGCCGGATATGACGAAACTGCAGGCGGCGGCATGCGCGGTGGTAAGCAAGGTAAGATCAGATCGGGGGGGAACGCCCACCTGGACGCCGAGTTTCCCAACCTCGATCGGTTGATCCGAGCCACGATCCTAAAGTAGGCCGTAGGTTATGCCTACCGCCTACTCTAATGCCCCGCCGCCATTCCGTCCTTGCGCGGATCGGACGCGGCCGCCCAGCCGCGCCGCAAGCGCATGATGGCCTGTCCCCCGCCAAAGGAAACGGTGCTTTCGTCCGCAAGCTCGTGTCCCATCATCTCCAAGGCTCGGCGGACATCCCCTTTGACGGGCGACTCGATGACGATGCGACGGCCCCCAAGGTGGCGGAAGCGGGGAGCGTCCACGGCTTCCTGGAGGTCCATGTCGAACAGGAGCAAGTTCAGCAACAGCTGAACATGTCCTTGCGGTTGCATGGACCCGCCCATCACTCCGAAACTGAGCCACGGCTCCTGACCGTTCCCTAAGTCCCGCGTTACAAATGCCGGAATGATGGTATGGAACGGGTGCTTGCCGGGCGCCACGGTGTTGGGGTGATTGGGCTCGAGAGTGAAACCGGCGCCGCGGTTTTGCAACGCAAACCCCGTTCCCGGGATGACGACCCCGGATCCGAATGCCGAGTAAATACTGTTGATGAACGACACCATGTTGCCGTCCTTGTCGGCGGCCGTGAGGTAGATCGTTTCGCTGGATGTGACTGCGTTCCCGGGGCCGACCCGATCAGCTGCCCGGGAGGGGTCCAGCAGCGTGCGCCGCCGCTCGATGAATTCGTCGGACAGGAGATCTTCGGGAGATACCGTCATGTGGTCCCGGTCACCGATGAAGCGAGCGAGATCCGCGAACGCCAGCTTCTTCGCCTCGATGAGGTGGTGCAAGTACGCGGCAGAGTTGTGACCCATCGACTCGAGGTCGTACGGCTCGAGGATACGCAGCATCTCCAGCGCGGCAATTCCCTGTCCGCTGGGGGGGAGCTCCCAGACTCGATAGCCGCGGAAATCGACCGAGAGCGGTTCCACCAGCGCCGGTATGTGACTCGCGAGGTCGTCGACTGTCAGGAATCCGCCGAGGGCCTGCACACCTTCGGCGACCTTGCGGCCGAGTTCACCGCCGTAGAACACTCCGGACCCGCCCTCTGCGATGAGGCGGAAGGTTGCTGCGAGGTCGGGGTTGCGGAACCATTCGCCCGCCCGTGGAGCGCGTTGCCCGTCCAAGAGATATGTGGCCCGGGCGCCCACATCCCGCGAAAGCTTGTCGACTTCCGCCGCCCACTGTCCTGCGATGATCGGCGTCACCGGAAAGCCTTCTTCAGCTATGCGGATGGCTGGAGCGAGGGCGTCCGCAAGAGTGATCGTACCGTACCTCTGCAACAAGACCGTCCATCCTGAGAGAGCCCCTGGAACGGTGATGGCCTCGGCGCCGCTGGAGGGTACTCTGTCGTGACCGCGACGGAGCAGCTCTTCCCGTGTCATCAATGCGCCCGCGCGCCCGCTGGCATCGAGGCCTCTCAGTTGCTGCTCTCGTTGCGACCAGAACAAAGCGAAGAGATCGCCACCGATTCCGGTCATGTGGGGCTCCACGACGTTGAGCACGGCAGCCGCCGTGACAGCGGCATCGAACGCGTTGCCGCCCCGTTGGAGAACGGCGAGACCGGCGGCGGTGGCGAGAGGCTGACTCGTGGCAATGGCGCCGCGAGGCGCGTACACCGTGGACCGTCCGGCCAGAGTGGAGGGACGAGAGTCTTGGGCGGCGAGGCTCGATGTCATAACGAAGGAGAGCAAGAGTGCGAAACGTGATTTCATGGCACCAGACGTGAGCGGTAAACGGTGAGCGGCAGTGCGAGTGGTAGCTGGCAAAGTATACCGCTGCGCTACGCCACGGCCAGTCGCTTCGCTTCCTCAATAATGGAGTGCTTCAATGAGTAGTAGAACTTCGGCATCGCCCAGGACCAGCTGCCGGCCCCGTATCGAGTGAGGCCCTGGCCTCTCTGCTACTTCTGCTGGCAGTGACTTACCAGCCACCTCCCCCTCAGAACCGGGGCCGCCAGAAATCGGCGGCTGTGGGAAACACACGCTCGGTCAACCGCACGCCGAAGGTCACGAACCAGCCATGGCCCCCGCGTACGGAGAAGTCGGGGTCCCGTAGGTCTCCGAACCGGTAGCCACCTGCCACCTCAAACCCTTCGATCAGATTGAGCGCGAGTGAGGGAGCGGCATCCCAGCGGCGTGTATCGCTGGTACGCTCGATCAGGAGTCGGCCCTCTGAGCGCACTGTGAGCCAGCGGCTGATGTTGAGGTCGAAGCGTCCGCCCAGGTAATCCGCCCACGACTCCAATCGCTGTGTTACGCCGTCGCCGAGTACTTGGTTGGCCTGGGTGTGCCGCATGGCGTACCGGCCGGCGATCTCGGTCCACTCGAACGGCGCCCAAATCATCTCTGCTATTCCGATCATCCGTTGCTCATCGCCCTGCTGTGCCAACACGCCGGCTGCCAACGGGTTGGTCTCATCCCGCCATTCGAATTTCGCCAGGATGTTCAGCGCGTCGGTCTTGATCGGCCGGAAAGCCATGCCCCAGAGCGACGAGAGGCGGCGGCTCATTGCGGGGCCAGTGGCCAGCCGCCGCTCGCTCTCCAGGAACTCCTGCCGGGAAAGAATCGCCAGCGACCGGTTGATGGAGAAGTCACCAGCCATTGTGGCGAGGCGCGTTGAGAAGGCGGTGCCGTCCCTGTACTCACCGCGCATGCTCATGCGGTAAGGAGCATTGGGTGGCAATAGCTCGAGCCCGAGTCCGGCTGACCAATAATCCTCCTCGGCTTGAAGGAAGGGCAGCGCGCGCACGGGGTCCTCAACCGGCGCCCGGTCGAGTCCAACACGGCGCTCGAACAGCACGTTGATGGTCCACGCCGATCCGAGGCGCAGACGATTGTTGAGCCCCACCACGGCGGCGTTGTACTTACCGCCTGCGCCACCCGCGAGCTGATAGGAACCCCACGCCTGGGTGTTGGCCCCGATGCTCGTGCGGATACCGAGGCTCGTCGTCGAATAGTTCGTGCTGCCGTCAGGCAGGAGCACCTGGCGGTGTTGGGCCTCCAGCACCACATCCCTGTGCAGCTGGAAGGACGCGCCGCCAGCGACATGATCCGGACGCGCGAGGTTGCCGGAGAAATCGAATTGGCGGCGCGTTTCCGCCCAGACTTTGACCGCAGAGCTTGGCGTCCACGTTGCCTTCAGCTCCCCAGCCCGCGACTCGTCTGCCGACGCCCCGTTTGAGAAACGGTCGAACGTGTGCGCGAGATCAATTTGCCCGTGTGGACCAAGGCGCTGAACGATCGTCGCGCGGGTGATCTGGCGCTCGACTCCTTGTGTGGCGAAACTCTGCCGCTCGTGCCTGACGCGCAGGGTGCTCGGCCCCAGGCTGAGCCCTCCCCCAACCCGGATTTCTTCGGTGCCGCCCCGGAGCCCCGTATTCGAGGGGTTGCCAAACCCGGTGCCGACCTTCATCCAGCCAGCGTTCAGGTTGATGGCGTCTCTGAAGAAGTGAATCGACCCGTCGATCGTGGCGGCGATCCCGCTCGAGTCCGGTGTCTCGGAATATGAGACCTCACCGCTGATGTCCAACGCGCCAACGCGCAGCAGCCGCATATCGGCTCCCGCTAGATAGTGCGTGCCAGTTGGCTCCTCCGATTGAATGCCCGTCGCGCCGATCCGCAGCGAATCCAGCGCGGAGCCAAGCAGACCCCGGGCATTCACCGTCGCCCTCATCCCCGAGACCAGCCGCTGTTCTCCTCCGCCATCCACCTCGTAAGTCACCATCAGGAAAACGGGGTTCTCGTACGCATCCGCCGCCGGTACGGGACGCTTGAACAGCAGCGTGCCGCGCTGGTAATCGATCTGGTAATCGATGAACCGGACGAGGACCTGCTGCGTCACGATGCGCTGTGCATTTTCCTTGGCGCGGGTCTCGATGACGACGCGTTCGGTGCCGGGAAAAATGTCCGGTTGCAGCTCGTACGGCCCCGAGCTGCCCAATCCACGGATCTGCAACTGTTGCAGGTTCTGGCTGGTGAGGCTGCCGAATCCCCTCCACACAATCGGCCCGGTGGTCACTCGGCCGGCACCGCCTGCCAGGGCGCGGCGATAGTTCGTCAGCCGGAGGCCACTCGCAAAATCGGTGGTCGAGAGATCGCCGACCGCAAGCCAGTCGAACCCCCGCTCGAGTCGGGCGGAAAACGCGTACCGAGATGCGCTCAGCGTCCGTACGTTGCTGGCGTCACCCAGCAGGGGATATCGTGCCTCGCCCAGAGGGTCGAATGACCGACCGAAGGGGTCGCGCCCCGCATCGAGTCGCCGCGAATCGTAGCTCAGAACGATCGAGGTGCTGCGGTCCAGGCGTCCACGCGCGGTGATGGCGCCGAACGCATCCGGGCTCGCCCCGAGTCCCAAGCGTCCAACGCCCGTGAGCATCAGAGGTCGGATCGCCGGAAGAATCTCGAGATCAAGTTCCCCTCTCGCCGTGCCGGCTTGGAGAATCAGCTTGCCGGTCCCGACGTCCCGACCGGGCTTGAGCTGGATTTCGAACCATCCGGCGCGGTCGGACCGCACCTGCACGCCGACCGATGAGGGATCTGCGTCCGGGCTCACCGGCTCGGCTCCCTCCGCCGACGCGGTGGCATAGATGCGATTCACGATGGGCACACCCCAGCGATCGAAAACCCGAACGCGAACAGTCGCGATGGTGTGACCGTCGGCGATCAATTCGACGGGCGCATCCAGCGTGCTGAAGCTGGCCGGCCGCCCGGTGACGTGTACCGTCATGCTGTCCCACCGTTCCTGATTCCACGAGTTCACCATCCGCACACGCAACCGGTGGGGACCTCGGGAGAGGGGGACGGCAATGAAGTCGTGGATGCCGTCAATCCGCAGGTTGGCTTGGGCGACGAGGGAATCGCCGTCGAAGAGTGCTACCGCCGCGCCCGGCTCGCCGCGTGCCCCGATGTAGATGCGGTCGCTGGAGAACACCGTGCCGTCCGTGGGCTCAAAGATCTGCACCGTGGGTCCCATAATGAACGCGCGTTTCTCGTCTGCTTCACGCTCTTCAGTTGTGCGAAGTGCAGGCAGACTGACTTCTTCGACTTCCAGCGGTTCCAGCGAACCCGCAGGTCTGAGCCGGACTGAGACGGGAGCCCCGGGGCGGCCGGTCAGCGTCCAATGGAGAAGTAGTCGGCCGGTGCGGTCCTTCCGCAGCTCTGGATCCGGTGCGGGTGCATCACCGATCCGTGTCGTGCCGGGGACTAGCTCCCATCCCTCAGGAAGGGGCCGCGTCAGCTGCGGCCACCCGGCCGCCGCTGGCGCGATCACCAACTCGACGGCGCCGCCGCGCTTGATTGTCGCAGGATCGGGGAGCGAGTCGACGGGCACTCGCATTGAAGCGACGCCTTCCACGGGGATGAGGGGATTGTGGATCGGCGCCACCAGGCGCCCGGCTCGGTCGCCGGACTCGAGAACTGCCACGGCCGAGTCGCCAGGCGAGGATGTCCACGCACGGATCAGCAACCGGCCATACGGTGCGATGGGTGGGAGGACGATGCTACCGCCGGAGTGCGAGAACGCGACGGGGTCCCCATCCATTGCGTCGGCTGAGCCGCCATCCAGGACCAAGACTGAATCCGGAGCCGGCTCGAATCGAACCGCCATCCTGCTGATCGGCGTTGCGTAATCGTTGTAGATCACGACCTCATACTCGACCTCTTGTCGGCGAGACACGATCGCGTCGGACTCAGGGCAGCTAAACCGGAGCTCGACGCG
>JADFIT010000180.1 GCA_022566515.1 Gemmatimonadota bacterium
TGTAAATCCGCTCAGCGTGTTCCCTCGCGGACCTCACCACTTGCCCCTACCGCGTATACACCCGTTGAGTTACCCCACAAGCTGTAGAGCACGGGACCGGGAGCACTCGTGAGAGAGGTCCACGTCGTCCCATCGTAGTGCAGAATCGTAGCCACCGATCCCAGCGCGAAAAGCCCACCGGCGGCATAGATATCGGTTGAGGAGGTACCCCACACTGTCCACAGGTCGTCAGTCGTGCCGCTTGTCATCGGACTCCACGCGGCGCCGTCATAATGCAGAATTGTGCCGTCTTGCCCAACTCCGTAGACGTCACTGGACGAGGTGCCCCATACACCTCGCAACTCTGCTGTCGTCCCGCTGGTCATTCCGGTCCAGGCGCTGCCGTCGAAGTGCAGAATAGTGCCCTCGCCACCCACGACAAAAACGTCGCTGGCCGAGGAGCCCCAGACGTCGAAGTAAAACGGACCGGGTTCAGACGTCACCGTCCTCCATTGCTTCCCGTCGAAGTCCACGATCGTGCGGCGTGAACCGACGGCGTAGATGTTACTTGGGGACGCGCCCCAGACGCCAAAGAGTGCTACGCTCTCTTCCAGCGGCATGGTACTCCAGTCAGCCCCATCGTAGCGTAGGATCGTGCCGCCAGTGCCCACGGCATAGACGTCATCCGCTGCCGTGCCCCACACATCACGGAGACTCTGACTCGTCCCGCTCGTCATCGCAGTCCAGTCAATCCCGTCGTAGCGGTAAATCTTGCCACCGAGGCCCACTGCATAGATGTCGCTCGATGAGACGCCCCACACGCCAAAGAGGTCCACGGTCGGATCGATCACGACAGAGTTCCAAGTAGCAATCGGCGCCATCCCAGGTTCTGACACAGTCAACACCGCGTACCCCGCCGTCATGTTCTGCACAGTGGCCGCGATGGACACCTGACCCGTGGCGGCTGTGGTGGCCAATCCGGATACGCCGATCGTCGCGATGTTCGGATTGAGACTTGACCACGTCACAGGCAGCGCCATCACGTTGAACTTTGCATCTTGCACCTCGGCGTTGAACGCCTGCGTCGCACCAACACCTGAGAGGGAGGCACCCACCGGTGTGACGAACACCTTCGCAGGCGTCTGCTCCACCGTAACCGAAGCCGAGCCCGAGATACCGTCCACAGCGGCGGTGATGGTGACTCCGCCATCCGCCACGGAGGTAACTATTCCCAAGCGAGACACCACTGCGACATTCTCCGCGGATGATTCCCAGGTAAATGTCTTGCCGGTGATCTTGTTGCCGGCGGCGCCGTAGGCGGCGGCCGTGAAGAGCTTCAATTCGCTCAGCGAGGTGAATGTAGCGGAGCCGGGGGTGACAGTTACGGAGGCAACCGTCGGCGCTTCTGGCGCGGTGGACACCTGCTCTCCACCACAGGCGTACACAGTCACACCCCAGAGCAACAACCACGCCGGCGTCAGGCGCTTGGCCATGGAACCTCTCCTTATCTCAACAGCCCTTTGGTGTTGGGTTCGCTGGCATCAGAAGCTCTCGTCGTCCCTGTAGGCGTCCGGCTAGCAGGGAAGCCGTGAGGGCGGGCGGTCGATAGCCGGGAGCTGAGCTCGCTCATGGGGCTAAGATGGGTCGTCAATGGGGGTTTGGCGAGGTTTCGAGCACTCAGGAAGGCTCCAACGTAGCGCTGAATGCAGCTATGGCGCATCTTGTCGGCCGATGATCGATTCCCTGGAACGGCTCAAAACAGCCCTCGCAGACAGCTACGCCATCGAGAAAGAGATCGGTGCCGGCGGCATGGCCACCGTCTACCTTGCCGAAGACCTCAAGCACCACCGCAAGGTGGCGGTGAAAGTGTTGCGGCCCGAACTAGCCGCCGTCCTCGGCGCCGAGCGGTTCTTGAAAGAGATTGAAGTCACAGCCAACCTGCAACATCCGCATGTCGTTCCCCTCTTCGACTCGGGAGAGGCGGACACGTTCCTCTACTATGTCATGCCATTCGTCGAAGGTGAGTCGCTCCGCGACCGCCTGAACCGTGAGAAGCAACTTCCGATTCAGGAAGCCGTTGAAATCACGAAGGACATAGCGGCTGCGCTGATGCACGCCCACGGCTACGGGGTCGTCCATCGGGACATCAAACCGGAGAACGTGCTCCTGGTAGACGGCGAGGCGCTGGTCGCCGATTTCGGGATTGCGCTCGCGGTTGCGAGCGCCGGCCGTGACCGCCTGACGGCCACCGGACTCTCGCTCGGCACTCCGGCGTACATGAGTCCCGAACAGATCGGCGGAGAAGCGACCATCGATGGGCGGAGTGACATCTACGCATTGGGGTGTTTGCTCTTCGAGATGCTTGCCGGTGAGCCGGCATTCTCAGGGCCAACTGTTCAGTCCATTATTGCGAAGACGCTGGCCGATCCGCCGCCGTCGGTGCGGAACGAACGCCCGGATGTGCCCAAGAGCATCGACGCCGCGATCATCAAGGCGCTTGCCAAGTCACCGGACGAGCGTTTCGCGACGGCGCGTGACTTTGCCGACTCGCTCCACGTCGACCAGGCGCCCGCTCCCGGTACCGGGCGGGCGCGTGCGGCCCTTGTGGGAGCGGCGCTGGCGCTGGGAGCCGTGGGCTTTCTCTGGTGGCGCAGTGCGCAGGTCGCTGAGGCTCGCGAACTCCTGCCGCGCATTTCTTCCTTGGCCGAGGCGGCGCAGTACGGGGAGGCGTACGATCTCGCCCGATCGGCCGAGCGGTATTTGAAGAAGGACTCGACGCTGGCACGCCTCATGTACCACGTGTCCGATTTCTTGACCGTGACGACCGAGCCCGCCGGCGCCCGGGTAGCGATCCAACCCTTTACGGGCGGCGCCCGTTCGTCTGCCCAGATGGAGGTCATCGGCGAGACACCGGTAACGGGGTATCGCATGCCGCGTGTGGATCATCGTGTGGTGATCACCCTGGAGGGTTTCGAGTCCGCCGAGCGAATCGCCTCGACGGCCCTCAGCCGCGCGGCAAGCGGCAGGTCCTTCATGAGGGGCACAGCCTTCGTTCCCGGGCGAGTCGCCGGCTTGCTGGGGACAGAGGCGGAGGCAGCACTGTTCCGTGCTCGCGAGGTCGTGTTAGACGTCGCGCTGGTTCCGGACGACCGCCGTCCGGACATGGTCTTTGTTCCAGGGGGAGAGTACGAGCTGGTCAGCCCGGACGCGCCCGTCGGGTTGGTCACCACGCTGGACGATTTCTTCATGGATCGGTTCGAGGTTTCGAACGAGGCCTTCCGCGAATTCGTATTACAAGGAAGATACGGCAGCCCCGAGTTTTGGTCGGGCACACCCGATGATGTCTTCGGCGCGTTCATCGACCGTACGGGTTTGCCCGGACCGCGAGGGTGGTCCAGCCAGACCATGCCCACCGGTTTGGAACGGCACCCGGTGACCGGTGTGACGCGGTACGAAGCGGCGGCGTATTGTGCGTCCGTCGGCAAGCGGCTCCCTACGATCTTCGAGTGGGAAAAGACAGCCCGGGACGGAATGGTAGCCAGACAGGGCGTGTTGATGCCGTGGGGGCTCATGGCCTCCTCGGGGGCAAGCGCTTCCCGCGCCAACTTCAACAGCAATGGCACCGTGCCCATCGATTCATTCCCTTTCGGTCTCAGCCCCTACGGCGTGCATGCCGCCGCCGGCAACGTGAAGGAGTGGCTCGCGAACCGCATGGGATCCGGCTACACGGTCA
Source organism: Gemmatimonadota bacterium (assembly GCA_022566515.1). Lineage (GTDB taxonomy): Bacteria > Gemmatimonadota > Gemmatimonadetes > Gemmatimonadales > GWC2-71-9 > B3T1B10. The sequence continues at coordinate 3,713 of JADFIT010000180.1, forward strand.
CCGGCGGATCATGGGAAGACCCGGCATATCTCTACACCGAGTACGGTTCGCAGCCCGGGACTTTTGCCTCTGAAGCCCTTGGATTTCGCTGTGCGACGACCGCTCGAGAGGGTGACAGCGATCAAGGTGCTCAGCACATCGAACTGGACGAGCGGACTCCGGTCTACACCCCTGTCGATCGAGCAACGTTCGAGTCGCTGCTGGCGTACTATCGCTATGACCCCCAGCCCGCAAATCCTCGGTTGGACAACACGACGGAGACTGACGGGTGGGTGCGGGAACGCATCTGGATCGATGGCGTTGGGGGTGACTCGGTGCTCTTGTACTTTTACGTGCCACACCAGGCGCTCCCCCCGTATCAGACGATTGTCCATGTTCCCGGATCTGGCGTGTTCTGTTGCGAGACGCTGGCGGAAGAAACGGAGTGGGCGATTGGCCCTGTTATTCAAGGAGGTCGGGCCGTGCTCGCCCCGGTGCTCAAGGGCATGGTGGAACGGAGCTGGGGACCCGGGTACACGCGTCCGGAAACCCAATCCGTGCGATTCCGCGACGAGATGGTGCGCCACGCCACCGAGCTACGGCTCGGCATCGATTACCTCGAGGAACGCGACGATGTGGACATGGACCGTCTCGCGTATATCTCGGTGAGCTGGGGTGGTGGCTCTCGCCTCGGCTTCGCGGCCGTCGATGACCGATACAAGGCGGTGGTGTTCATCGGTGGGGGAATCGACGAACGCGTGAAACCCACCCTCCCGGAAGCCAACAACGTCAACTTCGCTCCGTACATCGACGTCCCGAAGCTTCTGCTCAACGGCCGGAACGACGAGGAACACCCATGGTACACCCGGGCCTTGCCGCTGTGGAATCTGTTGCGCGAACCGAAGGAACTGGTACTCGTGGATGGCGCGGGCCACGTACCACCTGTCGAGGTGAGAATCCCGGCCATCAATGACTTTCTGGACCGGACGCTCGGGCGCGTGAAGACTCGCTGAGCATCGATTGAAACGAGGACGAACCTAACATGAACGGAGGTGCAGGATGCAACGAAACTCCAAGCTTGTAAGCCTTCTCTTGCTGGTCGCAGTCGGGGCGGTCGTAACGGCGGCTGCATTTCCCGGCAGCGCCACGATATTCCACGAGACCAAGGAAGTGGCCGGCCTTGCCGTGACCTTCGGTGCAGAACCTGAGCCGGCGCTCACTGAGGAGATGCAGTTCTTGCGCTGGCGCATCAGGTCCTTGGCTGACAAGGAACCCTACACGGACCTCCAGGACGCCGAGGCCATCATCAAGCGCGATGGCGAGGAATTCGGTCCCTTCCCGGTGCGGGGCTCGCGCCGCGACCCGGGTCTCTACCAAACGCGGCACATCTTTACCGCCGCTGGTGAGTACGAATCCGTCTTGAGCTTTCGCAAGGGTGAAGAAGAGGAAGTCCACACGGTCGATTTCACTTTTCGCATCCGTGAACGGGCAACCCTCGAGATTCCGCGCCGCAAGGGTGGCGGCAGTTGAAGACAGCGCCTACTGCCGACTAGACGTGACCACGGGGAGAGAACCCCTGAGAGCCTGTAAGATTCTCGAGGTCAGACGCACTAACCCTTTAGTACAAGCGGTGCCGCGGACTTGGCTCCGAGCGCCGACATGAACATTGCCAACAGGGATGTGGGTTATGAACACTCGGAAATCTCGAACCGCTTTCCTCGCGCTGACCGTGGCGGCCTTGGTAGCAGTCCCCCCGGCAGCAGCGCAGACTGCCTCTGAAGAAAAAAGAGAAACGCCCGCCGGCGTGTCAGAGCGGACGACGGTTCGCGTCATCAGCGACAACTGGCAGGACATCACGGTCTACGCTGTCAGGGCCGGATATCGTATCCGATTGGGCACCGTAGGCTCCTTCACAAGCCGCGTGTTCAACCTTCCGCCGGCGTTCCTCGCACAGAGTGATCAGCTTCGTCTCGTCGCGGACCCTATCGGCCGCAGGGCCGTGTATGTTAGCGGGCCGTTCTTCGTCAATGTTGGCGACGTCGTTGAGTGGAGGCTGCTGAACAATCTCAGGCTGTCGAACATCTTTGTCTACCGCTTGCGAGAAGAGGACCTTTAGCGCTGAGTCATAGCGACGCCGGACGTTCGGGTCGCTCGCCCGGGATCTGGTTCAGGCGTTACCTCGCGAGTCCCTGGATCGTGGTGGGGATGGCGCGCAGCCGCTGTGGGGAAGGTGGAGAAGTGGAATCGAGCAAACGGTCGGCTTCTAATGCGGATAGGTTTCTCGAGTTGCAGGAGGCTCGGGGTCGTCACCGGGCAGGTCTTCGGTATTCGCGTCGCATGCGTCGAGGCATCGCTTCAGGATCGAGCTTTCCAGCTTATCGAGGGCTTGTTTGTCCGCGGGGCTGGTGTCCCACCGGTCCAGGGCAGCGGCCCCGATGGCTCGAAGCTCAGCAGCGTAGCGCCGGCAGTCCTGGCACCTCAGGAGGTGGATCCGGACCAAAGCCCGCTCGGACCATCCGAGGTCAGCCAGCTCCTCGCTGGCTATGATACGCGCAACTTCCTTACAGTTCGGCATGTGATTAGGGCTCCATCCCTTTTGCCTCAAGACATTCCCGCAGGCGATTGCGGACCCGATGCAGGAGTACTCCTACGTTTGTGCGCGTGACCTCCAGAATCTTACAGATTTCTTGGGTATCCATTCCTTCGATCTCACGCAGGACGAAGGCCATCCGCTGGTTGGTGGGAACCCGGTCTAGACAGCCGCTGATTCCCTGCCGCACCTCGGCATCGTAAACCTCCGCGTCCACCGGGCGCGGCGGCCGAATCCAGCTCCCGGCGGCATCAAAGCGCTGCTCGAAGACTTCCTCGATATCGTCCATCTCGTGGTCTCGCAGCAGACCCCGCCGCGCTGGGGCAATCTTCTTGTACAGGATGCCGAATAGCCAGGTCCGGACATGTGATCTGCCCTCAAATCGATGCGCCGTCTCGATGAAGGTGACAAAGGTGTCCTGCGCGACATCCTCGGCCAGTTGAGGGGGTAAGCCGGCCCCGCGGGCGGCGCGGAGGATTTGAGCCAGGTAACGGCGAACGACCTCCTCGAGCGCTTGGACGTCGCGCTCCCTGATCTGCGCCGCGAAGCCGGGATCGTCCACGCCCGTAGCTCCTGCTGCCCCACTCGTTGTCGTGCTCGCCAATCAATCCTCGGCAATCGGGAGTGTAAGAGATCGAGCCCTTGGCCGCCGGCTTCCCTGGCCGGATTCTCGTCATCCTAGCAGACTGTTGAATTACCGCTATCTAGCGGGCGCCAGCATTCCAGGGACGAACACGATGCACCGCCGGTAAATCGGCGCTGTGCGTGG
>JADFIT010000040.1 GCA_022566515.1 Gemmatimonadota bacterium
AAGACGTACTGGTGCTCCGGAAGCACGCCGTCGGTTTGGTTTTTCTGGATCAGCGCGTAAGTGTGGCCCCCGTCAACAATGCCGTGCACGCCGGTCTGCATGGTGACATCGTACTCATTGTCACCGACCTGCTGGACCGTGGCCGCGATCATGACGATGCCTTTGTTCTTGAGATGGAAGGTGTTGGGCTCGCTCCCGTCCTGGTTGAGGAGGCTCTCCTCAACCTGCTGGTACACCCTTTTCCGAATTTTGGGGTTCCGCGCGTTTGGATCGAGCCCGATGCCCGACGGCAATTTGCCGACCGGCATTAGGAAGATGTGCTTTTCGGCGTTGTAGGTGTTTTTGAAGTTTGGATCTGGAATCCGCCGAGCATACGCCGGCCGGAAACGGAATGACTTATCCGTCATTGGTCAATCTCCTTTGAATGCCGCCATCCGGCGACTTCTAACGTTCTAATCCGCGCCCGCGTCCACGGGCCGGATGGACTCCAATATAATTACCTCCTACATCGAGCGCAAGAGGGAGCGCCTTTCGTACCCACCGATCACCCTTTGCCCTGGCTCGACGATCGGCGAGATCGGGAGCCCCGGGCACAAGTCAGGGCCTTTGATCCCTCCGGGGGATTTCGGCCGGCTTACGCGGCGGCGGCGGCGCCACGGTCCGGCCCAAAATGGTGGGCGCGGCTGGGATTGAACCAGCGACCCCTACGATGTCAACGTAGTGCTCTCCCGCTGAGCTACGCGCCCGAAGATGCGGCGGCTACGCGCCCGAAGCCCAAGGCGCCGACGCGTCTTGGCAAGCGAGCTGCGATTTATCACCAAAACCTTCGGCCTTTCAAGCCCTGCACCCCCGGGGTAGTGTCTCAGTTTGAAATTTGATGCGCTGAAAGCGCAAAGCGGACTCGAATGTCGGCTTTGCGGATGAAAGCGGTCGTCGTTCCGGTGCAGTGATTGAGTCCGCTTCCTAGCCAGAAGGGGACATCAGATATGGTTCGTGTTTCAATAGCCGCTGGCACCACTCCGCTATCAGCTACCGACTGCCCCCGTAGGTATGGAGTCGAGTGGCGAAGGGCGCATCTCGCTCGACCGCATCGGTTTCCCAGATGATTTCGTAGGGCTCGCCTTCGGGCGGCAATGCCGCGAGGGCCTTCTCGCCGTCCTCTTCCGCCACGATCCATTGGCCATGGCCAGCCGTCGACTCAATCAAGTAGTAGTGGCAAAGCATACCACCCTCCCTAGTGCATCCCGCATTCCTGGGTTCGGCTCCGCGTCATAGGATTGACGGAAAGAAGCCCCGCGCGAGGCGGGGCTTGGAGTATGTGGGAGGTCGTTTGTTCATGTGAGGGCTATGGCCAGCCCCTCTCACGGCAGTTCTATCACTTCCTCAAACCGACCTGCCCAGAGGGTGTCGGTGAGATCTTCCCCAGTGTTGGTGCCTCCTCCGGTGGCGCCGACATATCTGCCGGTGCCGCCAATCCATTCGTAGCGGCCTTCCTCCATGTCCGAGCCTTCCCAGAACTTCAGGAACAGCTTATCCCCATCGCGGTAGGTCCAGGTGCAAAACCCACTACCCTTGTAGGTCTCGTCCGGCATGAACTCGAAGGTTCCGGCACAGACCCCGGTGCTCATATGGCCCGGCCCCCTGGGGTCGTCTAAGAAAGTTACGCATCTGCTTTTGTACAAGGCTACAGAATGCCCTTCACCGAGCTCCAGCTCATCCCACACGTCGGTAGTACAGGCATCATAGCCAGATGACTCGATCCTCTCGGCGGCATTCGCGGTCCCCGCCGCGATCAGAAGCAGCGCCGCGGCGGCGGCGGCCGACATTGCCATCAGTTTGGTCATGGCGATTCTCCTTTCACCTAATGTTGGCCTTTTTGCGTCCCATTCTTTACCCGCGGCACGTCAAACTGCCGCCCACGAGACGTTAAAAAAGCGTAAAAAGGGCACCAAAAGCTCATTTGCTGGTTATGATGGGGGCAAAAATATCAACAAATGAGTCCCTTGCTGCCATCGAGGGGCGTTTTCGAGAAGGAACATAAGCCATGCCTTCTCTTGAGCTTACCGTCCTCGGGAGATTTGGGGCCCGGCTGAAGGGCGGGCCCGCCATCGACCTGCCCACCACGAAGATCAAGCTACTGCTGGCCTATCTGGCGCTCACCCCCGGCGAGGCGCACTCGCGCAACAAGTTGATGACCCTGCTGTGGAGTGACCGGGGCGAGGACCAGGCGCGCCACAGCTTCCGGAACGCTCTCTCGGACCTCCGCAAGGCACTAAGCCAAGCGGATCCGCCGCCCCTCGTGGCCGACCGCGAGACGATCGGTCTCGACGCGGATGCGGTCGAGGTCGACGCCGTGACCTTCGAGAAACTCGTCGCGGCCGGAACCCGTGAAGACCTCGAGCAGGCCTCAGCCCTCTACCGTGGGGAACTTCTCGAGGGGATCAGCGTCCGTGACCCGCCCTTCGAGGAGTGGCTCTTCTACGAGCGACAAAGGCTTCGCGACCTGGCGTTACAGGCGCTCGAACAGCTTTTGGTTTACCAGGAAGAAGCTGAGGAAACCGAGCGGGCCATCAAGACCGCCCAGCGGCTCCTCAAGCTTGATCCGTCCCATGAGAAGACCCACCGGACGCTGATGCGCCTCTACGCCGATCGGGGGCGGCAAGCGGCGGCGCTCAGGCAGTATCAGGAATGCCGCGAAGCTTTGCTACGTGAGCTGGACGTTGAGCCAGGGCCGGAGACCCAGAGCCTTTACCGGGAAATCCTTGAGCGAAAGGGAAAACCGCCTCAGAAGGCTGCGTCTCCCGCCGCCATGCTCAAGCAAGCTCCACGACGCTGGGCGGCCATAGGCGGAGGCGGCCTTGTGCTTCTCGCCGCAATAGCCGTAGGGGTCTGGCAGCTTTATTTGGGTCCGACGGAGCCAACGCCCGGCGCGGCCCCGGCGCTTGAGTTGCCCGACAAACCCTCCATCGCGGTGCTGCCCTTCAAGAACCTGAGCGGCGATCCCGAGCAAGGGCGTTTCGTCGACGGGATCACCGAGAACATTATCACCGAGCTGTCCCGTTTCCGGCAACTGTTCGTGATCGCTAGTACCTCGACGTTCGCATACAAGGGCGAGGCAGTCTCGGCACAGCAGGTGGGTCGGGAGCTGGGAGTGCAGTACATTTTGGAGGGCAGTGTCCAAAAGGAGGGGGATACATTGCGGATCACGGCGCAGCTCGTGGACGCCATCGCCGGCCATCACATCTGGGCCGAGAGCTACGACCGTGATGCGAAAGACCTTTTCGCGGTGCAGGACGACGTAACCGAGAAGATTGTCGCAACTTTGGGTTCCATATCCGGGGGAGAGCTGGTCAGAGCTGGGCAAGAACGCGCGAGGCGGAAACCCACGGACAGCTTGGAGGCTTACGACCTTTACCTGCTTAGCCACGAGCTTGAGCTGAGTTTCACGAAAGAGGATAACGCCAAGGCGCGCCAAGTGTTGGAGAAAGCCATTGAGCTCGACCCGGAGTTTGCTTCGGCATACGCGATGCTGGCTTGGATTCATTCGTGGGATTACATGTACGGATGGAGCGAATCTCCCACCGAATCTGGAGAGCTGGCTTTTGAAATCGCGAAGAAGGCCGTCGCCCTGGACCCGTCAGATAGCGAGACCCGCTGGGCATTGGGCTTTATCTACTTTTGGCTGAGGCAGCAGTACGCGGAGGGCGTCGCGGAGTACGAAAGGGCAATGGCCCTCAATCCGAACCACGCCGATATTCGAGCGAATTGGGGAGAGATCCTGGCCTTCTTGGGGAGGGCCGAGGAAGGTATCGAGGTGATACAGAAAGCGATGCGCCTCAACCCCCGTTATCCGGAATGGTACTTATGGGGTCTAGGCAACGGGTATTATATGGCGCGGCGCTATGAGGAGGCGATTGCCGCATTCCAGAGATTTCAGAACCATACCGTCGATAGCCGTTCCGTCCTCGCCGCGAGTTACGCGCAGCTCGGCCGGGCCGAGGAGGCCCGGGCTGAGGTGGACAAAGTTCTCGCGCTCGACCCCGAGTTCTCTTCGCAGGATTGGGCGGAAATCTTTCCCTATAAGAATCAGACGGATCGAGATCACTTCCTCGAGGGTATGCGCAAGGCGGGGCTGCCGGAGTGAGGCTTGCCGCGCTTGGCGATCAGCGATGAAATAAAAAAAAAGCCCCGCGGAAGGCGGGGCTTGGAGTGTGTGGGAGGATGTTTGTGCTTGTGAGGAGTTGGACCGGCCCCCTCACGGCAGTTCCAACACAGACCCGATCCCAGCCATGTCTTTGGTTCGTGCCTTATATGCGGCAGAGCTCAGGGCAGTGTGTAGCTACCTTCCGCATGGCCGTAACCGTTGAAGACTCCTTCCGGCGCATCCGGCGTGTAGACATACTCATAGGTATCGCTACCTTGGACTCCGGCGTATTTCCCTGTTCCGCCTATGAAGGTTGCGGTCCCTTTACCTGCTTCCGTCTCGGTGAAGTACTCGATTAGCGTGTTGCCATCTGCGTCTTCATAGTTGCAATAACCGCTGTCTGTGAAGGGCGCGTCCCCTGCTTCGCTCCCCATCCCGACGCAGTTGCCGCTCATGTCGTGCAAGAAACCTTCGCCGGCGTTGTTCCAGATGATGAGTGTGAAGGTGGAGCTCCAAGCCCATTGATCCTCGCCGATCTCGATGGCCGTATAAGGACCACTGAATGTCCATGTAGTTGAGTAGGTTCCCTGCTTCGGCAGCTCTCCTGCCAGCGCACCGGCTCCGAAAGCGGCAAGTAGGACCAGGCTCAGCCCCGATGCCAGGGCCGTCATGTGGAAACGGCCGCGGAGCATTCTCGTTAGCCTCAACATGGCGATCCTCCTTTCACCTATTGGTTGGTTGGCTTTTTCGCATCCTGATCTTTACCCCGCCCCGTCCAAACGGCGTCCACGAGACATCAAAAGCGCGTAAAAAGCGCATCAAAAAGGCTGTTGGAACCATGACAAAGGCAATAAGATCAATCCATAGGGTCCTTGCTGCCGCGGAAGAAGGCTCCGCGAGCGGGAATTATGAGCGATGGCTTCTCTCGAGCTCAGGCTTCTCGGGCGATTTGAGGCCCGGCTGAAGGGCGGGCCGGCCATCGACCTGCCGACCAAGAAGACCAAGCTACTGCTGGCCTATCTGGCGCTCACCCCCGGCGAGGCGCATTCTCGCGATAAGCTGTGCGCTTTGCTTTGGAGCGATCGGGGCGACGAGCAAGCGCACCACAGTCTCCGGAACGCTCTCTTGGCCCTGCGCAAGGAGTTGGGGGACGCGGAGCCACCGCCCTTCGTAGCCGAGCGCGAGACGATCGGCCTCGACACGGATGCGGTCGAGGTCGACGCCGTGACCTTCGAAAACCTCGTCGCGGCGGGAACCCGTGAAGCTCTCGAGCAGGCCTCAGCCCTCTACCGCGGGGATCTTCTCGAAGGGATCAGCGTCCGCGATCCGCCGTTCGAGGAGTGGCTTTTTTACGAGCGGCAAAGGCTCCGCGACCTGGCGCTCCGGGCGTTCGAGCAGCTTTTGGTTTACCAGCAGGAGGCCGGAGAATTAGAAAAAGCCGTCGAGACCGCCCAGCGGCTCCTGAAGCTCGAACCGGCCCATGAGAAGACCCACCGGGAGCTGATGCGGTTCTACGCCGATCAGGGGCGGGAAGCTGCCGCACTCAAGCAGTATCAGCACTGCCGCGCCGCGCTTGAACGCGAGCTGGGAGTCAAACCGGGGGCGGAAACCGAGCAGCTCTACCAGGACATCCTGCAGCGGCACGGAGGGCCGCCTGAGAAGGTTGCGTCTCCCGCCGCCATGCTCAAGCAAGCTCCACGACGCTGGGCGGCCATAGGTGGTGGAGCCCTGTTGCTCGTCGCCGCGATAGTCGTGGCGGTCTGGCAGCTCTTTCCCAGCCCAGCGCCGCCACCGACGGAGCTCGCTCTCGGCGAGGCACCGGCGCTCGAGTTGCCCGCCAAGCCCTCCATCGCGGTACTGCCCTTCAAGAACTTAAGCGGCGATCCCGAGCAAGAATATTTCGCCGATGGGATCACCGAGGAAATCATCACCGAGCTGTCGCGGTTCCGGAACCTGTTTGTGATCGCTCACCACTCGGTCTTCACCTACAAGGGCAAGGAGGTCACGGTGCAGCAAGTGGCCCGCGAGCTCGGGGTCCAATACGTCCTGGAGGGCAGTGTCCGAAAGGAGGGCGAGAGGTTGCGGATCACGGCGCAACTCGCGGACGCCACCACCGGCCATCATGTTTGGGCCGAGAGCTATGACCGCGATGCAAAGGACATCTTCGCGGTCCAGGAGGAGGTGACCCAGAAGATTGTGGCCACTGTGGGTTCCGGGGAAATGGGACAAGTGACCAGGGCTGGGCAAGAGCGCGCAAGGCGCAAAGCCACGGACAACCTGGAGGCTTACGACTATTACCTGCTTGGGCTCTGGTATAAGGAGCGGTGGACGAAAGAGGACAACGCCACAGCGCGACGAATGGTTGAGAAAGCCATTGAGCTCGACCCGGAGTTTGCGCGGGCGTACGCGACCCTGGCTTGGCGCCACTACTGGGATTGGTTTTTCCAATGGAGTGAATCCCCGGCCGTGTCTGCGGATCGGGCCTTTGAATTGGCGAAAAGGGCCGTCGCCCTGGATCCGTCTGACGCCCACCCCCGCTGGACTTTGGGTGCCATGTACTTTTGGATGAGGCACCAGTACGAGGAGGGCGTCTTTGAGTATGAGAGGGCGCTCGCCCTCAATCCGAACTATGCTGATGTTCTTGCGGACTGGGGGCTTGTCCTGGCCTTTTTGGGGAGGGCGGAGGAGGGTATCGGGGTGATAGAGAACGCGATGCGGCTCAACCCCTATTATCCGGACTGGTACTTATGGGGTTTGGGCACCGCATTTTATAATGCGCAGCGGTATGAGGAGGCGATTCCAGCACTACAGAAGGTGCAGAACCATACCGCCGACACCCGTGCCTATCTCGCCGCAAGCTACGCTCAAGCAGGCCGGGCCGAGGAGGCCCGGGCCGAGGTGGCTGAAGTCCTCGAGCTCGACCCCGAGTTCTCTTCGGCGCATTGGGCGGAAAAGCAGCCCTACAAGAATCAGGCGGATCGAGACCACTACCTCGACGGCCTGCGCAAGGCGGGGCTGCCGGAGTGAGGCTTGCCGCGCTCGGCGCGGTGAGGGATGAGCTGCGCCATCGCTAGCCGGCCCCTTATTCCGCAGCGCCTTGACCGCTTCCATCACTCTCAGCCACACTGCAGGCTCGCCGTTGTCCGAGTCGACGAACGCCACGCCGCCGGCCTCAAGGGCGCGCTGGACAAAGTCGAGGCACCGGCCATGGCGACAACCGCGGCTTGGCGCACGGGCGAGTGCCCCAGAAAGTCACCTGAAGCATGCCGTCATTCCTGTCACAGTGACAATGTGGCGGTTTCTACGGGCAGCAAGCTATGCATGAGGTCACCAGGCCTCCGTGAGATACCTCACCGCAATCCGGCGGTGGATTCCATCGCCTCTCGGTCTCGTACGGTGATCGTCTTTCCCACCACTTCAATGAGGTTTTCGTCGATGAGCGTGCGCATGGTTCGCGACACCGTTTCGCGGCTAGATCCAATCATCTGGGCAATCTGGTGATGGGTCACCTTCCTGGAGATCACCACACCGTCGTTCTCATCAGCCATCTCCAAGAGCAGGCGTGCCACCCGGCCGGTGACGTCGAGGAGAACGAGACCGCCGATCTTGCTGTCTGCCAGACGCAATCGCTTGGTCAGGGCTCTGAGCAGCCCCAGGGCTATCCGAGGGTTGTCTTCGAGACACCTCTGGAAATCGTCACGCCGCAGCACCAAGAGATTCGAGGTTTCCATGGCGATAACGTGGGCGGAACGGGGCTCGTCATCGATCAGGGACATCTCGCCGAAGAAATCGCCGTCCGCCAACGTCGCCAGGATTACTTCGCGTCCGTCCTCTCCAATGAGAACGACCTTGACCTGACCCTCAATCACGACATACAGCGCGTCACCAGGGTCGTCCTCAAACAGGATTACACTGCCCTTGGGGTGCTTGCGCTGGCGAGTCAACTCGCCCATCCGAGCCAGTTCCTCATCGGTGAGATGTGCGAACAGCGGGATTGCTTGGAGGGTGGTGGCCACCGACATGTCGATGCTCTCAGGGGGTTGGAACGCGTCAAGATTAGCAAGGGCCCGAGGCGGTGTCAATCAACCACGCGTGGTTCCCAGTTGCTCTCAACTTGCTGTGCCGGTTATATTTCCCCGCTCAAATCAAGACGGCTGTTCAACTTTCGGAGTGACCGGTGCGGACGAAGATTCACCCAGATTATCATGTGGTTAGCGCGCGGTGCGCCTGCGGCAACACCTTCCAGACCAGATCAACACTTCCTACGATCCACGTAGAGATCTGCGGGCGGTGCCATCCCTTCTATACCGGGAAACAGCGTCTTGTCGATACCGCGGGTCGCGTTGAACGGTTCCGGCAGCGGTACTCCACGAAAGCCGCCCGGAAAGAGGGGTAGTCCTGAAAGCGCGGCTGGAAGCCGCGCTCGCCCGCGCGGCAGAAATCGAGCGGCAGCTCGCCGATCCGGCGGTTGCCGCGGACCCCAAGAAACTCAAGGCGCTGGGCCAGGAGCATGCCCGCCTGGACGGAATCCGCCGCACGGCGGCCCGCCTCGAGAAGCTCACCGAAGAACTTTCCCAGGCCCGGGAGATGTCCCAGGAGCCCGATCCGGAGCTGGTGGAACTGGCGTTGGCGGATGCCGAGCGGCTCACGCCCGAGATATCGAGGCTGGAAAGCGACCTCCAGGTCGCGCTGATTCCCCCGGACCCCCTCGACAATCGGGATACCATCGTTGAGATCCGAGCCGGTACCGGCGGCGACGAGGCCGCACTGTTTGCGGCAGATCTGCTCCGCATGTACCAGCGCTACGCGGAGAGCAGGGGGTGGTTCATCGAGACTGTCTCGCTCTCTGAGGGCAAGGTGGGAGGGGTCAAGGATGCTGTGTTCAAGGTCAAGGGGGAGTCCGCATATGGCCGTCTGCGATACGAGTCGGGAGTGCACCGGGTCCAGAGGGTGCCCGCCACAGAGGCTCAGGGGCGGATACACACCTCTGCCGCTACCGTAGCCATCCTGCCGGAGGCGGAAGAGCTCGATGTGAGCATCGACGAGAGCGATCTCAAAGTCGACGTCTTCCGCTCGTCGGGACCCGGCGGGCAGAGCGTGAACACCACCGACAGCGCAGTCCGTATCACCCACCTCCCGACGGGCGTTGTCGTACAGTGCCAAGATCAGAAATCCCAGCTCCAAAATAAGATCAAGGCTATGGACGTGTTGAGAGCGCGGCTCCTCGACCGAATCGTGGCCGAACAGGAGGCTGAACGGGCCCGTGAACGGCGTTCCATGGTCGGTACCGGAGATCGATCTGCCAAGATTCGCACGTACAACTTCCCACAGAACCGGGTCACCGATCACCGGATCAATTTCACCACCCACCGGCTCGAAGAGGTGCTCCAGGGAGACCTCGACGAGATCATCGACAGACTCCGCGCCGCCTATCTTGAAGAGCGCCACGGGGAGTGATCCGAATACTCCAACCCTCAACGAGGTGTTGGGGTGGGCGGTGAGCCGTTTGCAGCGCGACGCCGTGGGTGATCCCCGCCGCGAAGCGGTTGGCTTGTGGGCTCGGGTGACCGAGACGGATCCGGCGATGCCCCTTACTGCGGCGGACCGGCAGGTTCAGGAGGATCAGTGGGAGCGTTTTCGGGCCGCGGTGGAGCGACGGGCTGCCGGAGAGCCGGCGCAATATGCTACTGGTTTTGCGGGATTCAGAACGCTGGAGCTTCGGGTGGATCGCCGCGTGCTGATTCCGCGGCCGGAGACTGAAGGCCTAGTCCAGCGAGTTCTCGACTGGGCTGAGGCCGAGGGACGTTGGGGAGCGGTTGTGGATATCGGAGCCGGCAGCGGTTGCATTGCACTCAGTCTGGCGCTCGAAGGGTCTTTTTCCCGAGTGATAGCTACGGACGTGTCGGAAGGGGCTCTTGCGGTGGCGGCGGACAACGCCGCTCGGATCAACCCCGACACGCCGCTGGAGTTGCGACTGGGCGAGTTCTTTGACCCCCTCGAGGGCACAACGTTCGACGCCGTGGTATCCAATCCGCCTTACGTATCCGCCGAAGAGTTCGACAGGCTCGAGGCCGGCGTCCGCCTCCACGAGCCACGAGGGGCGCTGGTGAGCGGCGAGAGGGGGATGCGCCATACTCGTCTCCTGCTAGAGAGTGCAATCGGCCATCTCGAGCCTGGAGGGCTGCTGGCGATTGAGATCGACTCTCAGCGTGCCGACATTGCCCTGAGCCTTGCCGTGAGGTGCGGTTGGGGTGCGGCACGGATCGAGAACGACGTCTTCGGGCGGCCGCGATATTTGCTGGCCAACGCGTCCGAGCGGCAACGGTGACGGTATGAGGGCCCGCACTGGAGGAACGTTCATCGTGGTCGACGGGCCGGACGGTGCCGGGAAAACCACCCTGGTGAGACGCCTAGCGATACGCCTGCGCGATGCGGGTCGCGAGGTGCTCGAGGTCCGCCAGCCGGGTGGCACGGCCCTAGCCGAAGTGGCCCGGGAGGCAGCCCTGAACCCTGCAATGCACGCTAGCCCTCTCGCCGAGCTGTTTCTCATGCTGGCGGCCAGGGCCGATCAGGTGGCGAAGGTCATCCAACCGGCCCTCGATCGGGGGGAGGTGGTGGTGAGCGATCGCTACGATCTCTCCACCGAGGCGTATCAAATAGCCGGTCGTGGCCTGTCCAGGGAGCGTGTGATGGGCGCCAACGAGCTGGCCACCGACGGACTTCAACCCGACTTGACGATCGTCCTTGATCTGCCTGCCGAACTCGGCCTGGGGCGGCAGGCCCTTGCGGGCAAGGAGCCCGACCGGATCGAGAGGGAAAGCCTCGAGTGGCATGAGCGGATCGCCGCAGTGTTCCGGGAAGCCTCGGGACCGTCGATGGTCCATATAGACGCAACTGCATCGGTGGAAGAGGTGGAGCGGGCGGCCTGGAAGGTGGTGGAGACTCACCTGAAGGAAACTTCTGGTGCGGGGTAGGGTTGATGATGGAAGCGCTTTCCCCGGAAGATTTGCAGTGAGCCGACGCGGTGTCGTTCTGGTCACCCTCACGGCTCTGGCGACCTTCGTCTTGGGAGCCTGGCTGCTGCAGCGGGGTGCGTCTCACGCTTCGGTGGTATACGGGCGCGCCCGGGTTTTCTCCAGCGTCGTCGAGCGCATCGCCGACCTCTACGTTGATTCCATCGACGCAAGCCAACTCTACGACTTGGCCATCGACGGAATGCTGCGAAATCTCGATGATCCGTACACCGGATTCCTGCGGGCCGACGATCTCGAAGATCTCATCCTGGCCACCAGCGGCGATTACAGCGGCCTCGGCGTGCATATCGAGGTCACCGACGGGTGGCTGACCGTGGTCACCCCCCTGGCGGGCACGCCGGCGGATGAGGCGGGAATCGAGCCGGGAGATAGGATCATCGAGGTAGACAGTGTCGTGACGTACGGATGGTCTGCGGACAAGGCATCAGCTGCACTACGCGGCGATCCCGGTACCGCGGTGACGATTACCGTGGTGCGTGCCGGACTGCCCGCCCCGCTACGATTCGAGATTGAGCGGGAGCAGATTCACGTGACCTCGGTGCGCCACGCCGCCGTCGTCGCTGCCGACATCGGGTACGTACGGCTCGAAACAGTAGGCGCCAGGTCGGCCGAAGAACTCACCGATGCCATTTCACGCTTGCGGGACTCCGGTGCCCGAAAGCTCATCCTGGATCTGCGATTCAATCCCGGCGGATTGTTGGATCAAGGTGTCGCAGTGTCGGAGCTTTTTCTCGAGCCGGGTGAGGCGGTGGTGTCAATCCGGGGCAGGCCCGGCGCAATGGCCCGCACCTATGACGCGTATCTGCCCCGGCAGTGGGGCGACATGCCGCTCGCCGTTCTGGTCAACGAGTTCTCGGCGAGTGCGGCCGAGATCATCGCGGGTGCGCTGCAGGATCACGATCGGGCGTTGGTGATCGGTACGCCGAGTTTCGGCAAGGGAGTGGTGCAAACGATCTTCCAGATCAGTCGAACCGAGGCCCTCCGCCTGACCACGGGGCGATGGTATACGCCCAGTGGTCGGTCTATTCACCGGGAGCGTAATTCCGTATTGCGGGTGTCGCCGGAAGGACTCGACTCCACCGGGCCGTTGGCAAGTACGGTTTTTCGCAGTGATGCCGGTAGGGAGCTGACGGGTGGCGGTGGTATTCATCCCGACGTCGTGGTGGCTCGTGCAGGCACTACCACCGCCGCCGAACGCCGCTTCCAGCGGCAGCTCGGATCGAACATCCAGACCTTCTTTGCGGTGGTATCTAGCTACGCCATGGAGTTGAAGGAAGCGGAACTCGTGCCCGATGCCGAGTCGTTCGAAGTGACGCCGCGCATGCGGAGCGTCCTGCTACGACGAATCCGGGAGCGAGGCATCGCCATGCCGAGCACTGTATGGAGCGGTGCGAGGGATCTGGTGAGCCACGAGTTGCTGCGGCGAACCCTGCGCTATGTGTTTGGCCGCGACGTGGAGATGCGCTATGAGGTGCTGAGGGACGCGGTAGTGGGGAAGGCGATTGATTTGCTGGGCGAGGTGGAAAGTCAGGAAGAGTTGCTCGAGTTGGCCGGAGGGGGCGGGAGGAACGGCGGGTCCTAAGGCGTCACAATCCTCGTGCCCTTGGGCACGCGAAAGATCAGTTCCTCGGGCGGAATCGGTGCATTGACTAGGATCGAGTCGAACACCAGCGTGCGTCGCTGTCCCGAGTCTTCGACAATATCCACCCTTCGGAGCATCCCGTCCGCGGACAGCGAAATAACCACACTGCGAAACGGTATGCCTTCCACCCGAGGAATGAGTCGCACCTTCTCCACCCCATAGCCGGCGACGGAGTCGCGCCCCGCGTACGTAGCGGAGTATCTGTCCAGCGGGCGATCGACGAATTGCCCGAACAGGTTCGGAGTGGCTGGCCCCACATCCGGAATGGGCTGCCGGATCACCTGATCGGGCGTGGTGCTTGGTGTGTGGAGCCAGAGCCACGTGCCGTCCGCCACGATCCGATCTCCCTCCGGCTCGGCAAAGCGCATGGAAAACCGGTCCGGCGGAGCCAAGTACAAAGTGCCGGTTGTCGTGTCGTTTCCCATCATCGGGTTTACGAGCGTCTGTGTGAACTCCGCCTGCAGCGTCTCGATTTGGCGGTATGTGGCCTGGGCGGTGGCGAGTACCTCGGTCACGTCTTGAGCGGCTGCGGGCTCCGTACTGACGGCGTTCACGAATAGGCCAACGACCATCATGGTAACGCGGATGATCCTAGTCATGATAACGCGGATGATTCTAATCATGGTGGCGTGGATGGTTCTGGTCGTGCTGGCGCCGACGGCCGTCATGAGCCCAACTTCGCCGGTGCCGGGCTTGCGATTCGACGGCCCACCGCCGATGCGACTTGCTGCGCACGTCTCACCATTTCGGCAAACTGCTCGGGGTAGAGACTCTGTACGCCGTCCGACAGCGCCTCGTCGGGGTCGGGATGGACCTCGACCATCACGCCGTCGACGCCAGCCGCGATGGCTGCGAGCGCCATGGGGGTGACGAGATCTCGGATACCGGTGCCGTGACTCGGATCCACCATTACCGGCAGATGCGAAGCTTGCTGTATTCGGGGAATGGCGCTCAGGTCGAGGAGGTTGCGCGTGCCCGGGTCGAAGCTGCGAATGCCACGTTCGCAGAGAATGACGTTGGCATTTCCTTCCATGAGGATGTACTCCGCCGATGAAAGCAGTTCGGTAATGGTGGCGGCGATGCCCCGCTTCAAGAGCACGGGATTCTTGATCCGGCCGATGCGCTTGAGGAGGGAGAAGTTCTGCATGTTACGCGCGCCGATCTGGACGATGTCGGAGTGTTCTGCCACGGCGTCGACGGTTTCGGGATCGACTGCCTCGGTGACCACTGCTAGGCCCGTGGCTTCCCCCGCTCGGGCTAGGTATTCGAGGGCGCGGGCTCCCAGTCCCTGAAATGAATGAGGAGAGGTGCGGGGCTTGAACGCCCCTCCGCGCAGGAGTGTTGCACCGGCCTCCTGTACCGCGTGTGCCACTTCGAGGATCTGCTGCTCGCCTTCGACGGAGCAGGGCCCGGCGGCAATGGCGATTGCGTCCGATCCGATTTTGAGCCCATTGGGTAGCGTTATGACAGTGTCCACGGGATGCCAATCGCGCGACGCCTGCTGATAGGGCTGGCTCAGGTGAATGATGTCTTGCACACCGTCGAGCGAAGCCAGCCTGGCCGAGTCGATGCGTTCGTCGTTCCCGACGACGTTGACAGTCGTCCCCTGTGCGCTGTGTAGCTGCCGGGCTTCGCAACCCAACTCTGTTATCGCCTGCACCACGCCCTGTATCTGCCTATCGGTCGCGCCGCACCGCATCACCACAAGCATGTTCTTGCACCTAAGCTAAGCTCCGACGGTAAAGCGGTCACCGTCCTTGGCCGCAACGACTTTGCCACCGTACACGTCAGCAGCAACGGCGGCCGGATCAACCTCCTCTACGGGAGGATAGAAATGCGTGAGCACGAGGCGCTGCGCTCTCGCTTTCCGGGCGAGATGGCCGGCCTGGGTCGGGGTCAAGTGCGTCTCGATGCTCCGCTCATCGGGCAGCGAGCACTCGGCCAGCAACAGGTCGCAATCTAGCGCCCAATCGGCCAGGGCGTCGCTGGGCCCGGTATCTCCAGTGTACACCAGACGGCCGCTCTTGTCCCTTACGGAGTACGCCATGCTCTCGTCGGTGTGGGGTGTCTTGCACGTTTGCAGCTCGACCTCGTGGTCCAGCGCGTAGGCGTCTCCCGGTTGTAACTCACGAATCTCCAATGGGTAGCCGGGGTTCAGGATCCACTCTCCGAACGCGCTAGCCGCATGGCGCAGCCGGTCTTGTAGGCCTACCGGCCCAATCACTTCCAGAGGCCGCTGCCGTGCCGGCTCCCCCCCCCACCGCAGGGCGAAGAGCAGCATGGGGAATTCCCCCCAATGATCGACGTGGAAATGTGTGAGCGCCACGTGCGTGACCTCCGCCCAGGGCACGCCGAACGCGGCCATCCGGTGCATGGTTCCCGCACCGCAGTCGAGTAACAGATGGGTTGTACCGGTCGTTACCCAGTAGGATGCCGCGGTTCGCGTGGGCGAGGGTGCAACTGTACCGGATCCGAGAACGGTGAGTTCCATCATTCCTCGCTACGGCCGCGGTACACGATTCGTCTTGTCAAGGGTCGCTGCCCGCACGATCATGCGATCGTTGCGTGCTCTCCCAGCCGTACTCCGACGATCGAAGACACACCGGGTTCCTGCATGGTCACACCGTACACGGCGTCGGCGGTCTGCATAGTCCGCGGATTGTGCGTAATGACGATGAATTGCGTGTCCGTTTTGAACTCGTCGAGCAGCCGTAAGAACCGCTGCACGTTGGAGTCGTCGAGCGGCGCATCCACTTCGTCGAGCAAACAAAAGGGGCTTGGCTTGACGAGAAAAATAGCGAAGAGAAGCGAGATGGCTACAAGCGCCCTCTCGCCGGACGACAACAAATCAATACGTTGCGTGCGCTTGCCCCGCGGTGCAGCGCGGATTTCGATTTCACTATTCAGTGGATCGTCCTCGTCAACTAGTCGTACATCACATTCTCCGACCTCGAACAGCGTCAAGAACACCTGTTTGAAATTCTCGCGGACCGCCGAAAACATTGTGGTAAACAACGCTCGAGCCGTTTCGTCGATTTCTCGCAGCGCCTGAAGCAACGAGGTGCGTGCCTCGACCAGATCGTCCCTCTGTGTTTCGAGAAACTCTACGCGCTTCTTCTCCTCATCGTGCTCTTGCGCGGCGAGGGGGTTTACCGGCCCCGCAGCCTGAAGTCGGTCGGCAAGCAGCTCCGCTTCCGCGTGCAGGGCCTCGTCGTCTCCCTCCACCTCCGGCGCAGCTTCGAGGAGTTCGGCCAGCGGCATGCGCCACTCGGTTTCCACACGCTCCACGATGGTGTTGCGTCGTCCTCCGATTTCAGCTTGCTCGAGTTCTACACGATGGGCAGTCTCCGAGAGATCCTGAACCTTAGTGCGCGCTTCCTCCAGCTCCCGATCGCTTAGGTGCAATGCTTCATCGGCTGCTCGCACCTCCTGCTCGCCAGCCGACGCTGCCGCTTCGAGTTCCGCGACCACGGTGGTGCGCTCCGCGAGCTGATCACTCCACTCCGCTCGTTGTGTTTCGGTCTGTGACACGGAGTCGCTGATGTCGGAGATCTCGTGCTCGAGGCTCTCCATTTCTGTTGTTGCGTCTTGGAGAGACCGCTCTGCACGACTCTCGCGCTCGCGAGCTGCTTCCTCTCTCGCCGACAGCTGGGCCTCTTCGACCTGCCAGTGCACCCGGTTTTCCCGCGCCGCCTCCTGTTCGGTTTCCAGACTATTCAGGAGCGAGCGTTGCTTCTCGAGTTCGACCTCCGCCTGAGTCCGCCCGCTCCGCAACTTCTGGAGTTCGGCGTTTACGACTCGCAGTCGGTCGGTTCGCTCCTCGAGCCGATCGCCGAGACGTACCAAAGTCTCGCTGGCTTCGTTTAGCTCCCGTTCGGACCTCTGGGCGTCGCGTTCACAGTCGGCGTGTGTGGCCTTGATCTCGTGGAGGGCTCGCCGTGCCTCCTCAGCAGACTGCACTGCCGCGTCGAAGTGGCGTTCGGCTTCCAGCAATTCCCGCGCTGCGGTTTCGGCATCCTGCCCCAACCGTTTGACGTCAGACTCGGCCGCGGCAAACTCCTCGCTCAACCGCTCCAATTCGGCGCGGCGTTGTAGTGGACCGCTGCTATCCTCCATGCCCGGGAGGAAAACCGCACCATTCGGCCGCCGAATGGCGCTCGCTCCTTCGTCCAAGCTCACGTTGCCGGCTAGGAGCGCCAACGCCCATGAGCGAGCCGGATCGGCGATCTCCAAAATCAGGTCGCGTGGAGCGTCGCCGTTTGCCTTGGGTCCCGGGTTGACGGGGAGTAGCAGCAGTGGGCCGGGTTGCTCATCGGCGTGCCAGCGCCGCACCTCTTCAACCGTGTTCTCGTCTCTCACGACGACGGCGTGCAGCCATTCCACCAACATGCGCTCGGCGACCTCGGCACCCCGTCCGGACGTTCGCAGGAAATCACTCAGCGGACCCAAGATCGCACCATCGGGGAACTTGTCCTGGTCCTCGAGGAGCTTCCGCGCACCGGGTGCCAGGCCCGCTCTGTCTCGCTCCAACGCCTCGAGGGCGTCACGTCGCACGCTCAGCTGTGTGCGACGTTCCTCCACCCCGCGGCGCTCCACCAGGATGGCGGCTTCCCGCTCTTTCATGGCGGCCAGTGCGTGACGCGCCCCCTCGAGTTCCGCCGATGCCCTATCCTCGGTTTGCCGCCGGCGCGCCAACTCCGCCGCCGCCGTCTCTAGACGGGAGAGAGCTTCCTTGCGAAAGGTTTCGGTTTCGCGAGTGCGGGTGGTTGCCTCCCGTTCCTGCGAGCGGAGGTCTGTGAGATCGCGTTCGAGAGCTTCGCTCTCCACCGCGAGGGCACTGGTGGTTTCCGCCTGCTCCTGCAACGAATCTTCGAGCCCTCGGACGCGCTCACGCTGACCCATCAGCCGATCACGAGTTGCTCTCTCGTCCGTTGCCCGGAGATCGAGTTCGGTTTGGACCGATTCCCGTGCATCGGTTGCCGCCTTTCGCTCTGCGGCCGCGGCCTCGTTCTCGTGGGTAGCCCGGGACGCCAGAGCCTCCGCGTGGGCCCGTTCTTCCAGAGCCCGCGCCTTGCGCTCCGCGGCGTTCTTCAACCGCTCGTTTGCCAGTTGGAGATTGCCTTCCAGCTTCCCCACCTCCAAGCGTCCTTGCGCCAAGTGCCGCTCGATCTCAGTACGCTGTGCCTCGGCCGTGGCCCGGGCTTGAATCCGCTCTTCCCGCTCCCGTTCATTGAGGCTGAGCCGCTCGCGATGGCGGGGAAGCGCTTCGCTGACTTCTTGTTCTTGCTTCCGCAGCGCCGCTGCTTGCTCGTCGAACTGCGCGAGCTGACGGCGGGCCAAGGTCATGACAATGCCGAAACGTTCTTCGGTGAGTTTCTTGTGCCGCTCGGCTCTCCCGCGCTGCCTCGCCAGACTCCGCACCTGTGTCTGGATTTCCGAGATCAAGTCGTCGAGACGCCTGAGATCTTCGAGGGTCTTGTCGAGTCGCCGCTCCGTCGTCGTCTTGCGATCTCGGTAGAGGGAGATACCGGCCGCCTCTTCGAACAGCGCGCGCCGCTCGTCGGTGCGGTCCGACAAGAGCCGGTCGATCTTTTGCGCCTCGATCACGACACCACCTTCACTCCCCAATCCGGTTCCCCGCAGGAGATCCTGAATGTCGCGCAAGCGCACAGGCTGTTGATTCAGGAGGTATTCGCTCAGTCCCGTGCGCGTGAGGCGCCGCGTTACCACCACCTCTCGGTAGGAGATCGGGAGCGACGCGTCGCTGTTATCGAAGTGCAGCGAGATTTCCGCGACATTGGTCGGCTTCCGCTTCGTCGTGCCCTGGAAAATGATGTCTTCCATGCGGGCGCCGCGGAGAATCCGAGCGCGCTGCTCGCCGAGTACCCAGCGAACTGCGTCGGAGATGTTGGACTTCCCGCAGCCGTTGGGGCCAACAATGGACGTAATGCCGTCCTCGAACGTCAGTTCTACTCTGTCGGCAAAAGACTTGAAGCCCGACAGCACGAGCCGGGTCAGTTTCATCGCGCGCTTCCGGTACGTGTTATAAGAGTTGCGGTCAAGCCGGCTGCCGTCAGCAGAGATTCTACCACGGCGGCCTGATCGGGGGTTTCAAATGCGCCGACGAAAATTCGCGCCGTACCCAACGACGCCTCCACACTGTACGCAGGAATACCCCGGTCCCGGAGCATCTGCGTCTCCTCCCAAGCCGCGTCGCTCTCGCGGACCCCTAAGTCGAACGCCTGCGGGGTGCGCAAGATAGCTCCCTCACCGCTCTCAACCAACCCATCCTGCCACAGCCCGACCAGTGTCGCCTCGGCCTCGGCCGCAGTGGGGAGCGCGCCCAGGATGACCCGGTACCAGATACTCCCTCCGATCCGGATCGGCGTTACTGCCGCCACGAGGCTTCGGTTTTCGAGCGCGACGGCGTATTCTACGGCCCGATCCAGCGTGTTGAAAGCGGCAACTTGGAGGGAATAAGAGAGGGAATCGAGCCGCGGTGGGGCCAACGGTGTTTGCCCCGCTTCGACTTCCGGCGACGGTTCCGATGGCGGGGGTTGGACTGGGGCCGCCGCGGTGCTTTCGGCGGCCGGCGAACGGGTTAGCCGGGTGGCAGTCCATATCGCGGCCGCCAAGACGATGAGGGCGAACGCCAGAGCGAACATCCTGTTGCTCGTACCCCAGCGCCGCGGGGGCAGGAGCAAGCTGCCAGGCCTCGGGGTCGGGGCGGGTTCTCCCCACGCTGCCTGGGTCTCCGCATCAAGGTCTGACACGACCGCTAAAAGAGGTATTCCCTCATCCAGCCACCGGGAGATCTCGACGTATCGCCCCTCGGCCGGATGCCACCCCCCGGGTGCCAAGATGATGATGCCGTCGGGGCGCATGGATGCGTGGCGGATAGCCGCGGGGGGGAGGAACAACAGGAGCACCGCCCCCTGACTCCGGAACCCGGCGGCGAGCCGGCTCCAACGCGGATGGCCCCACACGTCCTGAGGCTTGTCGGTTGGGGTCCCTACCCCCAGGTAGTGGAGCCCAGGTTCGTCCTGGGGCTGGGCTATCCGAGTCAGCGACGTGTCGTAGAGGAGGGCGTCTACGATGCCCTCCTCCGTCCGGCCGACGGCTCCATGATCCAGCACCGGCATGTTTAGGGACAAGTCCACAAGGGCGACCCGGGGCTTGCCGCGGGTCGCTTCCCGTGCTACGAACCATGCCTGGGCCGCGGCCCAATCGTAATCTTCCGTGGCGGGGATGAGGGCGACCACGGTGTTGTCGGCAAGTACCCCGCAGTCGAACTCCCGGGCGGTCATTGATTGGTGGCCGTCGGATCCGGCATCGTTAGGAGGAAATACGGCTGCCCGAGCCGACGGCCGATGTTATCGGCCTCCTCCCGCGTACCGTAAGGGCCAAGTACGACCCGGTACCTGTCGTAGTACTCGGTAGGATAGAGAACCAGCGCCCTGAGTTGCGCCTGTAGGAGTTCATCCCGGCGGGCCTGGGCCCAGGTCAAGTTGGAGGTGCTGCTCAGCTGCACGTAAAACTTCGTCTGGTTTCCTTTCCCCGTCGTCTCCGCCCGGTCGTCGGTTGGCGCCTCTTCGACCAACTGCAGGGTCGGCCGTCGCGGATCCCAGGCCAGGGCGAGCCAGCGGTCACCGGCAGCGTCCTCAATGCGTCCCCTCCGAGTTCCCGTCTCGGGGTCGATGGCGACGACATCGTCCCCTTGACGCACGAGAACGGTTCCGTCCGAAGCTATGGCGGGTAGGTCGTCCTGCCAGGATCCTGCCACGCTCACCACGTTCCTAAGCTCGGCCGCTTCGGCGATCCAGAGGGAATCCCAGCCCTCCGGCCTGAGCAGCAGAAACCGCCCCCGGGGGCCTGTCCGCATGGCTTCTACGCGATGGGCGAGGGGGTATTTCTCAGGATCGGCGAACTGGAATCGGTTGACGACGAGAAGTTCACGATTTGCCGTGGCGATGAACAGGTGGTGCCCGGACGCGGAAAACACCATCGCCGTCACTTCGCTTACGAGGGGGAGGAATTCCACCCTGTCAGAGTGGTTGGGGTCGGTCCTTTGGACGATCAAGCCGGAATCCACCGCTACGGCCACGAGATCGCCCCATCGGGTGACTGCCAGAAGCCCGGTGGGGAGTTCGATGTCGGCGACACGCCCCTTATCAGTGAACAGCTCCAGCCGTTGGCCCGCCTCCGTTTCGATCAACGCCAACAAGCGTCCCCCGGTCGTGCCCCAGATACGCTTCGGCTGCTCCCGAACGATCGAATCCCACCGTTGCGTGTGCCGGTCGACGACCGTTGCCAGGCTCCCATCCAGCTCCACGAGGTGTGGCGTACCAGTGGGGCCGATTACGGCGGCTGCGACCACAGAGTCGACTGTATAGTCACGTCCGCTTTGCAGGTCGAGGGCCAGGAGTTTCGAAGAGTCCTTTTGTACGTAGATCTGCTTCTCGGTCGAGGCAAAGCCCACCACACGGCTGGCGGCGATTGTAGGGGTGTCGAATCGCCATTCGACCTCGATCAGCGCCGGAAACCTGTAGAGGCGAACGCCGGGGCCGGGGCTGGTGGGGAAGCGAAATGCAACAG
Source organism: Gemmatimonadota bacterium (assembly GCA_022566515.1). Taxonomy (GTDB): domain Bacteria; phylum Gemmatimonadota; class Gemmatimonadetes; order Gemmatimonadales; family GWC2-71-9; genus B3T1B10. The sequence continues at coordinate 21,416 of JADFIT010000040.1, forward strand.
GTGCGCCTGAGGCCGGTGTAGAGGCCTCCGCCGCCAAGGCGTCGCGGATGGGGTTTGCCGCTTCGCCAGACCCGCAGGCATACAGACCGGGAATGAGAGCTGCTAGCAGGCACCAGGCATGCCTGCGTCCTTTGCGCGTGTAGTTCACCACGGGAAAATAACGGGTTCTTCCGGGAATTTCGGGGCAGGTGATTGAAGGGACGATTCTCGACCCTTCCACCCCACCCCGGATGAGCCACGGAAAACACGGAAAACACGGACCCCCGCCCCGGAAGTTGTGTTCCCCTCCTAAAAGGTGTGGGGTGAAGGGGAAAAAAGTTTTTGTGGGGGTTGCGTTGGGTTCCGTGTGTTCCGTGGATTCCGTGGCCATTCACTCCGGACGCGGCGTGTGCCTCCGACTTTCGCGATGGCGGGGCCTTCTTCCTGACGGGAACGTCCTTCCCCGGAAATGCCGGATGAAACCATTTTTGTGAAGTGTACGATGCACCTCGATCGCAGCCCCGATGATCTAGTAAGTTCATTCACCCCGTTCATCTCTGCGCCCTCGGCGATCTCTGCGGTGAATAGACCCTAATGTGGCGACCGGTGATATCGCACCGCGGTCCGCGGTGAACGATGGTCAGCACGTCACCGTACTTGTGACACGCAGTACTAGTCATACTTTTCGGGCTTGGACAACCCAGATCAGGCACAAGGATACCGATCATGAAATCCGTACTACTCTGCGCCGTGTTGATTTTGCTTCCAGCCGCCCCGACCCTGGCCCAGGAGCGGCGGGCCATGACCACCGACGACGGCCTCGAGATGGTCAGTGTGGGCAACGCCCTGATGTCGCCGGACGGCCAATGGGTGCTTTACTCCCGCTCGGAGTTGAACTGGGACGACAATAAGCGGGAGACCACTTACCACATGATTCCGGCTGGCGGCGGAGAGTCGTTCCAGTTCATCGGCAAGGCCGGCGGCAGTGGATTCCAGTTTTCTCCCGACGGGAAGTACCTCTCCTTCCGTCGAGCCGTGGACGAAGTCCAACAGATCTTCGTGATGCGAACCCATGGTGGCGAGGCGGTGCAACTCACCAAGCACAAAACCAGCGTGGGGACATACCAATGGTCCGAGGATTCCGATCGCATCTTTTTTGTTGCCGACGAGCCGCGCAGCGAAGAAGACGAGAAGGAACACAAGAAAGGCAACGACGCCATTTTTGTAGACGAAGGCCCCAACGGCCAGCGAGAATCCCAATGGAACAACCTCTGGGTCTTCGTCATCGAGGATGAGAAGGAGTCGCAGATCACCAAGGAGGATTTCCGCATTGGGAGCTTTAGTGTCTCCCCCAACACGAAGCGAATCGTGTACACGGCCCGCAGGGAAAACCTCCGCAACCAACAATACCTCGCCGAGATTTTCCTCTTGGATCTCGAGGACAGCACCACCACTCGGCTCACCGACAATAGAGCGCCGGAGGGCCGCCTCATCTGGGCGCCGGACGGAGTGCACTTCGCATACAGAGCGGTGAGCGACACAGACTGGGAGCAGAACGAGAACAAGATTCGGGTGATGAACGCCGATACGAAGGAACACAGGCTAGTCTCCGGCGAGTTCAGAGGCTCGATTTCCCAGATCGCCTGGACGCCCGACAGCCGGGCGATCCTCTTCGGCGGCCGCCAGGGAACCAACTCCAATCTCTACCGTCTGGACGTGCGGTCGGGAAAAGTGGACCAGATCACCGATGTCGTGGGAACCATGAGCGTTAGTTCGTTCTCCAAGGATCGGACCAAGATGGTTTATTCTTACCAGGATTTCGACACACCGTCGGATCTCTACGTATCGCCTACAAACGACTATGGGCCTACTCGACTCACCGATGCTAACCCGTCCATCAAGACTGACTTTCTCCTAGCCAACGGTACGGTGATCAGATGGCGCAGTACCGATGGGTTGGAAATCGAAGGAATCCTGTTGTTACCCGAAGCCTATCGGCGTGGCACCCGCATGCCTCTGTTGCTGCACGTGCACGGCGGCCCCGCTGGCGTGTTCAGCAACAGCTTTCGCTCCAGCTATCATGTGTGGGCCGGTCTCGGTTACGCACAACTGCTTCCCAACGTGCGAGGCAGCAGCGGGTACGGCGACACGTTCCTCCAAGGCAATTACCAAGACATTGGGGGCGGCGACTACCGGGATCTCATGAGCGGCGTCGACTACGTCATCGAAGCAGGATACGCCGATCCGGATCAAATGGGGATTCGAGGGTGGAGTTACGGCGGGATTCTAGGAGGGTGGACGATCACCCAGACCGATCGATTCAAAGGTGCGTCGCTCGGAGCGATGGTGTCTGACTGGCCCTCGGAGTACGCCCCGGGGTTCAACCACGACGTGCGCCTGTGGTACATCGGCGGGACACCGTGGGAAAACCCGGAGGCGTGGCGACAGAAGTCGGCGTTGACCCACGTGGCCAACATCACCACTCCCACCCTACTCATGCACGGCATCAACGACCGGACCGATACGGAGCCGCAGAGCATGATGTTTTTCACCGCCATCCGTGATCAGGGCAAGACAGCTCGGTACATCAAGTTCCCCCGCGAGCCTCACGGCTTCCGCGAACCGCGGCACCAGCGTACTCGCGACATAGAAGAGATACGGTGGATCCAGAAATACGTCCGCGGGATCGAATGGACGCCGTGGGTGCGGCCACAGAAGGACGAGAAGAAGGCGGAGACCATCTCGCGGCGGTAGCGATGCGCTAGGTCACAAAGGACGGAAGGACGGAAAGACGGAAGGAATATCCTGTCTATCCTGTCCACAAACCTCCGCGCCCTCTGCGGTCTCCGCGGTGAATATGTTACCGCAATTACGACCCAGAGTCCTAGTCAGTCGTGATCGTGAGCGAATAGTCGGTCAACGATTGCTGGATGTAGTCCCTGCGCGTTGCGACCTGATCTAACACCGCACGGTAGTTGGCGACGTTGGCGCGCTCGGGCACCCAGAATCGCAGCACGGTACCGGCGCGCACGTCTCCTGCTATGATCACCTGCTGATCGTTCACGCCGGGTGGCGCCGTGAGGAGCGTGGCCTGGCTCACCCGTAGCGAGTCCAGGGGACCGCCCGATAGCGTAATGAGCAGCGCTCCATCGTTGGTCCGTGGTGTCTCCAACAGCACCTGGAGGAATCCAGGGCCACTGGGAGGGGGTGGCGGACCGGGTGGCAACTCCTCGCCACCACAGCTGGCCAACGTCACGACAACGCCCAGGGCGAGCGCCGGCAGATACGTGACCCTCATTCTCGCCTCCCCGAGCGCTTCGGGTCGTCCGACCCGCGTGGCCCACCAGAGGGTGACCTTCCGCCTGCCGTGTCCGCCGATTGTTGCACGGCCGCCGGGTCGACAACACACCCACCCGGCTCAGTGCGCTCGCACCAATCAACCCACGCCAGCACGTCGCCGAGGTTGTAGGTTCCGTCGTCGTTGCCCAACGCATCCAGAAATGCGATCTGCAACGGACTCAACAACCCTCCGACGAACAACTCGTCGGCGGCGTCGCTCAAAGCAATGGCGGGCGCGACCACCAACGTATCGACCACCATCAAGGGACTCACCCCGCTACCCGGAGCCGTGACGGTAATCGTGTCGATATAAATTCCCTCCACCAATTGCGATGCGTCGCGTAACCATGCGACCGCCCCGCCACCGGTGCCGAAGTCGAGCGTCACGGTAATCCAACTCCCGGCACCGTGCGTGGCGTTCCATGACGTGCTTCCCGAGCCTATGCCGGTGATGAGCACAGATACGGTACCCAAAGTCGGCTGCTGAGCACCTGCCACGGTCGTATCCACCAAGCTCGAAGATGAGAGTGACATGGCGAGGGCCTGGCCGATCACCAGCGTGTCGATGATTTGTGCCGGGCTCAATCCTGAGCCGGTGGCGGTAACGGAAACGGTGTCCACGTACGTGCCGAGCAGGAGCCCCGTGGGGTCGCGCGTCCAGCGGACCACTCCGTTCCCCGTGCCGTTAGGAGTCGTGATTGTCAACCATGTACCGGCTCCGGGTGCCGCAGTCCAAGGCTGAGTCGCCGCACCCGGTCCTACGAATCGGACCACCGCAGTATCCGAGGTAGTAGTCGTGCTCCCGACAGCAATTGAGTCGATCCTGCTATCCGGGCTTACGGTCATTCCCAGCACCAAAAGGACCGTCCGGGCAAACATGCCCCGCCCATGGGTTCCGGCCAGCAGCAGCCCACTTGTCGAGTTGATGGCCAGATCGAACACCGCAACCAGAGGAAGACCATCGTTGAAGGGCGACCACGTTGAGGCCGCGTCGGTCGAGACGAACGCACCGAGGTCCGTGCCGACGTAAATGTTGTCC
>JADFIT010000002.1 GCA_022566515.1 Gemmatimonadota bacterium
GGAGCAACAACAGGGCGGTGGCGGTGGGTCCCCTCGGGGAGGGTCTACCGGAGGTTTCGGGGGGTTCCGGACCGACGATGTCCGCCAGTTCCGTGGCGAATTCCGCGAGCGGGCCACCGAGTTGGAAGCGCTTCGCCAGCGCATGCGGCGTGAAGGAATCGATGTCTCGACCCTATCCGATGTCTTGGAGCGCCTACGCCGGCTCGACAGCCGAAGCGTGTTCGACGATCCCGCCGAGATCGCGCGACTGCAGCAGGCGGCGATCGAGGGGCTCAAAGAGTTTGAATACGCGCTCCGCCGCCAGTTCGCGGATCCCGAATCTGATCGGCTGTTGCTCTCTGGATCGGACGAGGTTCCCCAGGGGTTCAAGGAGCTAGTGGAGGAGTACTACCGGGCGTTATCCAACCGAAACAGGTGATATCTGCTGGGAGGCCGTCGCCTCGCGACGTGCTATGACGGGTGTCCCTTGGATGCGGGCAGGCTCTCCTGCTACCTTTGGACCATGGAAAGTATTCAAGGTTTGCCTCAGATGAAGCGCGGGCCGTTCGTCCTGGCCGTGGTCGTCGTTTTTGTGATCGTGGGTGTGATGAGCGTGCCTGCGGCTGTTCGCTTGGCTGCCGATTGGTATTGGTTCAGTTCGTTGGGATACCAGTCGGTCTTTCTCACCACTCTTTGGACCAAAGTGTTGCTGGGCGTAGGCGCCGCCCTCTTCGCGTTCGCGTTTTTCTACGTAAATCTACGTTTTGCCCAGCGAGGTGTGGTTCCGGATCCGGTGGTCGTGAACATCAACGCCAAGACACCGAAGGTGGATATCACGCGCTTGCTCCGGCTCCTGGCGTTGCCGGTCTCCGCCTTTCTAGCGCTTCTCGTGGGCGTCTCCGCATCCAGCGCCTGGTTAGTGCTGCAACAGTTCTTGAAACGTACGCCCTTCGGAGAGATTGATCCCGCGTTTGGAAGGGATATCGGATACTATTTCTTCGAGCTGCCGGCTTACACCGTCGCAATCGCGCTCATTTTGTCGTTGACCGTGCTTACGTTGTTCATGGTAGCTCCTCTCTACCTGGTGCGAGGCGACGTCGTCCTTCGTGGTCGCAGCATGACAATCGAACCGTCGGCCGAGCGGCATATTGGCGTTCTGGTAGCCGTCTTGTTTTTGGCTACCGCTCTCAACCTGGTCATGGTGAGAATGCCAAGCCTGCTCTTTTCGAGTGCCGGCGCGGTCCACGGGGCGAGCTACACCGATCTGACCGCGCGTCTGCCGGTTCTGTGGGCGTCGGTCGTCGTGGCGGTCGTGGGAGCGGTGCTGGTTCTCTGGGGAATGCGGGCCCACCGACTGCCGCGTTTTCTGATGATAGCAGTAGCGCTGTATTTGGTGGTGGGCGTTATTGGCGGCGTATACCCAGCCGCGATTCAGAAATTCGTGGTTGGCCCCAATGAGTTGGCGAGGGAATCAAAATTCATCCAACGGCACATTGACGCGACCCGTGCCGCATGGGGAATCGACGACGTCGAGATCAGGGTTCTGACCGGCGAGGCGGAACTCACGCTGGACGATATTCGTGCCAACAGCGGCACCGTAAGGAATATCCGTCTGTGGGACCGCGCTCTATTGCTCCAGACGTTCGGGCAACTTCAGGAAATCCGCACGTATTATGATTTCGTGTCGGTTGACGATGATCGGTACATAATCAACGGTGAGTTGCGGCAGGTGTTGCTCTCGCCGCGCGAGCTCAACAGCGCCGCCCTGCCGACGCGCAATTTTATCAACGAGTATCTCACGTACACGCATGGTATGGGACTCACCATGAGTCCGGTGAATCAGGTGACCCCGGAAGGTCTTCCGGTGCTGTTCATTCAGGACCTCCCACCGGTCTCCAGTGCCTCGATAGCGGTTACCCGTCCGGAGATCTATTACGGCGAGCTTTCCAACAGTTACGTGTTCGTGAACACCGAGCAGGCCGAGTTCGACTATCCGCTGGGGGATTCGATTGCAACAACCGTCTATGACGGGACCGGCGGTGTCTATGTGAACTCATTTCTGCGCAAGGTTCTCTTTAGTGTGCGTTTTGGACAGTCGAAGATTTTCCTGTCGCAAGACATCAATAATGACAGCCGTGTGCTGTACCACCGCAACATCCGCGAACGTGCCAGCAAGGCGTTGCCGTTCTTGATGTGGGATGACGATCCTTACATGGTGGTGACGAAGGATGGGCGATTGAAGTGGATTCTCGATGCTTATACGAGAGGGACCAAGTACCCGTATTCGCAGCCGCGCAGCGGGGGAATCAACTACTTTCGCAACAGCATCAAGGCTGTGATCGACGCGTACGACGGGAGCATCGAGGCGTATATTGCCGACCCCGACGATCCGGTCATACAGACGTACGCCAAGATTTTCCCCGATCTGTTCCACCCGCTCGATGAGATGGGTGACGACCTATTGGCCCACATCCGCTATCCGGATGACCTGTTTCGGGCCCAGACGGAGTTGTATGCGACGTACCACATGAAGGAACCGGCAACGTTTTATCCTCGAGAAGATCAATGGCAAATTCCGGTGGTGGCTCGTGGCGAGGGGATCCGCGATCCCTATTTGCGTCACATGGTGATGAAACTGCCGGGAGAGTTGCAGGAAGAGTTCATCATCATGACGCCGTTCACGCCCCAGGGAAAGGACAACCTGGCCGCGTGGATGGTGGTGCGTAACGACGGCGAGCACTACGGACAGTTAATAGTGTACCGGTTTCCGCGGCAGAGCTTGGTGTTCGGGCCCACGCAAATCGTCAACCGGATCAACCAAGATACTGAGGTCTCGCGTCAAATTACGCTTTGGGACCAGGCCGGCTCCGAAGTCATTCGCGGCAATCTGTTGGTTATTCCTATCGAGGAGGCACTGCTCTTCGTCCAAGCGCTCTATCTGAGGGCGGAAGGCGGTCGGATTCCCGAACTGAAGCGGGTGATCGTGGCTTTTGAGAACCAGGTGGTCATGGAGGAAACTCTGGAGCGGAGCTTGTCCCGGCTGTTCGGAGGAACGATCGAAGGCGGTACCCTGCCGGCATTGGCAATAGAGTCGCCGGTTGCCGGTGAGGCTCCCGCTGCCGGCGTGGCCGCGACGAATCCCGCGATAGCCGGTCTCATCCGCCAGGCTCAAGACCATTACCAGCGGGCCCTCGACGCCCAGCGGATAGGCGACTGGGCGACGTACGGCGACGAAATCGAGCAGGTAGGAGCGTTGCTGCGGAGGCTGAGGGAATTGGCTGGTAGGCGGTAGGCGGCCCGCAGGGGCAGACGTGGGGCCAGGCCCCTACGGCTGCCTACTACCTACATTGCACATTTGTCGGAATTACATTCTGACATTGGATGCTCGCTGCCATGCCGCTGGCCATGACGGCGCAGGCAGCCCGTTGAGCGGCATCCTTGGCCGCTGCCTCGTCCGAGCCCGATCCGGAGCGGCATTGGCGCTGTCCGTTGTACTCGATACACAAATCACATTCAGATTGGATGGTACTCAAGCTTCCGTAGATCAAGCCACCCAGGAGAAGCACAATCGCCGCTAGCAGGGCGAGAACGCGGCCTTTGCTCATGATCACTCCTATACAGGTCTCTCGCGCCAATCTACATGCGCGCAAGCTGCCTGTCATGGGGCTACGGTGCCACCGTGCCATCCGGCTGCCCGTGTCCGTCGGAAACCGCTATTATTCACACCCCCGTCCGGAGGAGTTCGGTATGCGACTTGTCGTCCGAATCGCTCTCTGCATGCTGGTGGCTAGCCCGTTGCTGGCACAACGAAACAGTGCCTATGAGTTACTCATCCGCGAACATGTCTACCCCAATGGATTGCGGCTGCTTGTTGTCGAACGCCCCGGAGATAGCCGCGTGGCGGCGAAGATCTTCACCGACATGGGTGCCTTCAACGAGGCGCCCGGAGAGTTGGGAGCCGCACATTTTCTCGAGCACCTGATGTTCAAAGGGACTCATACGCTGGGCACCACCAATTGGGAGGCAGAAGCACGTCTCCATGCGGTCATGGCGTCGACCGAGGCGGCGCTCATCGAGGAGTTGAATAGGGCTCGCAACTCGCTGCGGCAGCGTGGTGTATTCCACGATTACTCGCACGCCGCGAGCACCTCGCGAGTCGACAGTCTCCGTGCGGCAATCGCGGCGCTCGACAGCGCCATCGCTCAGTACCGAGACTATGGGGCTATGATGCGGTGGTATCAGGCCTATGGTGGAACGGGGCTGACCGCTAGCACCGAACAAGAGTACATGAAGTTTGACATCAATCTCCCACGTTCTCGGGTGGCGCTGTTCCTCCGAATCGAGGCTGATCGCATGCGCAACAGCGTCTTCCGCGAGTTCGATGTGGAGCGGATGATTCTGGTCGAGCAGCGTTACGGCGATCTGAACCGGGCCACGACGCCGTATTACGAACAGATGAACGCGGCCGTCGGTGCCATACATCCCGTGTTCTGGCCTGAAGGCTATCCGACGGATTTTCTGCGGTACACGCGGAACTCCCAGCGTGAACTCTACGAGACCTACTTCGTACCGAACAACACTACGATCGTCCTCGTAGGTGGCGTGCGCTTCGACGCGATGGTGGGCTTGGTGGAACAATATTTCGGCTGGATGGAGCGGGCCCCCGAGCCGACTCGGATGAGGGCGGTCGAGCCTGTACCCCGGGCGGAGCGGCGCGTGGTGTTCCGGAGCGCGGACCTCGATCCACGTGTAGAGGCACGGTTTCTCATACCGGGAGTCGGACATCCCGATCGACCACTTTTTGACGTGCTGCTCGGCGTGGTGCGTCGCACGGTCGAAGATGAGCTGGCCACGAAAGGGATAGCGGCCACGGTCGATGCCAATACTCGTGTCGTGCACACTACACGGTTTGGTGTTCCTTCATCGCTGAATTTCGAAATCGTTCTGGATAACGAGGAGAACATTTCCGGGGCCGAGTCTGTTCTTCTAGGTGTGCTGGACCAGTTGGGGCGGACACCAGTGGAGCAGGACCGCCTCGCGACTGTGAAGAAACACCTGAGAACGGACTGGCACCGGCTTGCTCTCGATGCCGGTCGCCTCGCGTTCGAGATAGGACATTTTCAGACTATGGACAGCTGGAGAACGCTACAGCCCTACTTGGAAGCCCGCGATGCCGCTACTTCGGAGGATCTCACTCGGCTGGCGCGGGAGTACTTCGTTTCCGAGAACAGAACTGTTGGGATAGTGCGCAGTCCTGGCCAAGCGGAGAGGGAAACCACCTCGGGACGCTCGAGATGAGACGGCAGAGGGTGTCGGGCGATCCTTCCATTTGGCTGGTGACCATTGCGTTACTCGTCATGGAGGCGGGAACAGCAGCACAGTTGTTGGCACAGGAGTTGCCCCATCCCCGCGAAATGGGTTTCACGGAAGTCCAAATCCAGATTCCCGACACCGCCCGGTTCGAGTTTCGACTGGAAAACGGTCTGACGGGATTCGCCGTTCAAGACGGTCGGATGCCGTTGGTGCAAATTTCGGCGTTTATCCGTGTAGGGACGGGTGACGCTAACAAGCGGGGAGTTGCTGAGGTGCTCGCCATGTTGTTGCGCCGCGGCCCGTGTTGGATGGGTCCGAATCGCTTTCGTGAAGCCATGGACCGCATGGCAGGGAAACTCACGATTGTCATGACACGGAACATGACGGAGATCACGCTCAACGTTCCCACCGAGGATGCCGCACAAGGAATCCGAATATTCTCAGGTATCATCAGGGCTCCCTGTATCGAGCAAGACGGTCTCGAGGAGTTTCGGCGACGCGGAGTGTCGGCTCCCACGCCACCGGTGGACGCAGTGGTTGAGAACGGTTCGTTGGAGCTTGCGGTAGATCTCTTCAACCGGCGCCTCTTTGAGGGGCATCGATACAGCGAGGTAATCACCTCCGAAGACGCTGCGGCGATCACGATCGAGGACGTGGAAGACTTCCATCGGGATTTCTTCAGTCCAGGCAACATGGTCCTTGCCGTCTCGGGGGCTCTCGACGCAGGCGCCCTGCTGAGCGAAGTGGACCAACGTTTCGCAGACTGGGAGACGCGTCGTCTGCCGAGGCTGCAAACCGAGTCGGACGTCCGGACGCCCCCCCGAGCCACATATCGGTATCGCTCCGACAAGCTCCAGACCTGGATTGTGATCGGGCACGAGTTACCGAGGGTGTCTCCGGACGATCTGCCGGCCCTTCAGGTGATGAACTACATTCTGGGCGGAGGCCACTTCGACACGCGTTTGTTTCGTGAGGCGCGGGACAAGCGTGGCCTCACGAATGACGCCAGTGGATTTCTGGAATTCAACCTCCGCGGCCCCGGCACGTATACATTCCGCACCTACGGACGCCACGAGGTCGCGCAGCAGTTGATCGACCTCACTTTTGCCGAGATCGAGCGGATACGAAGCGAACTCGTCTCCGAAGAAGAGCTGTTGGTCGCCAAGGGCGCTCTTACGGACGGCGAGTTCGCGATGAAGTTTGCCAACGGTCACGCTGTAGCCAGGACGTTCGCCCAGGAGTTGGCCAGGTATGGGACGTTCCGGCACTTGTTTGGATATGTGCGCCGTGTGCGCTCGGTATCCCGCGAGGACGTGCGCCGGGCGGCGCGGCGGTACCTGCATCCCGAGAGAATGGCGGTGGTTATCGTTGGCCGGTAGCACCTCTCACCTATCCTACCCCTGGCCGTGACTTCGTTACGGCGGTAAGATGTCCACAATCTACTAACGGAGACGACTCATGATCGTACGCTTCCGTACTACCCTGTTTGCGGCCATCGCCGCCGCCCTCTCAGTCACGTCCGTTTCGGGCCAGCTGGCGAAGATCCCGTTGGACCATTCCGTTTACGACAGCTGGAACCGGATAAGCGCCCGGGCGATCTCCAACGACGGTCGTTGGGTGCTGTACCGCCTCACACCGGGCCTGGGAGATTCACAGCTCCATGTCAGGAACGTTCAGTCGGGGCAGTCCTTCGAGATCCACCGAGGCACATCCGCCCGGTTCAGCCACGACTCCCGGTTCGTTGTTTTTGAGATCGAACCGCAGGATTCCATTGTGAAGAGTTTGCGGCTCGAGAAGACGAAGCCGGCAGATCTGCCCAAGGATTCACTCGGCATTCTCAACCTGGCGAGCGGCGAAATTACGCGGGTGGCACGGGTGAAGTCGTTCGTGCTTCCCGAGGAGGCCGGTGGGTGGGCGGCCTACTTACACGAAAAGCCGCAAGAGGAGGCCGCAGACAGCAGTGAGGGTGGTGCAGGGCAGGACGACCTGGAAAGTGCGTTCCAACGAGCTCGGGACCAAGACGATGATGACAAGAAGGCAGAAGGTACACAGCTCGTTCTGCGCAATCTTCTCACCGGGGCTGAGTGGCGTTATGAGGACGTCACCGCCTACGTATTGGCCAAGAACGGCTCTCGCCTGGCGTACGCGAGGTCGAACAAAGACGGGGATGCGGACGGCGTGTTTGCGGTGACACTCGGCGATGATGCTGCGGCAGCGTTGATGACGGGAAAAGGTGTGTACCAGGGGCTGGCACTCGACAAGCAAGGCGACCAGATCGCCTTTCTTTCGAACCGAGACGAGTTCGAAGCAGATCAACCAGCCTTTTTGCTCTACTATTGGAAGAGCGGGAGCGACGAAGCACGTGCTGCGGTTGATGCGTCCACTCCTGGGGTCCCTGCCGGCTGGTGGGTGAGCGAGAATGAGGATGCGTCGTTCTCGGAGAACGGAGAGCGGCTTTTCTTCGGGACCGCACCACGACCGGACCCAGAGCCGGAGGAGGAGACGCCGGAGTGGGAGAAGGTAGTGGTGGACATTTGGAACTGGAAGGATCCCCTACTTCAGCCGAACCAACTCGTTCAGCGAGACAGAGAGCTTCGACGCACATACCGTGCGGTGCTTCACCTAGACGACAACCGCGTCGTGCAGTTGGCAACGGTGCGCATGCCAACGGTGACGGTGGCCGATTCCGGCGATGGTGACGTGGGCCTGGCCGTAACGAACATGCCGTATAGACAGGAAATTTCGTGGGATTCTCCGGGGTATAACGATGTGTACGTGGTGGACGTCAATACAGGGCACGCGCGGATGCTCCTCGAGGGGTTGCAAGGATCCACTCAGATGTCGCCTGGCGGCAAATACATCACGTGGTGGGATGGCCACGAGCGAGCATGGTTTGCGAAGGACGTTGACGGCGGTGAGGCCGTAAATCTCACCGGAGCAATCGGAGTTCCGTTCTACGACGAGCTGCACGATCGGCCGATGATCCCCCGTTCCAACCGATCGGCTGGTTGGACCGAGGACGACGAGCTATTCCTCGTCTACGACAAGTACGACATCTGGGCGGTGGACCCGACGGGCCGGAGTGCACCACGCAACATCACCGAAGGTGTGGGCCGCAGGGAAAACCTGGGGTTCCGCTATGTGTCACTGGACCGAGCCGGAGTCATTGGCCGCGCGGCGTTCGGTGGTGGCCGTCCACAGAGTGCCATCGGGGAAAACGAAGACCTGCTGCTGGAGGCCTTTGACCTTGACTCGAAAGCGTCAGGCTTCTATCGGGACCGAGTGCGGGGCAACCGAGAGCCCCAGCGCTTGATTATGGAGCCGCGTCGCTTTGGCCCACCGCAGAAAGCGAAAGATGCGGATGTCATAGTGTTCACCCGTGAGAGCTTTGAGGAGTTCCCGGATCTCTGGGCAAGCGATCTGAGTTTCGAGAACATGCAACGTCTGAGCCATGCCAATCCACAACAGAGTGACTACTCCTGGGGTACGGCTGAGCCGGTGGAGTGGATGTCCACAGACGGCCGTGATCTTCGGGGAATCCTGTATAAGCCGGAGGGGTTCGACCCGGCTCGGAAGTATCCGATGATGGTCTATTACTACGAGAAGATGTCGGATCAACTCTACGCCCATCGAGCGCCCGCCCCCGGGTCATCGAGCATCAATATCTCGTTCTACGTGAGTCGAGGCTATGTCGTCTTCATTCCGGACATCTACTATCGGGACGGGTATCCCGGTGAGAGCGCGCTGAATTGCTTGGTGCCTGGTGTGCTCAGCATTCTAGCGAAGGGGTTCATAGATCCGGAGCGCGTTGGCATTCAGGGGCATAGCTGGGGAGGGTACCAGACCGCCTATCTCGTGACCCGAACCAACGTCTTCGCTGCGGCGGAAGCTGGTGCTCCGGTGTCTAACATGACCAGCGCGTATGGCGGCATCAGATGGCAATCGGGAGTGAGCCGCATGATGCAGTACGAGCGCACACAGAGTCGTTTGGGCGGGACCTTGTGGGAAGTTAGGCAGAGGTATATTGAAAACTCTCCCCTTTTCTGGGCTGACAAGATCGAGACACCCGTGCTCATGCTGCACAACGATGAAGATGGGGCTGTGCCGTGGTATCAGGGGATCGAGTTCTTCGTGGCGCTAAGGCGCCTGCACAAGCCCGTGTGGCTGCTCAACTACAACGGCGAGCCTCACGGCTTGCGGAAATACCAGAACCGAAAGGACTTCGCCGTTCGGATGCAGCAATTCTTCGACCATTACTTGAAGGGTGCGCCGGCACCGGTGTGGATGGTGGACGGTGTGCCGGCCGTTATGAAGGGCAAGGACCTCGGCTTGGAGATCATCACCGAGGTCGCCACGAGTGGTGGTGGAGGGTAGCAAGCCGTCTGTAACTGCACCAGAGGGAGTTGGAATGAATATGTCGTCTACGACAGAGAGACCTGGCTCCGAACGACGCGGGACCTCCCGGCGGGGAGCCGAGCGGCGGGGCGACGTCGCTCCACCCCCGGGAGGAGTCGACCGGCGCGAAGAACTCGATCGGCGGGGACTCTGGCGCCGTGCGTCGGATACGCCCCGCGTTCCGTCCGAAGAGGAGTACAGCCGATGGCGTACCACGCTGCGTTGCCTGGGCCCGCAGATCACGCGGTGCGTGCAGCTCACCGATTTCGTGGATGACGCGCCCAAATTGCTCGTGGGGCTACGTACCGCGACCAAAATGGAAGATTGGGAGCAGGTGTGCGTCTTGGCCGGCAACCTCGAGCGGGCCGGGTTGCGCATCAGCTCGAGCCACGTGAGCCACGACGCGCGCCGCGTGCAACACGAAGTGGCTTCGATGCCGCACCACGGCTCCGTCGTGCCCGCCCTGGATCAGCTGGAGGTCGCCGTCCATCGGACCAGCAAGTTGATCAATGAGGCGCTGGACGGAGGGCTTCCGGAGTAACGGTCCTTCCCACCCCGTCCTCGAACCTCCACGATCCGCGAAGGTGAGGAAAGCGAACAGCGCTCCCCCATCCAGGAAGCGAGGATTTCCCTGACCACCTTGCCATACGACATCATTACCTTCGACTGCTACGGCACGCTCATCGACTGGAATGGAGGCATAACGGCGGCGTTTCAAGAAGCCGCCAGGGTTGACGGCGTCAATCTCGATTCGGATGCTATCATGACGGCCTACCACGACATAGAGCCAGCGGTCGAAGAGCAGGACTACCGGCCCTACCGGGAGGTACTGAAAGAGGTTGCAGTTCGTGGTGCCGCTCGGCTCGGGTGGCCCCTCGACGCTAACCGTTCAGGGTTTCTCGCCGAGAGCTTGGGAGATTGGACACCGTTTCCCGACACCAACCCAATGCTCGAGCGGTTGAGAGAATCAGGTTACCAACTCGGGATCCTGTCCAACATCGATGAGGACCTTTTCGCCCGGACCCGGCGGCATTTCACGGTGCAATTCGACCTCCTGGTTACGGCAGAAAGAGTTCGCTCGTACAAGCCGGGGCATACTCATTTTCTCACCGCGAAAGAGGAAATTGGCGATAGGCGTTGGCTCCACGCCGCCCGCAGCTATTTTCATGACGTCGTGCCGGCGCGGGCGCTGGGAGTTCCGGTGGTGTGGGTGAACCGAGAGCACTCGAAACCCCTGGGGCCCGAGCGGCCGGACGCCGAAGTAGAGAATTTGGAAGGACTGGTTGAGTGGTTGGATCGTGCTGTCTAGGCGGACACGGGAAGGCGGGATGCCGTTTCCGTTGATCGAGACTTAACCATGGCATCGCCTGTTGGGCATGCCATGGCCGGTATGGCGACGGCGGCGGTGGTCGCAAGAGCGATCGAGGCTCCTCTTACGGCGCCGCTCTGGATCGGCGCCTTCATCGCTTCGGGGATTCCCGATCTCGACCTTGCGCTCGAGGTGTTTGGGCTGAAAGGTCCGCGTTTCCACCGCAACCTGTCCCACTCGCTGCCGCTACTGGGCCTGCTGGTATTGGGTGCGTGGTTGGCACTGTTCCCGATGGCGGCTATCGGAGAGTCGGGCATGTTCTGGGTGTGGTGTGGCGCTCTCTTCTCCCACCCCCTCATCGATGTGCTCACCACCGGGCCCAACCTGGGTGCCAGAGGCTACGGTATTCCACTCCTCTGGCCGCTCTCGGGTAGAAGGTGGTTTCTCCAACGGCCGATTCTCGAGACGGCTGATTTCGAGGCCTGTCGATCGGTGGGCGATGTGTGGGAAGGAATTCGCCCGGAGGTCTATCGGATCGGGCCGGTTGCGTTGGTGGTGTTTGTGTTGGCTGTGTTCGTTTGAGTTTGCTGCTGGACGGTTTGCCTCGACCGCCTCCTAGCTCATCTCGTCTAACCTCGCCAGCCCTTCTATCACCATCGCCGGCAGCTTCGTCTTCGAGCGCGCTGCGTAGTCGAACGACACGACCGTACCCGTCCCCTCGGCAGCTATCGTGTTTTGCGCCGTCGAGAACACTTTGTATTCCATCACAAATCGGTCAGCGAGAATCTCCGTAGCGCGTGCGCCCACCAGGACGGTGTCGGGATAGTAGAGCGGCCGGCGAAAGCGGCAGTCCGTGGAGTGCAGGATACCGCCGATTTTCAGCTCGTCGTATGCGGCGATGAAACGGCACCGCTCGAGAAACGCGATGCGGGCGGACTCAAAGAAGCGAAAAATCACCGTGTTGTTGACGTGCCCGTAGGCGTCCATCTCACCCCACTGGACGGGAATTTCCACAACCACCGGAAAAGCGGATAACGGTTTGTTCGGCATGTCTCGGGGCCGGAGGTTAAAGGAAGCGCGGCCGCGGATTGATTATTTGGACACGGATTTTGCGCCGGTTCAAGGAGCTAATCAACCCAGCTCTGCGGACGCGATACGGGCGGTTTCGGCGAGTACGGCTGCGCCGACGAAGATACTCTCGTCCGCCGCGTAGAACTTGGAGTTGTGGGCCGGGATGATCTTGCCTCCGGGTTCCCTGGCGCCCACGCGAAGAAAGCATCCCGGTAACCTTTCCAGGTAAAAGGCAAAATCCTCTCCGCCCATATTCAACGAACCGAGGTGTTTCAGCGCGCCCTTCCCGAGGACCGACTCCACGGCGCGCCGACACCACGCGACGGGCTCTTCACGGTTGATGATGGGAGGGGTGCCGGTCTCGAGTGTCAGGTCTGCGGTGAGGTGATGTGCGGCCGCCGTGCTCTCTACTACGACACGGATCTCCTCATGGAGCTTGTCGCGTGTTTCCGGGTCGGTAGCGCGAATTGTTCCGGAGAGCGCGGCCGTCTCCGGTATCACGTTGGGGGCCGTTCCTGCCTTGACGGTGCCAACGGTGACCACCGCGGCATGAGCCGGGTTGATACGGCGGGAGACGATGGTTTGGAGTTGGGTAATGATGGCAGCCATGCCCACGATAGGATCGATCCCCTCTTGCGGTCTGGCGCCATGGGCTCCCCTGCCGGTCAGTTCCACGGAAAACGTATCGCTGGAGGCCGCGAGCGGCCCTGATTGGGCAACGACCTCTCCAACGGTAAACCGGCGGTCTACGTGGGCACCGAAGATGGCGTCTGCATCGTCGAGTGCCCCGCTCGCCAAGATCTTCGACGCACCAGTTCCGGTTTCTTCTGCAGGTTGGAGAATGATGAGCACGTCGCCGGTCGCCGGGTTCTCGTTCAGCAAGTGAGCCGCCCCGACGACCCAGGTGGCGTGCACGTCGTGACCGCATGCATGCATCACCCCGGCGCACACCGAAGCGAAGTCGAGGCCGGTGTCTTCTTGAATGGGCAGCGCGTCGATATCACCGCGTAGCGCGACTACAGGTGCTTCAGGGTCACGTCCTTCGAAGCGGGCAACAACGCCCGTACCGGCTATACGGTCCAGTGATTTTGGCTTGAGGCGTTCCAATGAACTGTAGAGCTTCGCTGCGGTTCGTTCTTCCTGAAACGAAAGCTCAGGGTGGCGGTGGAGGTCGCGACGGAGTTCGAGTAGCTCTTCCCGAGTCGAGGAGGAGAATAGCGTCATCGGTATCATACGTCACCCCCGATTGATGGTTTCCTGCCGCACTGTCAGGTCATCGACCCGGTCCACATCCACGGTAACACCCAGCCCTGGTCTCTTGGTCGGGACGGCAACCATGCCCTTGGGGTCCATCGTCCATTCGGGAGTCACGATGTCACGCTCCCAGTACCGCGCGCTCGGGCTGACGTCTCCGGGCAGCCGAAAATTCGGCAGCGATGCAAGTGCCACGTTGTAAGCTCGGCCGATGCCACTCTCCAGCATTCCACCGCACCAGACGGGTATGTCGTATTGGGCGCACAGGTTGTGAATCGCTCTCGCCTCGCCGAAGCCACCAACGCGGCCCGGCTTGATGTTGATGATCTGCCCGCTGCCGAGTGCGATCATGTCGGCTGCCCGATCGCGGCCGGTGATCGACTCATCGAGGCAGATGGGGGTTCTGAGCCGTTCTTGGAGCTTGGCGTGCTGCACGACGTCGTCCCAGGCGAGGGGCTGTTCGATCATCATGAGGCCCAAGTCGTCGAACAGGGCCAGGTGGTCAAAGTCGGCAGACGTGTACGCGTTGTTTGCATCCACCATGAGTGGGGCGTCGGGCCCGACTGCTTCACGAACGGCCGTCAGGTAATCGATGTCTGACCCCGGTCGGATCTTGATCTTGACCTTGCAGTACCCCTCGGCAATTGCCGCCATGACCTTGTGGATGAGTGCTTTCGGAGTGGGCTGGATGCCCAACGAGATACCCGTGGCGATTTTGTCTCGCGTTCCTCCAATTCGTTTTGCCAAGCTCACGCCTTCCTGAACCGCAGCCAGAGCCCACACCCCCATTTCGACGGCGGCCTTGGCCATCTTGTGTCCGCGAAAGTCCCTGTCCAGCTCGGGAGCAACGTCGTCGGGGTGCGCAAACGCTTGACCGATAACTCGAGGTGCGATCCACTCCCGTATGGCCAGCGTGCACGTGTCGATCGTCTCCGGGGAATAATTAGGTGTCTCACCGGCTACGCACTCCGACCACACAGTCGCACCTTCCATGCTCGTCAACTCCAACAGCAGAATCCGCCGCGTGCTGACGGTCCCCGAGGAAATGGTAAAGGGCTCCCGTAACGGCAGGCGGATCTCACGGAGCGTCAACGTTCTGAGAGTCACTGTCATGGGTGTGTCTTGGGTTGATCCTCTGTCGAGAGATAGTAATAGCCCCGATCCATGTCCTGGTCACGACGAAACCCCACGATAGCATAATCATGATCCATGTACCACAGCAGTACCTGGCGAGTAACTGCACGCCAAGTGAGCGCGCTGTCGGGATCGGCTCGCTTGATCGACTGGATGTCTAGTGGGATCGCAACTCGAACGGACGGCGATGTGGGGAACGCTCCATCGCGCAGCACGGGCTCGCCGTTTGTTTCGGCATCGACCGTGGGGCTGGCAACATCGAGTTCGGTTCCTTCCACGGCTTCACCGCTAAGGATTCTCTCGACCTGTGGTTCGTCGAGTCTCCACTCGACCACGAATCTGTCCGTGCCCAAGCCGCTGTGCAGCTCGCTACCGGTGTTGCTGCCGTACATATCGGGGATGTACTCGATGGGACGGGCCCCCAGGAGGTTTATGTTCAGGTGTGCGTTTCCCGCCATGAGAGGGTCATATGTCCAGAACGCCACGTCGATGCCTGCGGCCAGGAGCAGCTCTCGCTGTAGGGCCTTGAGGCGCCGGCCTATTCCGGTTCCGCGGTATTCCGGGTACACGGCGAGCATGTGGGACCAGTGGGCCGGGCGTCCATCTTTCAGGCCGCTGATGCCGTATACGAATCCGATTAGCCGCTCGTCGGTGTCAAAGGCGCCCGCCGCAACGCCCCCCACCTTCTGGCTGATCTGAAGTATCGAGACAGGAACACACTCTGTGAAGTCGCGCCCCCAGGTATCAAGCTGCAGTTTGACGCACTGCTCGTAATCGTTCCTACTCTCGAACGGACGCAACACGATCTCATCCTGGTCGGACCGGGGTGTGTCACCGGAACTCAAGCTTGGGTCTCCTGCCGAACACCAACACCGGAGCCACGCCGGATTTTCCATATCCCCAACGTAAGGACCGGCACGACGAACACTATCAAGAAGAGCCACGTGAGGGTGCCGTACCCCTTCGCGATGAGGTTGATCAGGCCGAAGCTTGCGATCAGGGCCCCGATCACCAGCAACGTCAAAGCGATCACGGGGCGGGCATATGGCGGAAGTTCCATTCCCCTTTCACGAAACCGTGTTGCCATTCGTTCGTTGACGGCGTGAATCATCCCGGTTCCGGTCTCGATGAGCGTTCCGAACAAGACAATCTGGAAGGTCAGCTGAAATGCCCGAGAGCCGAGAATCTCGAGCAGGAAATTGGCCGGGATCGCCTCTCCCATGATCTCCGGGTATTGACCGACCATGGCGACGTAAAACAGAAGCGCCGGAAACATGGCGATGGGTCCGGTGAGGAGCCCTGCGCCGACCGCTTCGCGTCGCGTTTTGGCGTGGCGTATGGTAAACAGAATGGCAGGTATGAGCGCCAGGTTATATGCCGCATATTCGATGCCTCCTACGATCCAATCCGTGTCGAGACCCACCGCGCCGAATCCGGCAACGATGTCTGGGCCGAACCGTATGAAGCACCAAACGAAGAGCACCAGGTAGACCGCATACAGCACAAAGGACCATCCGGCGAAGAACTTTTCGATGACGGCGGTGCCGCGAAATACGAGAAACCCCACGGCGATCATGATGGTGATTACACCGAAGGCGTAGGGGAAGCCGAACGTATCCTCCAAGATGCTCCCGGCGGCTGCGGCGATGACGGCGAGGATGATCAGCAGAAGCCCGAAATAGCAGATTTCGTATAGGAACCATGCCCTTCCCAGAAGGTGCTGGAAAAAGCTGCGGTAGTCGTAGGTGCCGTACATGCGGGCGAGTTCGAAGCTCGCAGCGGCTACCGCGCTCCAGATGACGGTCGACACCAGGACCATCGACAGCAGCCCGCCGAGCGGGCCCCTGGTGAGAAAAAACTCGGCCAGCTCGCGACCGGTGCCGTAGCCCCCTGCGATTACAACCGATTGAAAGACGAAACCCGGTAAGAAGTAGCGTTTAAAGACCGACTCTCTAATCAAAGCTGCCTCGCTTGATATTTGACTCCACAGAGACCACGATTAGTGACCGTAGCAAGAAAGTTGCCCCCTCCGTCAAGGAAAGCGTATGCGTCTGCTCATCCGCGTTCTGCTGCCGTTGCTCCTGGCCGCCGGATGCTCACTCGGCCAAGGAAACATCGCAGCGCGAAGCGACTATCGCGAGGTGGCGGAGCGCCTCACGAATTTCATTCGCCACGAGATGGCTGACAAGGGGCTGCCTGCCCTATCGATCGTGCTGGTGGACGACCAGGAAACGGTTTGGGCCCAGGGGTTCGGCTACGCCGATCCGGAGGACAGCATTCCGGCTACCGCGCGAACCGTATATCGCGTCGGATCGGTCTCGAAACTCTTCACCGACATCGCCATCATGCAACTGGTCGAGCGAGGGCAACTCGACCTCGACGCGGCGATCACGGCGTACCTGCCCGATCTTCGGCCGGCGAGTCCGTTCCGCGCGATGCCGACACTGCGCCAGCTGATGTCCCACCGCGGCGGTCTGGTTCGCGAGCCCCCGGTGGGCAACTACTTCGACGACTCCAGCCCCTCGTTGGCCGCAACCGTCCTGAGCCTCAACAGTACGACGATGGTGTATCCCCCTGAATCACGCGTCAAGTACTCCAATGCCGGCATCGCCGCGTTGGGATACGTGCTGGAGCGAATTCAGGGCGAGCCCTTTGCCGAGTATCTGGCTCGATCGGTTCTGGAGCCGCTGGGCCTGCGTCACAGCTCGTTTCAACCTGACCCGGATGTGGTAGCGGAGCTGGCGAAGGCCTACATGTGGACCTATGACGGCCGCACGTTCGAGGCCCCCACGTTTCAGCTCGGCATGGTGCCTGCGGGAAGCATGTATGCTCCGGTTACCGACCTCGGGCGGTTCATGAGCATGCTTTTCGCCGGCGGGAGAGGAGCAGAGGGAGATGTCATCACTCCTGCCACCTTGGATTCGATGCTCACTCCCCAGTTTGCGCCGGCCGATGCTCGGACCGGCTACGGCATAGGGTTCAGGATCTCCGAGTTGGAGGGCCACCGCCGGATCGGTCACGGAGGTGCGATATACGGATTTGCCACCGACCTCTCGGCCCTGCCGGATGAGAAACTCGGTGTCGCCTCGGTCACCACCATGGACGGTGCTAACACGGTTGTGGGGCGAATCAACGAATACGCGCTCCGGCTCATGCTGGCCGCAAGAGATGGGCGGGGGCGGGGGCGCCCGCTACCCGACGCGGAGATGACGTCACCGATACCAGCCGACGTGGCGTCGCGAGTCAAAGGGCGTTACGGACACGCAGGCAATCAGGTGGCGGTGGAGATTCTACGGCGCGGGGACAACATGTATGCCGTTTTCCCCAACGTTCGTGTGCGGCTGCGGGCCCGGGGCGAGGAACTGGTTACCGACGGACGACTCGGATACGGAGTACGGATCACGCCGCTGCCGGACGCCATCGTAATCGGCGGGGATACGCTCCATCGAATCTCGGAGAGGCGCCCGCTCCCGGCGCCGGGACGCTGGCGGGGGCTCATTGGCGAATACGGCTGGGATCACAACACCCTGTACATCTTCGAGAAGGAAGGACGGCTCCACGCGCTGATCGAGTGGTTCTTCATAGACCCTCTGACGGAGATTTCACCGGACGTCTTCGCCTTCCCGGACGATGCGGGATTGTATCACGGGGAGCGTCTGGTATTCACCAGGGATGCCGAAGGCCGGGCGACGCAGGTGGAGGCAGCCGGCGTCGTCTTCGAGCGCCGCGAGGTCGGCGCGGCGGAAGGTCTCACGTTCACGATAGATCCCCTCCACCCCGTGGCCGAACTGAGGGAGGCTGCGCTCGCCGCGTCACCCCCACCCGAGACCCGCGGGCTTCGCGAGCCGGAACTGGTCGAACTGCGATCGTTGGACCCCACGATTGGATACGACATTCGCTACGCTACGACGAACAACTTCATGCAAGTCGTCTTCTACGATGAGGGATTAGCGTTTCTCCAACGTCCGGCAGCCGAGGCGCTGGTGCGCGCTCACCGCCGGCTCAGGGAGCGCGGGTTGGGTCTCTTGATTCACGATGCGTACCGTCCGTGGTACGTCACCAAGATGTTCTGGGACGCCACGCCGGAGGACATGAAGATTTTCGTCGCCAACCCGGCCAACGGCTCCCGTCACAACCGGGGTGCGGCTGTGGATCTCACGCTGTTCGATCTGGCAACGGGGCAGCCCGTCCAGATGGTGGGTGGGTATGACGAATTCTCAGACCGCTCGTTCGCGGACTACTGGGGTGGAACGTCGTTGCAGCGGTGGCACCGGTGGTTGCTGCGCGATGTCATGGAGGCGGAGGGTTTCGACGTGTACGAGTTCGAGTGGTGGCACTTCGATTATCGTGACTGGTCGGAGTATCCGATTTCAAATCTGACGTTTCAACAGATCAAGAACGGTTTAGGACGGAAAGACGGAAGGGCGGAAGGACGGAAGGACGACGGGAATGCCTAATTCACATGACGAGATCAAAAACGGTCTGGCTCGAGACGCCGACAACTGTGTCAACGCCCCTCGCTTTGCAACGCCACCACCGGATCGATCCGCGCCGCGCGAACCGCAGGCAGGTAGGTGGCAACCAATGCGACCAAGCCGAGCACGATCGCGACCCCGAAAAAGATCAGCGGATCTCGCGCACTGACACCGTAGAGCTGGCTGGCCATCACGCGACTCAGTGCGGCGGCGCCGAGGAGGCCGATGCCAACGCCCCATCCCGCTAGCTTGGCTCCTTGGGTCATCACCAGCTTCAATACGTCGCCCGAGTCGGCGCCGATGGCCATGCGGATTCCCAACTCGGCCGTTCGCTGGGATACCGAGTACGAGATAACGCCGTAGATACCCACCGCAGCTAGCACCAGCGCGACGGCGGCGAACAGTCCGAGCAACAGCATGGTGAATCGCTCCCGCGCTACCGACGCCGACAGTACCCGCTCCATGGTCTCGACCCGCGAAATCGGCACGGTGGGATCGACCGCTGCGACCGCTTTGCGTACGGAGGGCATCAGCGCTTCGGGTTCGCGGGTGGTGCGAACGGTGAAGCTCATTTGACGGAATGGCGCCTGAGCCACGGGGAAGTAGAGCGACGGCTCGGACGCTTGAGCCAGCCCGAAGTACTTCACGTCTTGCACCACGCCCACGATCTCAAAACGTTCAGTCAGAAAACCACCGAGAGCGAGGTGCGGCGGAAGTCCCGAAATCGCCTCGCCGATGGGATCCTCGTTCGGGAAGTACCGCTTTGCGAGTGCCACGTTGATGACCACTGCACCAGGCGCGTCGCCGTGATCTTGGATGGAAAACTCTCTGCCGTTCACCAGTCCGATACCCATCGTACCGAAATAATCAGGGGTGATCTGGCGATAGTGCGCGCGCGGCTCCTCTCCCTCGCGCGGCGCCGGTTTGCCCTCGATCGCGAAGTTGCCAAGGAACGGAACCTCCGGGTCGAACGGCAGGGTGGCCGTTGCCGCGACGGACTGCACGCCGGGAAGATTGCTCAACCGTTCGGTGATCTCGGCATGGTAATCGGCCACCACGGGAAGCTCGCGATAACCACCGGTCGGCAGATCGAGCTGGAACGTGAGCAGGCCGGTGGCGTTGAAACCGGGATCGGTGTCGAGCAACAGCGAGAAGCTCCGCACCAGGAGTCCCGCACCGATGACGAGCATCACCGCAAGCGCGATCTCGGTTGTGACCAGCACGCTTCGCAACCGCTCGCGCCCCACACCGCCCGTCGATCCCTTGCTGGCGTCTTGCAGCGCGGCGTGGATATCGGTGCGTGCCAACCGTAGGAGGGGTGCGAGTCCGAAGGCGAGGCCGGTGACGGCCGTGGTTCCCAAGGTGAACAGCAGCACGCCACCATCGAGAGTCACTTCATCGAGTCGCGGAAGGTTTACCGGCCCGACGGCGACGAGGAGATCGATGCCGAGCGCGGCGAGCGCCGTGCCCACTGTGGCGCCCGCGGCGGCGAGCACGATGCTCTCAGTCAAGAGCTGCCGGCCGATTCGCCCGCTGCCCGCACCCAAAGCCGATCGCACCGCGATCTCCCGCCCGCGGCCGGCCATGCGGGACAGCAGGAGGTTGACCACGTTGACGCACGCGATGAGCAGCAAGAAAGCGGTGGCGCCGAGGAGGATGAGAAGTGCCGTGCGGGTTTCGCCAACGACGGATTCGTGCAGCGGCATGAGCGTCGTACCGTACGCGCGGTTCCAGTTCGGATACTCCGCCTCGAGCCTGCTGGCAATGACGGCTAGGTCCGCCCGCGCCGCTTCGATGTCGACGCCGGTGTTTACCCGACCGATCACGTCCATCCATCGCGCGTAACGGCCGGGATAGGACAAGAGGTATCGGTTGAGCCAGAAGTTGGAATTGCCGGGGAAGTCGAATCCCTCCGGCATGATGCCCACGACGGTGTACGACGCCTCCTCGACCGTGATCGACGTGCCGATCACATCGAGATCGCCCCCGAAACGGTTTTGCCAAAAGGCGTGACCCAAGACCATTACCGTGGCCGCGCCACGCTCCCCGTCCTCGGGGGTAAACGTCCGTCCCAGCAGCGGCGTCACGCCGAGTACGGAGAAGAGATTATCGCCCGCCCACGTACCCGTGACCTTCACCGCGCCGCCATCGGGGTCGATCAGGGCCAACTCGGCTTCCGAGTACGCGGCCAGGTCGACGAACGTTTGGTTTCGTTCCTGATAGTCTGCGATGTCCGGCGGCGACATGAACCCGCGCTCGATCCCCCGCTCGATGTTGGTGGACCACACGCGCACCAACCGATCGGGTTCGTCATACGGCAGGTCTCGCAACAACACCGCGCTCACCACGCTGAAGATCGCGGTATTGGTGCCGATGCCCAGCGCGATCGTGATGATCGCCACCGCGGAAAAGGCCGGGTGCTTGCGCATGTTGCGGAGGGCAAATCGGATGTCTTTCAGGAGGATGTCCATTTAGTCGTTCCGTTCTTGCTTTACTTTGTCGCGATAGCCCAGCCGAGGGAGACGGGGTGAAAACTCGACCTGGGGGTGCCCACTCCTGGCCGAAAAAAGTAACTCGTTGCTATGTGAAGTGATGTGGGTTCACAGATAGTATAATAGCCTCTTCTATAGTATCATGACAAACGCCAAACAGTCCCTCGTCCGGTGCATCGATGCAGCTCGAGACCCCGACAACCGTGAGCCATGAGGTTTGGAGAGTGGGCATGAGGACTCAACCTACATCGCTGCCAAGGCGAGTTGGCCTGCACGCGACATGAGGCAGATTGACGTACGCCGTGCGGCGGAGAGGATCACACCGCTGGCGCGACAAACGCCTGTCGTGCCGGCGCCGATACTGTCGACGCTATTGGGTGGGATCTCGGTATGGCTGAAGCTGGAGAACCTGCAAGTCACCGGGTCGTTCAAGGTGAGGGGCGCGGCTAACAAGATCGCATCGCTGGACAAAGAGGACAGGGAGCGCGGCATTGTGACGTGTTCCAGCGGCAACCATGGCCGGGCCGTCGCCTACGTCGCCGAGGCGTTGGCGATTCCTGCGACGGTGTGTGTTCCAGAGTGGGTCGATCCGGTGAAGCTCGAGGCTATACGGCAACACGGAGCGGAAGTGGTGCCTCACGGTGCGACCTATGATGAGGCGGAAGCGCACTCATTTGAGATCCAGCAGCAGCGTGGGCTCGTGTACGTGCACCCCTTTGACGATCCCCTTGTTATCGCGGGGCAGGGAACGATCGGCCTCGAGTTGGTGGAACAGATCCCCTCGTTGAGTACGGTCGTGGTACCGCTGTCAGGCGGCGGTTTGATCGCAGGGATTGCCAGCGCCGTGAAGGAGTGGGATTCGGATTGCCAGGTTATTGGAGTCTCCGCCCAGAACGCGTCCGTCATGCATGAGAGTCTCAGGGCTGGTGCTCCGCGGGCTGTCCCGGAGAAGGAAACGATTGCCAGCGCCCTTGCCGGAGGGATCGGTCTCGACAATCGGTATTCGTTCGATCTCGTTCGAGAGTTGGTGGATCAGCACGTACTCGTGTCGGAAGAGGAGATTCGTGAGGCGATGCGTTTCGCCGCCGCGGAACACAATGTGGTGGTGGAGGGAGGGGGAGCGGTCGCAATAGCCGCTGTCTTATCCAAGAAACTCGTCGATCTGAGCGGGGACGTCGCCCTCGTGGTCAGCGGTGGGAACGTGGATCCGTCACTGCTGGCCGAGGTATTGACCGGGGCGGGGGCGCGTTAGCCGGGGCAGTGTTTGGTACCCGATTGCTCCAGCGCTCCTCCGGTAGGTGCCGCTCAGCTGATCAGCGCCCCTGGCCGCCCTTGTCGTCGAGGTAGTGGGTTGTGAACGGGCCCTGTCCCTGAACGTCCACGACGACCTCCTCGTCGCCGGTGAAGGCCTGCATCTTCGTGCCAGCGGGGAGCGCGATGAACGATCCCGGTTGGAAGCTCTTGGCGGCGTCGCGGCTCAGCTCTTCACCGTAGGCAAAATACATCGTGCCGGAATAGACGGTGACGATCTCGGCGCCCCCATGGGTATGCGGTCTCCCTTCCCAATGCGGCGGCAGCTTGAAACGGATTGCGTAATGACCCTCGCTGGACGGATCCCCGTACAGGATCGCCATCAGAAAGCCCTCCTCAGTCTCCTGCCACTCGAGCTGGTCGGGCGCAAGGGCGACCACGTCAGCCGAAGGTTGCGCCTGGGCTTGGACGACGCTTGGGGAGAGTGTGAGTAGGAAGAGAGTGGCGAAAGCGGAGACGACGGCTCGCATGGTGACCTCCCGGTTTCGGAACATTATGAGAGAAATGATGTGGTGACCGCAGAGATTCGGCAAGAGTGGTCCATAGGTCGGAGAAAGATGGGCTGCCCAAAGTTGATACTAAGCAGCCGGTTCTGGGTGACCGCTGCTGCGACCTCTGAAGAACACCTCCCTTTGATTCCAACTCACGGGCCTAGCGGCTCAGTCGAGCCTGCCGGGCCGAGCTTTCGGCCACGCCCTCTCGCAAAGCCCCGAACGTTGCTGAGACGCTCGGGGCTACATGAGCGAGATGGGACCGCTATTAGCCCAACCTGAGAGTGCCTGGCGTCATTTGAAGCAAGGCCACGCCACCCCACCCAATATGGGTCCCGCCGGGCGCCCCGCCAGCCCAGGAGACAGTCGCGCCTTGCTCCGACATCAAGGGTTACTTGCCAATGCCCGAGCCGTTCCCCGCCGCCACGAAGAACGCGTTTGTGCGGGAGTCCCTGCCTCAGTGTCACGCCGAGGCTGACCGGCTGGCGATTTCTGCTGCGGTGTGTGTTCCAGAGTGGGTCGCTGGTACCGGGCGGTTGTCTCCCGGCATCCCGAACGATCCCGGGAAGCTACGCGACGGTGGTTGCCCGGTGCGTTGAAACGCGGGCTCGGCCGCGGCGCTGAGCGCGCCGCGACTCGTCTTGAAAGACGTGTCTCACGTCATGTCCTTCAGGACACGTCCCGTAGGGGCCGAGCCCGGGCTTCAGCCCACCGGGAAAAGCGGAAGTTTCTAGAGGGCAACGGAGAGGGAGGGATTCGAACCCTCGAAGGCCGCAAGACCTCACCGGTTTTCGAGACCGGCTCCTTCAACCACTCGGACACCTCTCCCAACGACGCATAATAGAGGGATGGGGAACCTCTTTCCAGGGCTGTCATGTCGAACCTTCTGGTTGCGATCGAGCGTAGGATCTACTGGACCTGGACATTCTATATCGGAGCCCGATGCATCGGCCAGGCGGTGGCACGACGCGCTCTAGGATTCGGAATGTCTATCCTTATATAGGCATCAATCCCCATAATAGGGATCAATCCACCAACACGTGTTCTAGGCAGAAGCCGGCGCCCGGCGAGCGACGAATTGCTGCAAGTGGCGGCATCGTCGACGAAGAGGCCCTGTCCGTGCCACATCTGGGCAGCGCCACTCGGCACAGCCGGGCCGCCAATGGCGCGAGCAGGGCGGCCCGGAACGTCGTGCTGGCCGGCTACCCGCCGATCACACCGGTTCCTCGTTGACCTCATGGCCTTGCCCCCCTAAATTCCGCGGCGACTATGAGCGTTGCAGACAAACGCAACACCCTCCTCAACGCCCGTGACATCGCCCGGGCGATACAGCGTATGGCCAAGCAAGTCGTCGATTTCGCTGGCGGTACCGACCGCCTGGTATTGGTCGGTATCCAGCGGCGTGGTGTGGACCTCGCCCGGCGGCTGGGAACCCTCATCGCCGACGGCGACGAGACGGTCATACCCA
Source organism: Gemmatimonadota bacterium (assembly GCA_022566515.1). Lineage (GTDB taxonomy): Bacteria > Gemmatimonadota > Gemmatimonadetes > Gemmatimonadales > GWC2-71-9 > B3T1B10. The sequence goes on from JADFIT010000002.1 coordinate 24,693, forward strand.
GGGGAGAGCTGGACATCACCCTATACCGTGACGATCTGCAGACCATCGGCCCTGCCCCAGTGGTGAGGAGAACCGATATCCCCATGGAGCTGACCGACCGGTGCGTGATGATCGTGGACGACGTCCTGTTTACGGGCCGCACCGTGCGAGCGGCCCTTGCCGTGCTCACCGACTTCGGGCGCCCGTCGAGAATCGGCCTGTGCACGCTGATCGACCGGGGTGGACGGGAGTTGCCGATCCAAGCCGACATTGTAGGGGAAACCGTGGACGCCAAACCCGGTGACCGTGTAGACGTCCTGTTGGAGGAACGCGACGGCGAAGATGCCGTGGTGCTGGTCCGAGGGTCGGAGGAATGATCCGCGACTCTTCCTCCTCGGCCCCATCCCTGGGGAAAGATCTCCTCGGCCTCGAACCTCTCTCCGCAGATCAAATCCGACTCGTCCTCGACACCGCAGAACCGTTCAAAGAAGTGAGCGAACGGGCCATCAAGAAGGTCCCGACTCTTCGCGGTAAGACGATCGTGAACCTGTTCTACGAGGCCTCCACACGAACGCGCATCGCGTTCGAGTTCGCCGAGAAACGGCTGTCGGCCGATACGGTGAACATCGCGGCGGCGGGTTCTTCGGTGGAGAAGGGTGAGAACCTGGTTGATACGGCGCGCAACCTCGAGGCGATGCGGATCGATATGGTTGTCATCAGGCATCCGGCCTCGGGCGCCGCCGCTTTCCTGGCCGATCGCATTCCATCCAATGTGATCAACGCCGGTGACGGTTGGCATGAACATCCCACTCAGGGATTGCTCGACCTGCTGACCATTCGCGACAAGTTGGGCCGCATCGAAGGGGTCAGGGTCTGCATCTGCGGAGACATACTGCACAGCCGCGTGGCCCGCAGCAACATCTGGGGCTTGCTCAAGCTCGGCGCAGAGGTGGCTGTTTGCGGCCCCCGGTCGCTGCTTCCTCGGGGCATCGAGGAGCTGGGCGTACATGTCTTCAAGCACCCGGAAGAAGCCATCGAGTGGGCGGACGTGTTGAACGTGTTGCGACTCCAGCTGGAACGAATGCAGGCGGGCTACATCCCGTCTCTGGATGAGTACTACCGCGTGTACGGAATCACCCAGAAACGCCTCGAGCGTGCTCCCCGTGACGTGTTGATTCTCCACCCGGGGCCCATGAACCGGGGCGTGGAGATCGACTCGATGGTCGCCGATGGACCGCACAGCGCGATCCTGCAGCAGGTGACAAACGGTATCGCCATCCGCATGGCCGTGTTGTACCTCCTCTCGGGAGGCACACCGGAGCGGGCCAATGTGGCCCAGGCCGAAGATGTGCCGGCCGGAGTCAGACGATGAGGCCGGTCTTGGTGAAAGGTGGGAGGGTGATCGATCCCTCTCGGCAATTGGACCAGGCAGCCGACGTGCTGATTCAGGACGGGCGGATCGCGGCGGTGGAATCGAACGTAACCGCCCCCGAAGGTGCCGAAACCATCGACGCATCGGGGATGGTGGTGGCCCCCGGTCTGGTCGACGTGCATGTGCACCTCCGGGAACCGGGCAAGGAGGCGGCGGAAACCGTGGCTACTGGAGCGCGGGCAGCCGCGGCGGGGGGCTTCACGTCTGTCTGCGCCATGCCCAACACCGACCCTATCACCGACAACCAGGCGGCGATCGGGTTCATCGTCAAGCAGGCAAGCGCAGCAAACGGTGCCCGCGTTTTTCCCTACGGCGCAATCTCTATCGGCCAGCGAGGCGAGCAACTGGCCGAGTTCGCCAAGCTGATTGAAGCGGGAGCGATTGCGTTCAGCGACGACGGGCACCCGGTGCTGTCCAGCCATCTCATGCGAACGGCCCTCGAATACGCCCAGGCCTTCGGCATTCCGGTGGCCGATCACTGCGAGGAGCCGTCCCTCGCAAAGGGGGGCGCGATGCATGACGGTGTGGTCTCTACCCGACTCGGCCTCAAGGGAATCCCGGCTGCCGCCGAGGAGATCATGGTGGCGCGGGACGTGATACTGTCGGAACTCACCGGTGGGCACGTCCACCTCTGTCACATCTCCACCAAGGGCAGCGTGGACATCATCAGACGGGGGAAGGAAAACGGCGTGAACGTGACCGCAGAGGTCACCCCCCATCACCTGACGCTGACCCATGACAAGTGTGAAGGCTACAACACCAACGCCAAGATGAATCCACCTCTTCGTGAGGAAGCTGATGTGGTGGCGTTGCGGGAAGCGCTCAAAGACGGCACCCTCGACATGATCGCCACGGACCACGCGCCCCACCATTACGAGGCCAAGGAGCGGGACTTCGACGACGCCCCCTTCGGCATCGTCGGCTTGGAGACGGCTCTGGGGCTCGGCGTCAAGGAGCTGGTGAACGGCGGCGTGCTGAGCTTGCCGGAACTGATGAGGCGGATGAGCACCGAACCCGCCAAAGCGTTTCACCTCGACGCCGGGACGCTGGAGCCCGGAAAACCGGCCGATCTGGTGATCTTCGATCCCGGCGCGACCTGGACAGTTGAGCCCACTGAGTTTCATTCCAAGAGTCGCAATACCCCCTATGCCGGCCATGTGCTCGCAGGCCGGGTCGAGCGCACTATCGTTGGCGGGCGGACGGTGTTTCAACGGGACTCATAAGCGATGTCCGATGCGGCTGGCCGGATGGCCGAATGCTGCCGGCGACTGGCTGACCTCGGACTCATAGCGGGAGCAGCCGGAAATATCTCGGTGCGCCTGGCGGAAGACCGGGTGCTGGTGACGCCGAGCGGTCTCATCAAGGCCGACCTTGGGTCGGAGGACATGGTTGAGGTGGATTTGGCCGGGGAGGTGATTCGGGGGCAGCACCCCCCGTCCGGCGAGCTGGGCTTGCACCTGCAGATCCTGCGGTCTCGGGGAGACGTCACGGCGGTCATCCATGCGCACCCCCCGGTGGCTACCGGGATGAGCGTCGCCGGGCAAGAATTCGATTGGGATGTGCTCCCCGAGATGGTATTTTTAGTGGGCCGGGTGCCGGTCGTGCCCTATGGTGCTCCGGGCACCCGGGAACTGGCGAAGCTGATCGATCCGTTCATCGAGGGGCACGACACGTTGATTCTGGCCAACCATGGCGCCGTGTCGATGGGGGCGTCGCTGGATGAGGCGCAGATCCGTATGGAAACTTTGGAGCACAGCGCCAAGATTGTCTTCACCGCCCGGTTGCTTGGTCGAGTGAGCCACCTCTCCCGGGACGAGGTGCGACGGTTGGAAGGCCTGCGACCAAATCGCGACCGTTCACGAGGGCTGCTCGACGGCCCCGCGCCGGGGCATTACAAGCCCCCGAAGGAGTCTTAGATGCCGAGACCGAGACGTCCACAGAAATCCTCGGAAGACGTCGAAAAGCTCCTGAACGAACGCCAGGCGGTCACTGAATGGCTGGAGCGTCTGGCACTCACCGGTGATGATGCTTCGGATGAAGTTCGGTCCAAGGTGCGGGAGGATTACGAGACGCGCCTAGCAGCCGCGAGCAAGGGTCTCCAGGGCTATGCGGACGAGTTGCGTAGCACCCTTTCCAAAGAGACGAAGAAGCGAAACGACTTCTTGGAAAGGGAGCAGAGGGCAGAGGGGCGTCTCGCCGAGGCCAAACTGCGGCACGCTGTCGGCGAGTACGAGGACTCTCAGTGGAACGAAATCCATTCGGAGATCCTCGGCGAGCTCGTCAAGGTGCGTGAGGGATTGAAGGCCGCCGGGAAAGAGATCGACCGGCTGGAAGACGTGCTATCGAGTATCGACCGGCGGCCCACGGAGGATCAGGAGGAGCCCGAGAAGGAGCGAGTGTCGATCGCCGAGATCGAGCCGGAGCCGGACGGGGCCGGGGTCGCAGGAGGCGGGGCCGAGAAGGAGAGTAAGCCGGCCGGGAGGACGAGCGGTCAGACGGACGCCTTTGACGATCTGGCATTCCTGAAGAAAGTGGCGCCCGAAGCAGCGGGGAAAAGGCGAAGGTCAGGGGCCATGTTCAAGCCATTTGAGGGAGCCGGTACGGCAGCGGATAAGCCCGGTTCCACCGTGACCGCACCTGAGGAGAAGCTGCAAGTGGGTCCCGTGGAAGACCCTACGGCCAAGAAGACTTTGAAGTGCCAGGAGTGCGGGGCGATGAACCGTCCCACGGAGTGGTACTGCGAGAGCTGCGGTGCGGAACTCGCGGCCGTATAGTTGCTAGCCCTTCGACTGAATCAGTTTCTGGAGGCGGGACTTCGTACGAGCTGCCATGTTCGGATGGATCAGGTGCTTGTGCGCCGCGCGATCCAGAAGCTGCTCGGCCGAGCGAAAAGCGTCCTGGGCTTCGGCCCCCGTTCCGGCTGCATGCACGCGCTTCAGGGCAGTGCGCAAAGTGGACCGCTGTGCTTTGTTACGGAGCCGGCGCTTTTCACCCTGACGCATCCGTTTCTTTGCAGATCTCAAATTGGGCACGAATAGTTCCTCTGGACTTCAGCTCGAACCAACTGGAAAATCGGAGGCGAAAGGTATTCCGCGACTGCTGATGAGTCAAGACGGTGACAGAATGCATCCAGAACTCCGCATGCGGCACGGCACCCACCTCCCGGACATTTCGTGAGCCAGCTAGTCGAATTTCTCCTGGTGCTCCCGGTGCTGATCATTTCCATGGTGGCGCACGAGTATGCCCACGGGTACGCGGCCCTTCGTCAGGGGGATGGTACGGCCAAGGCGCTCGGACGGCTGACCATGAATCCCCTCAAACACATCGATCCGTGGATGAGCATTCTGCTGCCGGCCATGTTGTGGTTCGGCTCGGGTGGGCGGTTTCTCTTCGGCGGTGCCAAGCCAGTACCGGTGAACCCCAGGAATTACCGGCAATACCGACGTGGCGATATCATCGTATCGCTGGCGGGGATCGCAACGAACCTGGTTCTGGTGGTGGTGTTCTGGGTGTTGGCCGCCGGGGTTGGCGTGGTCGGCGCAGGGGTGGGAGTGGGAAGGGGAGCGTTTGTGGTGTTGCAGGGCGTGATGTATTGGGGGATATGGTTCAACCTGCTACTCGCCAATTTCAACTTGATCCCGATTCCGCCCCTGGATGGGTCGCACGTGCTGTATCATCTCCTCCCGGCGGAAATCGGGTTAAGATATCGGCAGCTATCGCGCTACGGCATACTCATCATCATGGTGATGATATTCTTTTTCCGACCGGCCCTGTTCCTATTGCTTCTCCCGGCTATCCTCACTCTCCGGCTGGCGATGGTGGCGATCAGCCCGTTCGCCCTCGAGCCGTTCGGACTGTTCTGACATGAGCGTGCGAATCATTGATACGAGCAGCGACAAGCCGTTCGTCGTCGAGCTGGATTCGTTCTCCGGGCCACTCGATCTGTTGCTCCATCTCATCCGCGAGCAGGAAATCGACATCGCGGACATTCCCATCGCGAGTGTCGCTGATCAGTTCTTCTCAGTTATCCGGGATCTCGGTTTGAATCAAGCTGCCGAGTACCTGGAGATGGCGGCGCGACTGTTGAGAATCAAGATCCAGATGCTGCTGCCACGGTCGCTCGACGATGACGAATGGGAGGATCCCCGGGCAGCATTGGTGAGGAGGTTGCTGGAGTACGAGCAAATCCGTGAGGTGGCCGATTGGCTGTTGAGTCGTGCATCGGCGCGGGCGGAGCAATTCCCCAGAGGTTGGGTGCCGCCACCGCCCGATCCGCTGCCTCCGGAGATCGTGATCGACCTGGAGCAAGTGGTTCGAGCCGTCGAGGAGGTCATCGAAGGCATGGTGCAGCCGGTGATCCACCGGGTGGTTCCCCGACCGCTCGACGTCGAGGGGGCTACGGCCCGCATTCGCGCGATGCTGGCCGGTCGGCAACGGCTTGATTTTAGCGAGCTAGTCGGCGAGCGTCCTCATGTGTCGGTGGTCATGTCCATGCTGATCGCGCTCCTGGAACTGGCGCGGCTCGGCGAAGCACGAATCACTCAAGCAAAGCCGTTCGAGGAACTCAGGATCATTGGTGAACCATCTCACGAAGCTGGTTGAGGCCGCCCTGTTCTCGGCCGCTCAGCCCCTGTCACTGGCGGATCTAAAGGCGCTCGATCCCGACCTCGGACCGGGCGAACTGCGGGAGGCAGTGGACGCTCTCCGGGAGCATTACGAGTCTCAGGACCATGCCTTCGAGCTGGTGGAGCTGGCTGATGGTTTCCAGTTGCTCACCCGGCCGGAATATGCGGAGGCCATCACCCAAGCCCGGATGGTGAGCCGGCCGCGGAAGCTGTCCGGGGCTGCGATGGAAACGTTGGCGATTATCGCCTATCGGCAGCCCGTCGGTCGGGCCGAGATCGAGGAGATCCGCGGTGTCGCAGCCGATGGCGTGTTGAAGTCGTTGCAGGAGCGGGGCTTCCTAGTTGTGGCCGGACGGGGCGAGGGGCTGGGGCGCCCGCTCCTGTACGGTACGACGCCCCGGTTCCTCGAGATGCTGGGACTCACGGAGCTATCGGAGCTGCCGCGTCTGGATCAGCTGTCGGTGGCGCTTCGCCCGTTGGGGGCCGGGCTGCCGTCGGGCACTGAATGGGAACCCGCTCGGGCGATGACCGGTGAGGCGCCGAGTCCCGAGCAGGGAGAGGCCGAAACCGCCCCCGCTCCCACGCCCACCCCCGCTCCCGTCCCAGCCCCCGCTCAAGTCGAGGAGGAACTCCAGGAGTCGTGACCCGCATGCGGCTGCAGCGGGCCTTGGCGCGGGCGGGAGTGGCCTCACGCCGTGGGGCCGAAGAAATGATCGCGGCCGGGCGAGTGCGCGTGAATGGGGTCGTGGCAGAGTTGGGGTGCACCGTAGACCCTTTGGCCGACGCCATAACGGTCGGAGGCCGCCGGGTCAGGCCCGTCGAAACGGCGTGGATTGCGTTGCATAAGCCACCCGGGTACGTCGTCACCCGCCGCGATACAGAGGGTCGTTCCACCGTATTCGATCTGGTGCCCGACCTGCCGGGTCTCACATATGTGGGACGATTGGATGTGGCGACGACAGGTCTTCTCCTTCTCACCACCGACGGGGAGGCGGCTCACCGTCTCACACATCCCCGGTTCGCGGTGGAAAGGACCTATCGCGTGGACGTTCGTGGCCGGCCGGCGGACCATATTCGCCGCGCCTTGAAGAAGCCGATCGTGGTAGACGGCCGCCGCGTTGATATCGTGCGATATCGGGTTCGGGAGACCGGGCGGGGCACAAGCGAGATGATGCTCGTGTTGACCGAAGGACGGAACCGAATTGTCCGCCGTGTATGCGAACAGCTCTCGTTGAGAGTGAGCCTGCTCGTTCGATTGAGTCATGGACCGGTCAGGTTGGGCCGGTTGAGGCCGGGCGATTGGCGATATTTGACGACCAGTGAAATCCGATCGATTAGCGTCGGTCATGACCATAAGAATTCAAGGAAAGATGGATCTCGAACATAAAACGGTACTCATACTCGGGGGAAGCGGTTTGGTGGGCAGCGCGATTGCGCGCCGGCTCCTGGACTTTGCACCGAAGAAAATCGTCCTGGTTTCACTTCACGAAGACGAAGTGCGCAACGCCGCCGAGGCTCTCGAGCCGCAGCGGGGGCAAACCGTCGTCGAGCATACCTGGGGCAATGTCTTTCTCCCGTCCGATGTAGCGCGGCTATCCCCTAGCGACCTCCTGAAGGATCCCGATGCGCGAGGATTGGTGCTGGGCGACATACTCGATGGTCTGAGTCAGGATATCCTCGACCGGAGCCTCCTCTACCAGTTGTTCCAGCGGTATCGGCCCGAAGCCGTTGTGGATTGTATCAACACCGCAACGGCTTTTGCGTATCAGGATGTATTCAAGAGTTCACGTGATCTGTTGGTGAGGCTTCAGGAGGGTGAGCTTTCTCGGGAGGCTGTGGAGAAGCACCTGCTGACGCTCACCATGCCGCAGCTCATCCGCCACGCCCAGATCGTCGTGGAAGCCACACGCTCGGTTGGCACGCGGGCCTACGTCAAGATAGGAACCAGCGGGACCGGGGGAATGGGCCTCAACCTTCCCTACACCCATTCCGAGGAAAAGCCGTCGCGTACTCTGCTCACCAAGTCGGCGGTGGCCGGGGGCCACTCCCTGCTGCTGTTCCTCATGGCGAGAACGCCGGGGGGGCCGTCCGTGATGGAGATCAAACCCACCGCGGCCATTGCGTGGCGCAGAATTGCGTTTGGGCCCGTGCCCCGTTGGGGGCGCTCGCTGGCCCGCTACGACTGCGCCGAGCCGTTGGACTTAGCCGAAGCCTTCGCTGATGGGGCCGATGGCTGGACCGATCTGCAGCGGCCGGTAGAATCGGTTTACATCGACGTCGGGGAGAACGGCGTATTCGCCAAGGACGAATTCGAAACCGTTACATCGCTCGGCCAGATGGAATTCATTACTCCGGAAGAAGTGGCTGAGTACACCGTGATGGAGCTGTCGGGCCGATCGACCGGACGCGACATCGTAGCCGCTCTCGATTCGGCAACCGCCGGGCCGACCTACAATGCCGGCGTTCTTCGAGCCGCTGCCCTCGAGAGACTGCAAGAGCTGGAGGTCGAGCATGGGGTTCGGTCGGTGGCGTTCGAGATGCTGGGCCCGCCCCGCCTAACGAAGATGCTCTACGAAGCGTTCATCTGGTCGCGGCTCCGGCCCACGGTGCGCGCCTTGGCGGACAGCGATCCCGATGAGCTGGCACGCGAGGCGGAGGTGCTCGTCGCCGGCGACCACGACCTACGGTCGCTCATCATTTCCGTTGGGCTTCCCATCCTCCTGCAAGAGGAGAAGGTTTATAGGGCGTCGAAGGTGATGGTCATGCCGGATGGGGAGGAGTTCGACAAGGTGGCCGCTCGGGGGTGGGTGGACGTGCGCCCGTCCGGATGTGGCGTGTGGATAGGGAGGGCCAGGCGAATGGTAGAGCAGGCGGAGGTCCGGGCGCGCTCGGTGCAGGGGAGGGGGTCTGGCAGCGATCTGGACTGGGCGGCACTCGGGCCGGAAGACGCGATTGCCCCGGCGCGGTTCGCCAAGTGGGTATTCAGGTATGAGGACGATGGTGAGCGGATCAAGCGCTGACGGGGTGCAACCCTGGGGCCCTTGGTGCGGTAAACAAACAAGCACCGCCCCAGTGTGAGTGCGGTGGGCGGCGATTCAACGGGGAGGATGCCGGCAGTGACTTCACGTGCCGTAAAATCGAGCGATTCGTCGCTGACGAGTGCCGTCGTGCAAGAGGTGGGCAAGCGTATTGTCGGCCAGGAGGCGATGCTCGAGCGGCTGTTGATCGGACTCTTGACCGGGGGACACATCCTTCTCGAAGGAGTGCCTGGGTTGGCGAAGACCTTGGCGATTTCCTCGCTGGCCGAGACGATTAATGTGGTGTTCCACCGTATCCAGTTTACGCCCGATCTGCTTCCCGCAGACATCATCGGAACGATGGTGTTCGATCAAAAGACGAGCGAGTTCCATGTCAAACGCGGACCGTTGTTTGCGAACATCATCCTTGCCGATGAGGTAAACCGTGCGCCGCCGAAGGTGCAGGCCGCGTTGCTGGAAGCCATGCAGGAAAAGCAGGTCACCATTGGTGGAGAAACCCACAAACTGGCGGAGCCGTTTCTGGTTCTCGCAACGCAGAATCCCATCGAGCACGAGGGAACCTATCCGCTTCCCGAGGCGCAACTCGACCGTTTCATGCTAAAAGTCCATGTCGGTTATCCCACCCGTGACGAGGAGAAGGAAATTCTCTGGCGGATGGCGGGAGGTCAGCCCATCCCGCTCACCGCCGTCGCGGAGCCCGCCGATCTGATGGCGCTGCGCGCGTCGATCGCCGAGCTGTACATGGACCAAAAGATCGTGGATTACATCGTCGACGTCGTGCGTGCGACCCGTGAACCGCAAGCAATCGGCTTGCATGATCTCAAGCCGCTCATCGCTTACGGGGCCAGTCCACGCGCATCGATCTACCTGGCGCAGACGGCGCGTGCTCATGCCTTTTTGCGCGGCAGGGCGTATGTCGTTCCCGAAGACGTCAAAGCGATGGCTCCAGACGTGTTGCGACACCGTGTGCTGTTGACGTTCGAGGCCGAAGCCGAGGACGTCACCTCCGATGGGATCATCGCCAAGATTTTGGAGGCAGTGCACGTCCCATGAGCCGCACCTCCCCGATCGTTGGGGCGGAAGTCCTGAAGCAAGTCAAGCAAATCGAACTCCGCACGCGCCGGCTGGTGGGGTCGCTTTTTTCCGGAGAGTACCGGTCAGTATTTCGCGGCCAAGGCATCGAGTTTGCCGAAGTACGCGCGTACCAGCACGGCGACGATTTCCGCGCGATCGATTGGAATGTATCCGCGCGTATGGGACATCCCTATGTAAAACTCTTTGAGGAAGAGCGCGAGCTAACCCTCTTGCTGGTCGTGGATCGATCGGGATCTGTGGAGTTCGGTAAGCCGGTGCGGAAGGCAGAGCGGTCGGTGGAGATCTCGGCTGTGCTCGCGCTTGCTGCCGTCCGCAATAATGACCGCGTGGGCGCGTTGATTTTTTCGGACGACATCGACCACATCATACCGGCGGCAAAGGGCAGGAAGCACGCCCTGCGGGTGATTCGCGACCTGTTGGCATTCGAGCCGGTCAACCGGGGAACCAATCTGGCGCTGGCGTTGGCATATGCAGCCAAGTTGTTGCGCCATCGCGGCATTGTCGTGATACTGTCGGACTTCCGAGCGACGGGATGGGAGGAGCAAATGCGTCGTCTCGCAAGGAAGCACGAGGTGGTTGCGATCTCAGTTGACGACCCCCGAGAACAGGCACTTCCCGACGCCGGATGGATCGAGCTGGAAGACGCAGAAGACGGGCGGCGGATGCTGGTGGATACCTCGAGCACCGACACGCGCATCAGCCTTCAGGTGGCAGCTGAGGAAGCGCGTCTCGCGCGTGAGCGTGCGTTGGAACGATCGCAAGTCGACCATATCGTACTCCACACGCACGTGCCGTACGCTCAAACGTTGCTGAAGGCGTTCGCGATGCGGGCGAGGCGATTCCGTCGATGAACGCGGTTGTCGGCACGCTGCTGCTGGTACAGGTGTGGAGTGTTGCGCCGACGCCGTCGACCATTGGCGATACTGTCGTCCTCGAACGGGAGATCGCAGTGGCGGATCCGACCGCTAGCTTGCGGCTCGCCCCCATTGAGGGCTCTCTGTTGGTAGAGCCGTTGGCCGGACCTGAAGCGATAACGGCATCGGATGGATTCATCGTGCGCTACGTCGTGGCGTTGTTCGAGACGGGCGATCACACCATTCCGATGCCCGATATCGAGCTGGTGTATCCCACCGGCCGACTGGAAACACGGGTGGGGGGAGAGGCGTTCGTCACAGTGCTGTCGGTGCTCCCGCAGGGAGAGTCTCTGCCGGCGCCACGTGCCTCGCGCGAGCCGATTCCGAGAAACGTTCTTCGGACGGCACCGGCGATACTTCTGGTGATGGGAGTGGTGGCGTTGACGGTCGGATGGGGATTGATGCGAAGAAGGTCTCGGGTGCGTCCGGTCTGGGCAGGTGTTGGGAAGGGTGGTGAAGACGCTTCCCCTGCCGTGTCTCGCTGGATAGCTGCGGGAGAGCCGAGAGCAGTAGCCACGGTGACGACGCATGAAGTGCGTGTCCGTGTGCAGCAGTATGTTCCGGAGGCGGAGCCGTCACTCGATTTGGAAGACTGGTTGCATACGGTTGAAGCGCACCGACCGGACTGGCCGTTGCGTGAATTGTCGGAGGTCATGCAGGCTCTCGAGCGGGCGAGCTTTGCACCGGCCATTCCCAGCGATGTGATTGCGTTGACGGACGAGGCTCAGGTGATCGTACAGACGATCGAGGAATCGGAGTCGGCGTCTGAGGAGGGTGAGGAGTAATGTTCGCCCGTCCGCTGATTCTCGTGCTGTTGCTGGCGGTCCCCGTGTGGTGGTGGCGCCGCCGCCGGTCCCGGCAACCGGCCGCTGAGTACAGCGACCTCCGCCAACTCGCTACAGTGGCAACGGTGCGTCGGTGGGTCGGCGAGGTACCTGCCAGCCTCCGCAGTGTTACTCTGGGAGCGTGGATCATTGCGGCAGCCGGTCCGCAAAGCGCGATCGAGCCGGCCGAGATCACACGAGAAGGTATTGCCATCGTATTGGTGGTCGACGTTTCCAGTAGCATGTTGGCGGAAGACTTCGCTCCCTCCAACCGTCTCGATGTCGCCAAAGAACAATCCATCGCCTTCATTCGTGCACGCCGATTCGATCGAATCGGGTTGGTGGCGTTTGCCGGCGAAGCGCTCACGCGGATTCCGGTGACCATGGATTACGCCGTGCTGGAGCAGGCAGTGCTCGATTTGCGGATAGGTGACCTTGACGACGGAACGGCTATCGGCACGGCGATTGCGACCGGGGCCAACAGGCTGCGTCGGGTTGAGGGGAAGAGCAAGGTCATGGTACTGATGACCGACGGTGAGAACAATCGGGGTCGAATCGATCCACGCACCGCGGCCGAAGCGGCGCAACTCATGGGGATTCGCATCTATACTATCGGCATCGGTACGGTGGGGGAGGCCCGCACACCGATCGGTAGGGGAATTGGCGGCCGGCTGCGGTATCAGACCCTGCCCGTGCGAATCGATGAGGAGCTTCTCCAAGACGTCTCGGAGCGCACAGGCGGTCGATATTTCCGTGCGACCGACGCTGAGGCCCTGGGCCGCATCTTTCAGCAAATCGACCAGCTGGAGAAAACGCCGGTGGAGATCACGCGGTTTACGCAGCACAACGAGGCGTACCGTATTCCACTATTGATCGGGCTGGCTGCGCTGGCGCTGGAACTCATGATTGGTGCTACCGTCGTGGTGCGGGTTCCGTGATCTCGTTCGATGCGCCCCTCGTGCTGTATGCCGCGCCGGTGGTGGCCCTGTTCGTTGTCGGTCTTGCACTATGGGCGCGCTCTTCCCGAGTGCGGCATGCAATGGCGTGGTCGGATGACATAGGAGCCGTCGCGCGACAGACGGGACGTTGGGGTGCGGTGGCGTTGGGCGTTACAGCACTGTTGGTGAGCACGGCGCTCGCAGGTCCGCGGTTCGGACGCCGCGTCGTCACGACCGAAACCAAGGCCCTCACGATGGTGCTGGCAGTCGACATATCGCGCTCCATGCTGGCCGAAGACGTTCGGCCATCGCGCCTCGGACGGGCACAACGCGAAGCGCGACGGTTGGTGCAGGATCTCAGGGGAGACCGTATCGGGCTGATTGTGTATGCCGGTCGCAGCTTCATCCTGTCTCCCCTCACGGTAGACGACGGTGCGCTACAACTCCTGATCGATGGGCTGGCTCCCGACATGGCGAGCGCGGGCGGCACGGAATTGGCCGTCGCACTCGACCAGGCTCGACAGCTGTTGCTGGCCGGCCCGGGTGTCGCCGATCGCGTCCTGGTGCTGTTTACCGACGGTGAAGCGCACGACTCGCTGTCGCAGATTCTGTCGGCTGCGGAACGACTGCGACGTGATGGGATCCACCTGGTCGTGATCGCCGAAGGGGGTGTGGTGCCCGTTGGAATACCACTGCGCGACCCCGACGGTGTGTTGACCGGTTACCAAGAAGACATGGACGGAAATTTGGTTCAGACGTGGCGCCGTAATGACGTCCTCTCAGCCGTCGTGGCCGCGGCGCGAGGCGCGCTGGTTCCTGCGGGACTGGCCGACCAGGCGGGTGCGGTGCGCGACCTGGTTGATTCCTTCAAGCGAGTACCGCAAGCCACAACGACTGCGGCGCAAGACATCTCCAGGGCATGGATCCCGCTGTTGATTGCGGTGGTGATTTTGCTGTTGCAAACCTACACGCGCCGTACGGCGGCGCTTGCCGGGCTCGCGTTCTTGCTGGTGGCGCCACGCACGGCGGTCGGTCAATCCACATTGAGCGACGCCGATCAAGCCTGGCGTGACAGCCTCTTTGCCGAGGCCGCCGACATGTATGAGGCGCAGACCATGTCACAACGGGGAGGTGACACAGCTTGGCTGAACCTCGGCACGGCGGCGCTTGCCATTGGGGACACCGCTCGCGCCCGTCCGGCGCTCTCTCGCGCCGCGGAGTCATTAGATCCGGAATTGCGGTTTCGGGCCTTGTTCAACCTCGGTCTGCTCTTGCTGCGACTCGCGGAGGTCGACGAGGCGAATAGCCAAGTGTACCTCGACGAAGCGCGACGCCGGTACCGCGAGGCGTTGCTGCTGCGGCCCGGGGACGAGGACGCTAAGTGGAATCACGAGTTGACTGTGCGGTCCACGCCACCACAGAGCGGCGGTGGCGGACAACCGCCGCCGACGGGTAGCGAGCAAAGTGATCCCCGGGGAGATCCCCAGACCGGTCTGAGCCGCGAGCAGGCAGAGCAGATTCTCAACTCCATGTTGGCAGAAGAGCGCGAGACGCTGGATAAGGTCAATCGACGGCGCGCCCAATCGCGCCAAGCAATGCGGAGGAAGAATTGGTGAACCTCCTCCTGGCTCTAGCGGTGGCGATCCAGCAGCCGCAGGTAGCTGCTACGGTGAACCGGACGGAAGCCGAGGTCGGTGACGAGATCGTCGTCACCATCAGCGTCACAGCCGATGGAGGCGTGCCCACCGAAGTTTTGGTTCCGCCGTTTTCCGGTCTCGACCTGATCGGAACAAGCCAGTCGTCGGTGTTCACGTCGATGGGGGTGCGCGGGACGCGAGAGACGACATGGCGCTACCGCTTCCGCGCTGCAGTGCCGGGCCGTACGGTAATCGGTCCTATTCGCGTTCGCGTTGGGAGCGACGTCATCGATGCCGGAGAGCTGTCTGTAACGGTGACTGCCGTGGGTGGTGAAGGCGGTACGGAGTTTCATGAACGGCTTGCCGAAATTATCGCTGCCGCTCCGGATCCGGGAGCCGCAGACGACGTGACCGTACAGATAATCCCGTCGAGCGACACGATTGTTCTGGGCGAGCAGCTGGACCTGGTGGTCGTGGCATGGTTTCCCCGAGACGTACGCTCCCGGCTTCGAACCCGTCCGACGCTGACGCCGCCGGAATTGCAGGGTGCCTGGACTTATCCCAGCACCGCTGCCCTCGGCGTGGCTGACACGCGCGTGGTGGACGGACGCCGGTACGACCTGTTCGTGCATCACCAAGTTGCGTTTCCCCTCACCGCCGGAGAGTTGCGAGTGGGACACGCAACGGTGTCGTACAGTCTCCCGTTGCGGACCTCCATCCTCAGTCGCGAAATGCCCCAGGAGGTTCAGAGCAAAGACACTACCGTCGTCGTGCTTCCCCAACCGCTCGAAGGTATGCCTCAGCCGTTCACCGGGGCGGCGGCCCGCAACTTGGAGTTCACCGTAACCGTCGATACCGGTGATTTTGGGATGGGAAATGCCAGCACCATCACTGCAAAGGTCACCGGAGAGGGCAATGTTTCGCTGTGGCCGAGACCGGAGTTCCGGTGGCCCGAAGGCGTGAGGGTGTACGAGGGTCGAACCGCTGTAGACATCGTCATCGAGAACGGCATGATTGGCGGCACCAAGACCTTCACCTATCTCGTGGCACCCGAGTCTACGGGGACCTACGTGATTCCTCCAGCGAGCTACCGTTACTTTGCACTGGATTCCGGACGGCATGTGCAGGCGACCGCGCCGCAAGTGCGGCTCGTAGCTCGTGCCGTACGCCGGGGTGCCAGGCGTGACGTTCGGCCGCCTCCGATCATGGCACGTCGAGGAGCCACAGCTCTCGAAGATCTGAGGAGCCGGATTCGCCTGTGGATGCTGGGCTTGATCGCCGGTCTGCCTCCACTCCTCGCCTTTCTCGCGCGTGTCGGCGTTGCAATCCGCCGCCGCCGCCGGCCCGCAGGGCGTACGCCTGCCAAGAGTCCCGCTCTGGAGGTGCTCGAGCAGGAATTCCGTGCGAATCTGGAGCGACTGGTACCCGACATGGACGCCCGGGAAGGGGACGGTTTGCCGGCGGCCTTGCGGGCTGCCGGTGTCGAAGCGCCGGTGGCCATCCACGCATCCAGGGTGCGCGACCGGTTGTGGCAAGCCCTGTACGGTCCGGAAGGCACATCAGACCACCTCGAGCTACGCGCCGAAGTGCACGAGGTGCTGCGGGCGTTGCCCGGGGGGCGGCACCGAAGCCGACGGATGGTCGGCGCAGCCGGATTGGTGGGGGCCCTGGGGATGATCTGGGCGGGCGCCGCCTCGGCCCAGTCCACGACGGCGGAACAGCTCTACGAGGCTGGCGCCTTTCGAGCCGCAGCAGACAGTTTCCTCATCCGCGCGTCGCAACAGCCCGCCGACCCGTCGCAATGGTTCAACGCAGGTGCTGCCCTCTTCGGCGCCGGCGAGGAAACCGCTGCCCGCGTTGCGTGGGTCAAGGCGGCGCGGGTCGCTCCCCGGAACCCCAGGGTGGGAGCAGCCTTGCAGTTGGTTCCTCCGGTCGACTCTCACGCGCGGGCCAATACATGGATTGCGCCGGTTACGGTAATGGAATTGGCGCTGGTGGGGACGATTCTATGGGTTGTGGGTTGGTTGACCTACACCTTCTCCGCGCGACCGTGGAGGGCGCTGCCCGTCGCCGCCTTCGGGTTGGTGGTTGCCTGCCTGGCCGCGTATCTGCATGACCGCTACACCGAACCCGTTGGGCTGGTCCTGGTCCCGAACGCCGCAGTTCGCGAGGCGCCGTACGGTACGGCCCTGGCAACCACCCGATTTGCCCAGGGGGCCGCCGTGCGCATCGAACGCAGTGAAGGCGCGTGGCTACTCGTCAGGAGGGGAGGGTACCAGGGTTGGGTCCTCTCGGCCGAGGTCGGCAGGCTGTAGATGGGTCGTATCGTCATTCTACCAGATGCGGTGATCGATCAGATTTCGGCCGGCGAAGTGGTGGAGCGTCCCGCATCTGTCGTTAAAGAACTCATCGAGAATGCGTTGGACGCCGGCGCGACGGCCATAGAGATCGCATTGGAGGCCGGCGGGAAGACGTCGATCACCGTGAGCGACGACGGAACGGGGATGGACCGAGATGACGCAGTGCTGGCGATCGATCGACACGCCACTAGCAAAATTAAGTCGGCTTCGGATCTCATCGGCGTCGCCACACTCGGCTTTCGCGGCGAGGCCCTCGCCGCCATTGCGTCGGTTTCGAAGTTCGAGCTGGAAACAGCCCCTGACGAAGACGATGCTTCGTCGGAAGCCACGCGTCTCATAGTGGAGGGAGGTCGCCTCAAAGATGTGCAGCAAACGGCGCGGCGGCGCGGAACGACGGTGCGGGTGAGGCGGCTGTTCTTCAACGCACCAGCGAGGCGGAAGTTCCTCCGCACGCCGGCCACCGAGACGCGTGCAACAGTTGCGGCAGTTTCTGTGCTCGCCTTCATGCGCTTGGACGTGTCCTTCAAGCTCACCAACGACGGGCGCTCGTTGACCGACGCTCCCCGAGTCTCTGCCTTGGGGGATCGCATCGAATCGCTGTTCGGTCGATCCCTTGCCGAAGGGCTCATTCCCGTGGACCATCATGCCGGCAACGTCTCCGTGCGCGGATTCATCCAACGTCCGGCCGATGCCAAACCCACGGGACGCAAAGCGTTTCTCTTCGTCAACGGGCGCCCGTTCCGCGATCCGTTTGTGGTAAGGGCGGCGGAAGCCGGCTATCGAGCAACGATTCACCCTGGGTCCCGACCTACGATGTTCCTCTCGCTCGGCGTTCCAGGTGACACCGTTGACGTGAACGTCCATCCGAGCAAGCTGGAAGTGCGGTTCCGCGACCGCCGCTTTGTAGAAGCTACGGTAGAAGAAGCCGTGCGGCGTGCACTGGGTCCGATCGGTGCCGCCGCCGTCGTGGGCCCCGGAGCTGATTGGCTTCCAGAGGCCGCCGCCGCGTCGACAGTGGCAGGGGCTGGGTATCCGCCCAGCTCTCCCGAAGGGTCACGAGGCAGCGCTCCCTCGTTGTTCGGGGTCGAACGGTATGCTCCCGCACACGCGGAGTTTTTTGTAGCCGACGGAGGGTTTCTCCAGATCTTTGACACATATATCGTGATGCAGACACCCGACGGCCTGGCCATCGTGGATCAGCACTCCGCACACGAGCGGGTGCTGTACGAGGCGACCATGAGCCAGCTGAATGGAGAAGGTGCACCGTCTCAACGCCTGCTTCTCCCTCTCACGGTGGATTTAGAGCCACGCGAGCTCGAGGCCGTCGAACAAAATCGCGCCCAGCTGGACGCCATTGGATTTGAGGTGGAGGATTTCGGAGGTCGGTCGGTCGTTATCCATGCCGTCCCGAACCCGCACCCACGATTCGACGCCCGGCGGTGTTTCGAAGAAGTGGTAGCCGACTTCGCCCGGGGCCGCTTTGGAGGCTGGAATAACCAACTCGAGCGGTTCGCGGCAACGTACGCCTGTCGCGCTGCGATCAAGGCCGGTCAGGTGCTAGAGCAGCGAGAGATCGGCACGCTTCTGCGGCGACTCTTCGGGTGTGAGTTGCCACCGCATGACGTGCACGGACGTCCCACGATCGTACAGCTTCCGCGGGAGGAACTGGAGCGCCGCTTTGGGCGGAGCTAAGCCGACCGTCCTCGTTCTGGTTGGACCAACCGCCATCGGCAAGACCGCGCTCGCTGCCGCGCTTGCCGATCACTGGCCCGTTACCGTCATCTCGGCCGATTCGCGGCAAGTATATCGTCGTCTGGACATAGGGACGGGCAAACCTACGGCGGACGTGTTACGACGTGTCCCGCACATCGGGTTGGACATCGTCGACCCCGGCGAACGCTACAGCGCGGGGCAGTACGCGCGCGACGCGACGCGATGGTTGACGGAGATCGCTCCTTCACGACGACCGATCGTGATCGGCGGAACCGGGTTCTATGTTAGGGCGCTCGTTGACGGGTTGTTTCGAGAGCCGCCCATTGACGCGAAGGTGCGGCAGAAGTTCCGTGCTTGGGCGGCCAACGCGACGGCGCTTGGTGCTTGGGCAGCACGCCTCGACCCGGAATACCGTGGAGGGGGCAGGCAACGAGCCGCCCGAACGGTAGAGGTCGCTCTGCTGACGGGTAGGCCGCTGTCAGTATGGCAACGAGAGGCGAAGGCGGAAGGTGCCATGCGCCCTTGGTACGTCCGGCTCACGGCTCCGCGGCGTTTCTTGCACGCGCGCATCGCTGCACGGGTCCGGGCAATGCTGGAAGCGGGATGGGTAGATGAGGTGCGACAATTGCTAGCCTCGGGAGTGGCTCCGGACGCCGCTGGCCTGGACGGGGTTGGGTACCGAGAGGTGATAGCGCATCTTCAGGGCGCTATTCCCGCCGATCGACTCGCTGAAGCCATTGCGACGAGCACCCGGCAGTATGCCAAGCGCCAGGAAACCTGGTTTCGTCACCAATTGATAGGACATCCCGTAGTGACGTTGGACGCTACCGATCCTCCAAACGTTTTGGCGCGAAGGGTCGTCGAATTATGGGAGGACAGAGAAAACTGATGCGCATTGGGATTACTTGTTATCCCACGTACGGAGGATCCGGTGCCGTGGCCACCGAGTTGGGGCTCGAATTGGCCAAGCGGGGCCATGAAATACACGTCATTGCCTATGCCTCTCCCTTTCGGTTGCCGGGGTTTGCGAAGAACGTCTATTTTCACGCCGTCGACGTCAGCGCGACCTATCCACTCCTGGAGTACTTCCCGTATTCTTTGGCGCTTGCGGTGAAACAGCATGAGGTGGCGGTGCGCGAGCGGTTGGACGTGCTTCATGTCCACTACGCCGTACCCCATGCAACGGCGGCGTTCCTGGCCCGTGAGATGGTGGGTAAGGAACATCCCCTGAAAATCATTACCACGCTGCATGGAACTGACATCACGCTCGTGGGAAAAGAGCAGTCGTTCTTCACCGTCACGAAATTTGCCATTGAGCGCTCGGATGCGGTAACTGCGGTGTCGAATTACTTGCGTAGCGAAACGTATCACGCGTTTGGATGTGAAGAATGCCGCATCAAGATGATTCCCAATTTCGTTGACCTGAACACGTACCAACCAGTTGAGGAGCGACCCCACGACTTTGGCCCGCCAGGTGCCAAGATATTGGTGCACACATCCAACTTCCGGCCTTTGAAATGCGTGCCGAACGTGGTGCGGATCTTCCAGCGAGTTCGGGAAGAAATTCCCGCTGTGCTGGTTCTTGTGGGAGACGGCCCCGAGCGGCCCGAAGCAGAGGCTCTGGTCGAACAACTGGGGTTGCAGGATCACGTCCTCTTTCTGGGCAAGCTGAGCATGGTGGTGGACGTGTTGCAGTCCTGTGATCTGTTTCTCCTGCCGAGCACGTCGGAGTCGTTTGGATTGGGGGCCCTCGAGGCGATGGCTTGCGGCTTGCCGGTGGTGGCGAGCGACGTGGGTGGCTTGCCGGAAGTGGTGCACGACGGCGAGACGGGGGCGCTCCACCATCCCGACGATCTCGACGGGATGGCTCGCAGTATCATAGCGCTGCTGGGCGATCAGCAGCGCTGGTCTCTGGCGAGTGAAGCCGCTGTCGCTCGGGCGAGCGAATTCTCCACGGATCGCATCGTGCCCCAGTACGAAGCTCTCTACGAAGACGTGGTTCGGGGATGAGTTGGTGGGAGGGAGTGTTGTTGGGTGTTGTCCAGGGGTTTACGGAGTTCCTGCCGATATCAAGCTCGGGTCATCTTGTGGTCGTCGAAGCGGCGCTGGGAATCACGACCCCCGGTGTTGTGATCGAGGTCGTGCTGCACGTCGCGACGCTGCTGGCGGTGGTGATCGTGTACCGGAAGGTGCTTTGGCGGTTGGCCGCTGGCGCAGTCGTGGGGGATCACACCGCTTGGCGGTACATCGGGTTGCTGGCGATCGGCACCGTACCGGCCGCCCTGGCCGGCCTGTTCCTGGCGGAGTGGTTCGAGCAGGCGTTCCAGTCCCTGATGCTCGTCGGCCTGAATTTTCTCATCACTGGTACCGTATTGTGGAGCACGCGGGAGAGAGTCCGGCACGCAGCAAGACCTTCTCCCAGCACGAAAGGAGCGTTCGGGATCGGCGTGGCTCAGGCACTGGCCATCTTGCCGGGCATATCACGCTCGGGAACGACGGTGGCGGCCGCTATTTGGTTGGGGGTGGATCCCGTCCGCGCCGCCGAGTTCTCGTTCCTGCTCGCCGTTCCAGCCATCGCTGGGGCCGCGGTGCTGCAGATTCCCAACCTGTCCGGTGGCTTGGTGTCCGCCGGAGCGTTGCCGGTCGCCGCAGGTTTCCTGGCAGCGCTGGTTTCGGGCGTCGCGGCAATACGCCTGTTGATCTTTCTCTTGCGGAACAAGGTGTTCCATCGATTCGCGCCGTACTGCTGGGGTGTCGGGGCCCTCACCATCCTGTTAGCGTCGCTGGGAATGTGAAGTACGACGGTCTCGACGCTACGGCGTTGTCGGCCCGCCTGGGAGCCCCGAACTGTGTCGCCCTCGAGCGAGTGACCAGCACGCTCGACATCATCCACCAGCTTGCCGAGGATGGGGCGCCACACGGAACGCTGGTGCTGGCGGATGAGCAGGTGAAGGGCAGGGGGCGGCGGAGTCGTTACTGGCACAGCCCCAGGGGATCCGGGGTTTGGCTGGGCAGTCTCCTGCGTCCTGCCGCGCCGGTAGAAGGTGGAGTGTTGGCGATTCGCGCTGGGATTTGCCTGGTGCGGGCGCTCGCAGATCTCGATGTCGTGGCGAAGCTCAAATGGCCCAATGACATAATGGTTCACGACCGCAAGCTGGCGGGTATCCTGTGCGAGGCCCGATGGAGCGGACAGCAACTGTTGTGGGTGGCGTTGGGTATTGGAATCAACGTGCACGGTCCTCTCCCCAGGGAGATTGCGGATCGAGCAATCGCGCTGGATGAGGTCCTACCCGGTATCGGCCGGCTCAAAGTACTGGATGCGCTGATGCCATGGCTGCGTGGACTGGCCGATCGGCCGACGCTGGGCGAACACGAGTGCTTCGAGTTTGGGCGGTGTGACTGGCTTGCTGGCCGGCCAGTGCTCGAGCCGGTTGCCGGTACCGCGCAGGGGATCGATCGTGACGGAGCGCTCTTGGTTGAGACGTTGGAGGGCATCGAACGGGTGGTGGGAGGAACCATTGTCACCGCGTGATCTTCCCGTGTGGTCGCGCGGTGCAGCCGTTTTGCTCGTGTTGATCGCCGCGTGGTATGTACCGCGTTCGGATTCGCTGGTCACCCTCGCGGGTCATTCGTCGCTGGCCCTCGGCGCCGGCGTGGTGGCCACTTCCCTGCTGCTGGGCATGAGGCTGCCCCTCGATTTGTGGCCGCAACAGCCTGAGCGAGAGCGATTCTCGCTGCCGTTCGCCTTGCTGCTTGCGGTTGTGATGGGTGGACTGATCGTGATGTCGCGATCGAGCGGCATCCCGGGTTACCTCGCCGAGTCCGATCGTGGGCTCTTGGTAGCGATCGTAGTTGGCGGTACCGCATGGGCCCTCGGATGGGGTAAGATTCGGCAGCGAGCCTTTCTGGGATGGTACGGCGTTGCTGCGGCCGTTGGATTGGTGCCCCTGATCGCGAAGATCATCGCGGCGACCCTGGAGCAAGGGGGACTGCCACCAGTGGAGTTGGGAACGTTCTTCCAGGTCGGTGTTTTTTCACTGGTCGCCGGCGCCGCTGGAGCGCTCGTGACGCAGGAACTTGCCTTTCGCCGTGTGATGATCGGGCAGGCGGGAGATGCAGGATTGGCCCTCGTGCTGATCTCAGCATTGGCGTTCGGGGCATGGCTTGCGGTGGCGCCTGATCCGCCGGGCGGTGCACTTCACGCTGCGACTCTGGGCACCCTGCAGGGAGTGGTGCTCGGCTCGCTCTACACGTTGTCCCGCTCGCTGCTGGTTCCGGCCCTGTATCACGGAGTCTCCACCGCCGGGTTGCGGGCGTTCGATCTCGCATCCGTGCCGGTGGAAGGGACGGCATCCTCCAACGACCACGTGATGGCAGGGATGGCGGCGACTGGGATCGTGGCCGCCATGTTAGCCTATCGAGTAAGTCGGCGGTCGGGGTTCATCGGTCTCCTCAAACGACGACACACGACAGATGCTTCTAGCGATTGACATCGGAAACTCCGAGATCACCCTAGGGTTGTTTTCCGCTGATCGAGCTGTGACACAGTGGCGGATGACGACCGTCACGCTGCGCACGCCCGACGAATGGATGAGCACCCTGACGGCGTACTTGGTGCAGGCCGGACGTTCTCCTAACGAAGTGCGTGCTGTCATCTGTGGTTCGGTGGCTCCGGCGGTGACACAGGCGCTCATGGAAGGGGTGGAGAAGGCGGTGGGGATCGCACCGGTGTTGGTCGGGCCCGAATCCGAACTCCCCATCGAGCTGGACGTAGAAGAGCCGATGACGGTGGGCGCGGATCGGGTGGTCAATACGCTGGCGGCCTCTCAGTTGTATCACCGGGACACGATCGTTGTGGATTTTGGGACAGCGACCACATTCGACTGTATCACCGCCGACGGCCGGTTTATCGGAGGGGTCATCGCTCCGGGCATCCAAACCGCCGCCGATGATCTCGCCCGCAAGACCGCCAAGTTGCCTGCCACCGAACTCACCCCTCCGCCCAGAGTCATCGGGCGGCGGACCGAAGACTGCGTTCGTGCGGGAGTGCTGTTCGGCGGCGCAGATGCCACCGACGGACTGGTGAGGCGTATCAAGGCCGAGTGGCCGAACGAGTCGGTGCCCCTCGTCGTCGCGACCGGGGGTTTGGCCTCTCGCATGGCCGAGCTGTCGGAGGAGATCGACGAGATCGAGCCAGCCCTCACCTTGATCGGGTTGCGGATTGCGGCGGGTTACCTGGGACTGAAGTGGTAACGCCGGGCCGTTGAATTGAAAGCCACCCGGCGCTAACTTGCGGCGGCTCGGAACTACTGGAGAGATCAGAGATGACATCTGTGGGAGAATCAATAGCGGTTGCAGACTCGGACTGGCGTACGATTGTTCGCGCCGGGGTGCAGCTTGGGGTTGTTACCGCGGTAGGCGTTGCGGTTTTTGCGCTCTTGTCTCGGGGGATGGTCGGCACTACGGAGATCATTGTGCAATCGGTGTTGATCTTGGTAGGCGGGGCCGTCTTTGCCTACCTCCCGTCGATGCTGCTTCGTCCACGGGATACGGACGGCATTGCTTGGGCTGCGATGATAGGGCTGGTCGGTGCCCTGGTGTTCACGGTGATCGACACCGTGCTCTTGCGTCCCATGAACCTGTACCATTGGACTTGGGACGCCATTGGCGGCGGCAGTGGTTTTTGGTACATCCCGGTGTGGTGGATGGGAGCGGTGTTTTTGGCGTGGCTCGGCGCGTGGGTGGTAGCAGCGAGTTCGCGCCACACGGAAGCCGGTATCCTGGCCATCGCGGGGCAGAGCATGGGGATTGGGGTGGTGCTGGGTGGGATCTTGATGGCGACCGGTGTAGTGCCCTTCCATAGCGCCGGATTCGCGCTGGCGTTCGCGGTCGGGTTGGTGTTGCATGTTCCGCTCGCCGGAGTGATGCACAAGGGGTGATCTTTGTAACCCGGCGAATCATCAGGTCGGTTGGTTGGCTGCTCACGCCGTTCGCTGCGGGGGCAGTTTCTTTTTTGGGGGCCTGGGCCGGCGCGCGCATAGGGCGTCTTGTGGAGTCTCCAAGATGGGCCTTGGCGTTGCTCATCCTTGGCGCCGCCGTGGGGGCCCTCGCCGGCGCCGGTGCTTGGGTGTGGGGATTGCGACGGGCTTGGCACAGCGCGCTGCGGCTCAAGCGAGAGCGGCTGATGCGTGAGAGGGCCGAGAGGAGAGGAAGTGAAGCAGATGCAGGAGTGGAGTAAGTCTGACCATGTCATCCTTCACATCGAGAAAAATGCCATGTGCGTACTCAGATTCGTGGTTGCGATGCTGGTGGCGGTCACGCCGGGGCTCGTCGCGCAGAACGCGCAATTCGAAACGACCAAGATAGCGGACGGTGTCTACCAATTTCGCTGGGAGTCGCACAACAGCCTCTTCGTTGTCACTTCCGATGGGGTTGTGGTAATCGACCCTATCTCGACGGATGCGGCTCGACAGCTGGCAGCTGAGATTCGCAGCACGGCACCGGGCGCCACGCTCCGGGCCATCGTGTACAGCCACGACCACGCCGACCACGCCACCGGCGCCAGGGTGCTGCGAGAGGAATTCGGCGGGTCCATACCGGTGTTCGCTCATGAGAACGCGCGCCCAAAGATCGAGGCCGCCGAGAGCGCCGAGCTACCACCGCCGGACGTCACTTTTTCGCAACAGATCACCTTGCATTTTGGCGGACGGAGGCTGGAGTTGCATTACCTGGGCAAGAGCCACAGCGACAACATGGTGGTGGCGTTGCTCCCGGACGCCCGGGTCGTGTTCGCGGTAGATTTCGTATCGAACGATCGCGTTGGATTTCGCTCACTTCCGGACTACCACTTCCCCGAGTTCTTCCAAGCGCTAGACCGGTTGCGGTCACTCGATTTTGACACGGTCGTGTTCGGCCACGGACCACCGGGAGATCGTGCATCGATCGATCGTCAGATACGGTACTACGCCGATCTTAGACGAGCTGTGACGGAGGCCGTCGGCCAAGGTCTCTCGGAGGATGAGGCGGCGGCTCGCGTCCGGTTGCCGATGTATCGTGATTGGGGCGCCTATGGCGACTGGTTCGAGCTGAACGTGCGCGCGATCTACCGTTGGTTGGTGTCCTCGGAATGATGCTCGGACGCCTTCCTCTGTTGCCCATTGGTGTGATGCTGGTCGCGATGATCATATGGTCTGGCGGAGCGTCGGCTCAAACCCCGAGGCGCGACGCAGCGACACCACCGAAAACTTCAGCAGCCAGGACGATGGATCCGCCGGTAATCGACGGCATACCGGATGAGGACGCATGGCAGGCGGCAGCGGTGATTTCGGATTTTGTGCAGAACGAACCGTTCGAGGGTCGCGCGGCGACCGAGCGGACGGAAGTGCGGATTTTGTACGACGATGCTGCCGTATATGTGGCGGCGTGGATGTTCGACGCCGATCCATCTGCGATCGTGCTCGGCGAGACGCGACGTGACGCCGACCTTTCGGATACCGATGCGCTGCTTATCGTGCTGGATACCTATCTCGATCGTCAGAACGGATTCGTATTCGGCACGACACCGGCAGGCATCGAGTACGACGGCCAGGTCATCAAGGAGGGGCAGGGAGGGTTTGGCGGCGGCTTCGGTTCCGGCGGTTCTCGCCAGCAGCGCGGCTCGGGTGGCGGCTTCAACGTCAACTGGGACGGGAGTTGGGATGTGGCGACATCCCGCGACGGCAGAGGCTGGTACGCTGAGTTCCGGATTCCTTTCTCAACGCTGCGCTACGGGCGGGGGGGCGCCCAGACTTGGGGGCTGAATATCTCCCGCAACATCCGCCGGCGGAACGAGCAGGCCTTTTGGGCGCCCATACCGAGGCAGTTCGACCTCTACCGGCTGTCACAGGCA
Source organism: Gemmatimonadota bacterium (assembly GCA_022566515.1). Taxonomy (GTDB): domain Bacteria; phylum Gemmatimonadota; class Gemmatimonadetes; order Gemmatimonadales; family GWC2-71-9; genus B3T1B10. The sequence goes on from JADFIT010000002.1 coordinate 51,136, forward strand.
GGTACTTTGCATGGAATCGAAGCGCCGGCCCGCCGGACTGTCGACGTCACGCCGTACGTTCTCGGATCCTCTGAATGGGACTACACCACCGGTGCCGGCGGTCCCGCGGTGAATCGCGTCGGTGACATCGGGGGTGACATCAAGATCGGCGTCACACCGAGCCTCACGTTCGATGCCACGTACAACACGGACTTCGCTCAAGTCGAGGTGGACGACGAGCAGATCAACCTCACACGGTTCAGTCTGTTTTTTCCCGAGAAGCGGCCGTTCTTTTTGGAAAACGCCGGAACCTTCTCCGTGGGCACACCCCGGTCGGTGGAGCTGTTCTTCAGTCGACGAATCGGGATTGCGGACGGGTTGGCCGTTCCCATCCTGGGCGGCGGACGTCTAACCGGAAAGGTCGGGCGCGTGACGGTGGGCGCACTCAACATTCAAACGCGCCGTTTACAACGACTGGATCCGGCAACCCGGCAGCTTGAAGAAATCGCCCCTCGCAACAACTTCTCGGTCGCTCGGGTGTTGCGAGAGCTGCCCAACCGCTCTCGCATCGGTGCCATGTTCATCAGCCGACTCAACACCGACGACACCAACGATTACAACCTCACCTATGTGGTGGACGGGCGGCTCGGTATCGGCGATGCGGTATCGATCGATGGTTACGTGGCGCTTACCCAGACACCTGGCCTCGTTGATGGCGAGCACGCGTTCAACATCAGCGGCAGCTACACCACCCGAAACTGGGAAGCAGGGCTGGCTTTCCGCGAGCTGGGCGCGGATTTCAACCCGGAGGTGGGTTTTCTCGGGCGCAGGGCGTATCGGTTCAGGAGCGCGAGGCTCTTGCGTCATGTTCGTTTTCCGTCGATCCCGTGGTTCCGGGAACTCAGGCCCCACATCACGTACCGGGAATTCCTCGACCTAGACGGGTTCAGCGAAACCCGGCTGATCCATATCGACAACCATTTGGAGTTCGCGAACGGCGCGTTCTTCCAGTTTCCCTCGGTGAATTTTACCCGGGAGGGAATCAAAGAGCCGTTCGGCATTGCCGATGGTGTGGAGGTTCTGCCAGGGACCTACGACAACATCGATATAGGATGGCGTTTCAACACGAACGAAAGTGCAACGCTTTCGCTGGCCGGAAGCACCAACATCGGCGGGTTCTACTCGGGTCACCGAAAGGGTGGGGACATCACGCTGAACGGCCGCTTCGGATATGCTTTCGTAATGGGGTTGCGCCTCAGCTATTTCGACGTCGACCTCGCCGAGGGGAGTTTCGAGACCGCGTTGATCGCTTTGCGCACGGCGTATTCTTTCACGCCCCGGATCTATCTGCAGTCGTTGATCCAGTACAGCGATCAAACCGACAACTTCTCGGTGAATGTGCGCTTCGGATGGCTGAACACTGCAGGCACCGGCTTGTTTGTCGTGTACAACGACATCGAGCGGGTCGAGTCAGAATCCCGTTGGGAGGCAGTCAACCGGAGCTTCATCGTAAAATTCACGCAGTTGTTCCACGTGGCCCGATAGGCTCACGGGTCGAAAGGCTGATGCCCGAGTCTCTCCCATCCGAGCGGGAATATGCCCGGTCACTCGACACCGCAGACCCACTGGCCCGGTACCGCGAGCGATTCGAGTTTCCCCGGCAAGACGACGGCTCATCAGTCGTGTATCTGTTGGGTAATTCACTGGGGCTCATGCCGGAATCGGTCCGCGCGGCAGTCGCAGAAGAGTTGCGGCGATGGGGCACGCTCGCCATCGAGGGATACTTCCAGGGTTCCCAGCCCTGGTACACGTATCAAGATTCGTTCCGAGAGACGGCGGCTCGAGTGGTGGGCGCTCGCCCGCACGAGGTCGTCATGATGAACAGCCTGACGATGAACCTTCACGTCATGATGGTTTCGTTTTATCGGCCGGCGGGAAAACGAACCAAGATACTCATGGAGGAGAACGCCTTCCCCTCCGACCGGTACGCGGTGGCGTCGCAAGTGCGAATGCACCGGCTCGATCCGTCGAGCACGGTGATTGTCGCGCAACCTCGCAAGGGCGAGTCGATGATTAGGACAGCAGACATCGAGGCGCTTCTCGAAGAGCGAGGGGAAGAAATCGCCTTGGTGATGCTCGGGGGGATCAACTACCTATCGGGGCAACTGTTCGACATGGAACGAATCGCCGCCGCCGCTCGGGCCCAAGGATGCGTCGTAGGATTCGATCTCGCCCACTCGGCGGGCAACGTGCCGCATTCGCTGCACGATTGGGACGTCGATTTTGCGGTGTGGTGTACGTACAAATACCTGAACAGCGGGCCGGGCTCTGTGGCTGGGTGTTTCGTCCACGAACGACACGCTTCGAATCATGATCTCCCCAGGCTCGCCGGTTGGTGGGGAAACGACCCCGCCATCCGGTTCGAGATGCGTGAGTCCTTCGAGCCGCACGAGGGTGCGGATGGGTGGCAGGTGAGCAATCCGTCGATTCTCGCCATGGCGCCGGTCAAGGCCTCCCTCGAGCTGTTCGAGGAGGTGGGGATGGAGGCGTTGCGGCGCAAATCGGTGGCGCTCACAGGATACCTGGAAACGCTGCTGCACGGCCTGGCGTCGGACAGGTTCGAAATCATCACTCCGGGAGAAGTTGAAGCCCGCGGTTGCCAGCTGTCGCTCCGCTTCCGGAACGGGGCGCAGAAAGTGTTCACTGAGCTTGCCGAACGCGGTGTCGTGGTAGACTTTCGCGAACCCGACGTAATCCGGGTGGCCCCGGTTCCGCTGTACAACACCTTTGACGACGTGTGGGTATTCGTGGATGAATTGAAAAGGGCGCTGATTGGGTAAGACGATGCGCAAGATGCTCTACGACATCTCTCCGTTGATAACGCCTGATCTGAAAGTCTGGCCCGGCGACACCCCGCCGAGTCGTGAGGTGCTCCTGGACATGAAGAAAGGTGACAGCCTCAACCTCTCCACGCTCCATGCCACGGTCCACTTGGGAGCCCACGTGGACGCACTGAGTCATTGCGGCATCGACGCCCCGTCCATCGAGTGCTGGCCGCCCGAGCGGTTCGTGGGGCCGTGCGAAGTGGTGCGCATTTCCGTAGACCGAGCGTGCCTCGTCGGCCTTGAAGCGCTGACCGAACCGGTTCGGGCGGAACGCATCCTGCTGGTCACGAACAGCTTCCCCGACCCGACACGGTTCAATGAAGATTTTGCGGCATTGGCACCGGATCTCATTGAGCACCTCGCGGAGCTGGGAGTAAAGCTCGTTGGCATCGACACGCCCAGCGTCGACCTCTTTGCTTCGTCTGACCTCGAGACACACCGTGCGTGCTTGCGGTGCGACATGGCAATCTTGGAAGGACTCGTGCTGAAACACGTCCCCCCGGGAGCATACGAACTCATTGCGCTGCCGCTGAGACTCGTGGGCTTCGACGCCAGTCCTGTGAGGGCCGTGTTGAGGGAGTTATAGGCTCTTGCGTTTGGATCGTGGGGCCGTTCCCGAAGCACCTGGCGATCCTTTCTTCCGCCAATAGCGGGCGAGTCCGTACCATGAAAGGTCCGGCGGTGCCCCAAGCTCATACGCTGCCACCTGTTCCTCGCTCAACACCTCCCTGAGATGCGCCAGCACCCACTCGGCGAACCGGGCGGCCCGGGCCGCGTCGTCGCCCTCTTCGAGCAGTGATTCCCGCACGCGAGCACTCCAGGCGATCAATCGTTCCTCGAGCAGTGCTGCGTGGTGTTTCACGTGTGTGGCAGGACCGAAGTGCGTCACGAACAGCCGGTCGGGCCGCCACTCGAGGATGCGATTGACGCTTTCGAGCATGACGCCCGTGTCGATGTCCGGCGGCGGCGTGGCCGGAAGTACCACCTTGCCGTCCCGAATCCGGCCGCCGGCCGCGTCACCCACGAACGCTATTCCGGAACTCGAGTCGAAGTAACTGACATGATGCGAGGCGTGTCCGGGTGTATACGCGATGTCGAGCGAGCGGCCCCCTTCCCTAAACCGGTCGCCGTCTTGAACGATTCTCAAGTTTTCTTCGGGAACGGCGAGCACTGTACCCCACAGTTGCGCCATTCGATCACCGAAAAGGCGGGCGGCGCTGGCCACCAGACGAGACGGATCCACCAGGTGTGGCGCGCCGCGCTGGTGCACAAACACGTTGATCTTGGGGTTGGCACGGATCAGCGTACCGCACGCGCCGGAGTGGTCGAGGTGAATGTGCGTGACGAGCACGGCGCGAATGTCCAGCAGGCCGATGCCGGCCTCGTGTAATCGCAAGCGCAGGACTGGGATGGTCGACGCGGGGCCGGGGTCGATGATGGCGACGCCAGAATCCAACTCCAGGATCGCTGCCCCAATGACTGACGCCTGCCCGCAGTGGCGGAGGTCGATGAGATGGGTCTTGTCGGCGATTTGTTCCAAGGGTCAACCTGTCAAAACGTAGTAACACCGTTCGGTATCGGGTTCCCGGACGAACCGGGTAACCCTGTAGCCGCGAGCGAAGTAAGATTGAAACGCCTCGCGCGTCTTACTGCGCCACTCCCGGGCCACATCCGGCGCTACGGCTTTCAAACTCTGAATGTCGGCGGGAATCTCCAGACGGACGACGGGTTCACCTCCCCGTCCTTCCGTCCTTTCGCCCTTCCGTTTTTCCGTTCGTAATAGCCACCTCACGACGAGACGATCGCTCCCGATCACACTATCGGTCGTACTGCCCTCGTCGTCACCATACATGTTGGGCACGTATTCCACGACATCGACACCGAGCTTCTGTAGATTGAGGTAGGCGTTCCGTGCCACGAGCGGGTCGTAGGTCCAATACATCACAAAGACACCTCGGGACAGCAGCGCCGTTCGTTGAAAGGCTTTCAGATCTTGCCCTATCCCGCGACCGCGGTATTCCCGCTTTACTGCCAGCATGTGGGACCAGTGGCACGGTTCACCGTCCCTCCACCCCATGAGTCCGTATACGAATCCCAACAGGACTCCTTTGGCATCAAACGCGCCGGCCGCCACACCGTCCATCTTCTGCGAGATCATGAGAATTGCCGGGGGCACACAGTCGCGGAATTCGGCGCCCCAGGTTTCCCGCTGGAGTTCGACGCAGGCCCGGTAATCGTCCATCGTTTCAAAGAGGCGGATCGTGGCTTCCACGGTTGTGATTCTGGTGGAGTGGGGAAGATAAAGTAAGATATATGCAATGTGCGCTCCGTCACTACTTCCACAGTTCGATCGTTGTACCCTCTCAGGCATCCGTGCTCGCTTCTCATTCTCAAAGGGGGTTCGCTATGAGATCGGCACTGTCTTGGATCCCGATGGTCGTGATCGGACTCGCCCTGCCAGGCTCAGTTCGGGCTCAGCTATCCGTCGAGGAATCCGCCATCGCGCTCGATGTCATCGATCGCATGCCTGTAGGGTCCGACTCCAGCTTCGTTGCGAGCGTAGGGACCGTCTATTGTTGGACGCGCGTCGCAGGAGCAGAAGGGGAGGTGGCAATCCACCACGTGTGGTTCCACGGCGATCAGGAGATGGCCGATATCGAGCTTCGCATCGGCGGGTCTCCGTGGCGCACTTGGAGCAGCAAAGCCATTGTGCCGGAGTGGACCGGTGATTGGCGAGTTGAGGTTCGGGACTCTGCGGGGAACGTGATTGAGACGATTCGGTTCACTGTTCAGTGAGCCGGGAGCGGTGAGCAGGGAGCAGGCCACCCCCACCCCACTGCACCGCCGATGTTGGGTGGGGTAGGCCGGCCCCTGGCACTTCCCCTTCTTGTCCGCGGAGGACGCAGAGGTTTTTGGACAGGATAGACGGGATATTGTCATGTGAATTAGGCATTCCCGTCGTCCTTCCGTCCTTTCAGGACTCCTCTTGAATTTCGGCGCAAGAAAGGTCGAAGTGAAGCGAAAAGTAAAGGTGGACTAGCTTCTTGATCCGTCGGTCAGACTTGATCGACATTATGATTCACCTGGGTTGTGTCAGGTAGCTATCGGCGGGCCCGTAAAGATACGGTGTGCCATCGGTTACGCTACTTCAGCGCCGCTTGACCCTCGTAGGGCCCTTAGGTAGTTTTTTGCCCAATACGTGAAAATTTTCACGAGCTAACTGGGCAATGATTCAAGAATACATCCCGATTCTGCTCTTCCTCGGGTTCATAGTCGCCAATGCCATCGGCATGTTGGTGTTTTCCCATATCTTGTCGCCCCGCCGCCCCACAAAAATCAAGGCCTCACCATACGAATCCGGCATGCCGCCGTTGGGAAGCACCCGGGAGAGGTTCAGCGTCAAATTCTACCTCATCGCCATGCTGTTTATCGTGTTTGACATCGAGGTGGTGTTTCTGATCCCGTGGGGCGTTCAGTTCAGGAAACTCGGTCTGACTGGGTTCGTGGCTATGGCTATCTTTATCCTGGTTCTCGAGGTCGGCCACGCATACGCGTGGAAGAGAGGGGCACTCGAATGGGATTAGACCAACTGAAGCGGACCGGTACCGAATCCGTCGTATCATCGATTTCGCCTAATTGGGTTACGACCCGGCTCGACTTTCTGATCAACTGGGGCCGGTCGAACAGCTTGTGGCCGATGCCGTTCGGGACGGCCTGCTGCGCCATCGAGTTCATGGCGACGGCTGCGAGCCGGTACGACTTGGCGCGCTTCGGCATGGAACGGATGAGTTTTTCGCCGCGGCAGGCCGACGTCTTGCTCTGCGCCGGACGCGTGCCTTTCAAGCTGGCGTCGGTAATTCGCCGGATCTACGACCAGATGCCGCAACCCAAGTGGGTGATTTCGATGGGGGCGTGCGCTTCCACCGGTGGCATCTTCGATAACTACGCCATGGTGCAGGGCATCGACACGGTGATCCCGGTGGATGTGTACGTACCAGGCTGCCCTCCACGTCCTGAAGGACTCCTATATGGCATTCTGATGCTGCAGAAGAAGGTCCGCGGGGAAACGCTCGCCGACAGTTCCTTGCGGGACGAGGACGAGCTGAATAGTCAGGGATTGCGGCTCCCACCGAGTTTGGTGGATGAACTCTCGGAGCCCTTCGGTAACTCCATCCATCAAACCCGTTCAGGGTAACCCAATTGAATCCCACGGTTCAGGCGCTCCGGAACAAATTCCAGGGGGCGATCGGCCGCGCTGCCGTGTCCTGTGGCGACACCATCGTCTACGTGAAGGCTGCCAACCTCTCTGAGGTGATGGTGTTTCTCAAAGAGGGGCCCGACCAGGAATACAACTACCTCGTCGATATCACCGCTGTCGAATATCGGGATCCTGAGCGGCCTCTGGAGATGGTGTACGAGCTTTTCTCGTTGGCGCGTAGGGCGCAACTGCGAGTTAAAGTGGAACTTGATAAGTCCGAGGAACTCGTCGTCGATTCTCTGGTGCCGTTGTGGAACGGGGCGAATTGGTTGGAAAGGGAGGTCTACGACATGTTCGGGGTGCGGTTCGCCGGTCATCCCGATCTGCGGCGCATCTTGATGTGGGAGACCTATGCGGAGGGCCATCCGTTGCGCAAGGATTTCCCGCTGCGGGGACGCTTTTCCCGCGCCGAGCAGGTGCGTCAGGCGTTGAACGCAAACCCCGAAGCCCACTATTCCATGGAAGAGATTTCCATCGCCGAGGCGTACCACGAGATTCCGGCGGAGATGCGAGAGCGGCTCGCGCGAGGTGAGCGGGGCAAGATTGCCGAGCCGGAGAACTCCTGACGATGGGCACGAAGCGCACGATCGAACTCGAGGTCGCCACGTCCGGCGTCGACGCACAGGGGAAAGCCACCCGGGTTCCCCTGGGGGTTGCAGACCAGACCGGCGTGGGAATCTTGACCGATCGGGAAGAGCCCGCACTCGGTGGCGACCACATGCTGGTGAATATCGGCCCCCAACACCCCGCAACCCACGGTGTTCTGCGTTTGGTGGTGGAACTCGACGGGGAAGTCGTGGTGCGAGTCATTCCGCATATCGGCTACTTGCACAGTGGGTTCGAAAAACTCGGCGAGTACCGCTACTACAATCAGATCGTGCCGCTCACCGACCGGATGGACTATCTGGCGCCGATGTCCAACAACGTGTGTTTGGCCCTGGCGGTCGAAAAGCTGATGGGCATCGAGATTACGGAGCGCTGCAAGGTTCTTCGGGTCATCGCCTGCGAGCTGAGCCGGATCATCTCGCACCTCGTGTGGTTGGGTACGACCTCGATCGACCTCGGGGCCTTCACCCCGTTCCTGTGGTGTTTTCAAGAGCGAGAGCGGGTTTACAACCTCCAGGAGATGTGGACGGGCGCCCGGCTCACGACGAGCCTGACTCGGGTTGGCGGACTGATGGCCGATATCCCCGACGGGTTCACAGAGGGAGTGCGCGAGTTCTGCGCCACCTTACCGAAGACGATGGACGAGACAGATCGCCTGCTCACGCGCAACGGCATCTGGTGCGCGAGAATGCAAGACATCGGCATCTTGACTGCCGAGGAAGCGATCAACTACTCGCTGTCGGGTCCCATGTTGCGGGCGAGTGGCGTGCCGTACGACGTGCGGAAAGACCGGCCGTACCTCGACTATGAGACTTACGATTTCGAGGTCCCCATCGGTGAGAAGGGCGATGTGTACGACCGCTATTTGTGCCGGTTCGAAGAGATGCGCCAGTCGGTACGGATCCTCCAGCAGGCGCTCGATCGTCTCCCGGACGGTCCTATCAACGTGGATGATTCCCGTGTGTCGCTGCCGCCGAAATCAGAGGCGATGAACGACATGGAGGCGATGATCTTCCACTTCAAGCAGGTGATGGAAGGGATCGAGGCGCCGGTGGGCGAGGCGTATATGCCTATAGAAGGACCGAAGGGCGAGCTGGGCTACTACTTCGTGTCAGATGGAACTGCCAAGCCGGTGCGATTCCGGGTCCGACCTCCGGCGTTCATCAATCTCGCCGCGCTGCCCAAAATGGCCGAGGGGCACTTGCTGTCCGATTTGATCGCGATCAACGCGAGCGTGGACATTGTAATGGGAGAGGTGGATCGGTGAGGCCTGCGCAATTTCAAATCGCAGATCGGCGATTGCAAATTTGCAATTTGCCTCCACTCCCGACCCCATTTTCCTACGGTGAGGCAGAATCAGTGAAATCGCAAATCGCAAATTGCAAATCGTCAATCTGCAATCGACCCGCCGTACTGTCGTATGGCCGTACCGCCGATTGACCATGGAACAAACCACCGAATACGCCCCTGTCTTTACCGGCGACAATCGTAAGCGCCTGGATGAGGTTCTGGCGCGTTACCCGGCCAAGCGGGCTGGGCTGCTTGCGGCGTTGTGGATGGTCCAGGAGCAGCACGGTTGGGTTTCCGACGAAGCCATGGCCGAGACTGCCGACGTGTTGGGACTGACGCCTTCCTATATAAAGGGCGTTGTCACTTTTTACACGATGTACCACCAGCATCCGGTGGGTAAAACCTTCGTGCAGGTTTGTACGACCACCCCATGCAACATTTGTGGCGCCGAAGAGGTGGTGGAGGCCTTTCTCGAGCATACAGGCTGTGGCGATCTTGGCGCGACGTCGCCGGACGGAAAGTTCACTGTGATAGAGGTGGAATGTCTCGGCGCGTGCGGATTCGCGACGCCGGTGATGATGAACGAAGACGTTATCGAGAACGTGACGCCCGAGAAGGTGCCCGACCTCGTGAAGCAGTACTCCTGACATGGGATACCCGCACAAGCCACACGAAAAAGAAACGGTCATCCTCAGCGAGTACTTCGGCGATGCCGAAGCGCGTTCGTACGATGGCTGGGTGAAGCGTGGCGGCTACAAGGCGCTGAAAGCCTCGTTGGAGATGCAGCCGGCTGAAGTCGTAGAGATCGTCAAGAGTTCCGGGCTGCGCGGTCGCGGTGGAGCCGGATTCCCGACCGGCGTGAAGTGGTCATTCATGCCGAAAGAGAAATCCAAGCCTCACTACCTCTGCTGTAATGCGGACGAAGCAGAGCCTGGCACGTTCAAGGACCGGGAGATCATGCGGTGGACACCCCACGCCTTGATAGAGGGGTGCGCCATAGCTCAATACGCGATCCAGGCCGAGATCACGTACATCTATATAAGGGGCGAGTTCACGGAGCCCCTACGCATCATGCAGGCCGCATTGGACGACGCGTACGGGAACGGTGTGCTGGGTGACAATGCCATGGGCAGCGGGCGGCGGCTGGATATGTACATCCATCGAGGGGCCGGAGCGTACATCTGCGGCGAGGAAACCGCGCTCATGAATTCCATCGAGGGCCAGCGTGGCAACCCGCGCATCAGGCCGCCCTTCCCGGCGGCATCCGGCGTGTTCGGAATGCCCACGACGATCAATAATGTCGAGACGTTGGCGGCCGTGCCGCACATCATCAACCGCGGCCCAGAATGGTACAAGAGTCTCTCGCTGAACAACGAGAAGAGTTGCGGCACCAAGTTGTTCAGCGTCTCAGGACACGTACAGCGACCCGGCAACTACGAAGTCACGATGGGTTTTCCGCTAGGTGAACTCATCAACGATCTCTGCGGTGGTATGCGGCAGGGACGGACGCTCAAGGCCTGCATACCCGGTGGCTCCTCGGTGCCCATCCTCAATAGAGAGGAGACCGAGAGTTGCTTGCTCGACTACGAAGGCTGTGTGGAGATGGGCACGATGCTGGGGTCCGGTGGCGTGATCGTGTTTGACGACAGCGCAGACATGGTGTATCAGACGATGCGGCTGGCCCGCTTCTATGCGCACGAGTCGTGCGCTCAGTGCACCCAATGTCGCGAGGGAACCGGGTGGACCGTTCGCATCCTCGAACGGATTTTGGCCGGTCAAGGGGAGCCGAAGGACCTGGATCTGCTGCTGGACCTCGCGGATCAAATGACGGGCAAGACGATTTGCGTGCTGTCTGATTCATGCGCAGCTGTAGTCATCAGCACGATCAAGAGATTCCGCAACGAGTTTGAAGCGTATATGGCCGGCACACGTGAGCCAGGGGTGGTCGCGGCGGGGGTGGGGTGATATCCATGGCCGATCAGGCACTGGTCACACTAACTATCGAGGGGGTCGAGGTCAGTGTTCCCAAGGGAACGACGATCTTGGAGGCTGCCAAACAAGCGGGGGTGTTGATACCGCACTACTGCTACCACCCAGGCCTCCCGATCGCCGGTGTGTGCCGTATGTGCCTCATCGAGGTCGAGGGGACACCGAAGCTGCAGATCGGCTGTGCGACGGAGGTAGCGCAGGGACAAGTCGTCAAGGTGTTTGGCGATGAGGCGCTCAAGGCCAGAGAGTCAGTGCTGGAGTTCTTGCTCATCAATCATCCTCTCGATTGTCCCATTTGCGACCAGGCCGGGGAATGCGAGCTGCAAAACTACGTGTTCCAGGAAGGCCGATCCAACACTAGGTATGCCGAGTACGCCAAGCGGTTCAGTCCGGTGGAGGATTTCGGTGCGGACGTACTTTACGTCCCCAATCGCTGCATTCTGTGCACGCGTTGCGTCCGGTTCATGGAGCATGTCGCTGAAGAACCGGTGCTCAACGTCAGCGAGCGAGGTGACCGTGCTTTCATTGGCATCCATCCGGATGCGACGCTAGACCACGAGTGGGCCGGAAACGTGGTAGACCTCTGTCCGGTCGGCTCTCTGATTTCCAAGGATTTTCTTCACAAGGCCCGGGCCTGGGAACTCGACAGAACGCCGAGCGTGTGCACCGGCTGCTCCCAGGGCTGCAACATCAATCTCGATACGCGAAGCGATGTCGTGGTTCGTATCAGGCCGCGGCCCAACCCTGAAGTAAATCGGCATTTCATCTGCGATACCGGTCGCATGCATTATCGCTGGATGAATCGGGGAGACCGCATCGAGGCCCCGTTGATATCGCGGGGCGGAGAGCTCCAGGCGACGGATTGGGATCATGCGCTCAGCGAGGCGGCGCGACTCGTGAGTGGCTCGGGTGGACGGGCGGTAGTGTTGATTTCTCCGAACGCGTCTAACGAGGCGATGTTCCTTGCCAAGAGGCTCGTCGCCCAGTTCACAGCGACTCTGGCTTTCCGGGTGGAGCGGGTGGACGGTGAGATTCCGCTCAGCGGCGTGCCTGGCTTGGCGCTTCGAGCCGAACGTGCGGCGAACGTAGCCGGGGCGACGGCGTTGGGCTACCGAGACGACTTCGATGCTGCAGTGCAGGCCATCGAAGGGGCCTCCCTCGTCATTGTGGTAGCCGATGATCTCGAGGGGGTGAGCCGCGAGGCTCTCCAGAAAGCGGTCAACGCCGTGTACATCGGCACGATTCTGCCGGATGCGGCGCGGGGAGCGGCCCTGGTCCTGCCCGTGGCAAACACCGCAGAAGAAGACGGCACGTTGGTGAATCGCGACGGGCGCGTGCAGCGGTACTTGCAAGCCAAGTCCGCGCCCGGCATGGCGCGACCGGTGTGGTGGGTCTTGGGGGAGGTGCTCAAAGAGCTGGGTCGGGGCGAGTCGCTGTTCAGCGCCGACGAAGCGTTTGCCCTGATGGCGGAAGCGGAAGGTTCGTTCCGAGGCCTCAGCTATGCGAACCTCGGCATGCACGGAAGAACTATGTCGGAAGCGAGAGTGTCGGTGTGACGCCGGAGCTCAAGGGTTTTGTTCTCCTTTCGTTGATCAAGATCGTCGTCGTGTTCTCGGTGATGATGGTGGGCGTGATGATGGTCATCTGGATGGAGCGACGGGTCAGCGCTTGGAAGCAGGACCGCTTGGGTCCCAACCGGGTCGGGCCCCAAGGGTTGCTTCAGTCGGTGGCGGACGGCATCAAGAATTTCGCGAAGGAAGATGTCATACCAGAACAGGCCAACAAGCTGCTCTTCGTGGTGGCACCGGCCTTGTCGTTCATCCCTGCCATGCTCACGTTCGCGGTCATCCCGGTTGCGGCTCCACTGCCCGTAGACTTCGACTTCACGGTGCCGATCCTCGGGCAGTTCGTTCATTCCGGCCCAATGCCCATGATGATCGCTGACTTGCCGATCGGCATGTTGTTCATCGTGGCCGTTGGCAGCCTTTCCGTATATGGAATCGTGTTGGCTGGTTGGTCGTCCGCCAACAAGTATTCGCTGCTGGGAGGCCTGCGGGCGAGCGCCCAGATGGTGAGTTATGAGGTGGCCCTCGGCTTCAGCTTCGTCGGCGTGCTCATGCTGGCCGGCAACGTCACCCTCCCGGAGATAGTGGCCCATCAGCAAGACTCTGTGTGGTTTGTGTTCGCGCTCACTCTAGGATTTATCCTCTTCTTCGTAAGCAACCTGGCCGAAACCAATCGGCTGCCGTTCGACTTGCCCGAGACCGAGTCGGAACTCGTAACAGGATTCCACACCGAATACAGTTCGATGAAATTCGCCATGTTCTTCATGGCGGAATACACCCATATCATCACAGGGTCGGCTCTCGTGGCCACGCTCTTTCTCGGCGGGTGGGACATTCCGTTCACGTCATGGGATTCGGGTGATCCGACGGTGTTGAAGTCGCTCCTGACTCTGGCGTTCTTTGCGATGAAGACGCTGTTCTTCATCTATGTCTTCATCTGGATTCGGTGGACGCTACCGCGGTTTCGCTTCGATCAGCTCATGCAACTCGGTTGGAAGTTCATGCTTCCGGTGCTTCTGGCCTATATCCTGATTCTCGGCGCTACAGTTCTTGTGCTCGACAGCATCGGTTGGTCGAGCGGACTCCCCTACGGCGCTGCTCTGTTCGTCATGAATGCCGTTCTGGTATACATCGTGTTCTTCATTCTCGACAACAACCGCCTGCTGTTGGGGCGCACACACCGGAAGGTGGGAACCTAATGGCCATCACCGTCGTGACGGTACGGCGACCGGAGGACGACGTCAGCTATCTCAGGGCTACGCTGAAGGGCATGGCGTTGACGTTCGGCCATCTCTTCCGCAAGAAAGTCACCATGCAGTACCCGGAACAGAAATCGGACGATACCTGGGAAATTTCGACTCGCTGGCGCGGTACCCATCGCATGCTCACGGACGAGCAGGGTCGGGCGAAGTGTGTGGCCTGCGGTCTCTGTCCGCAGGTGTGTCCCGCCAACTGCATCAAGCTGGTTCCTGGGGAAGACGAGGAGGGCAACCGCTACCCCCTCATTTACGAGATCGACGAATTCCGGTGCGTGTTTTGCGGTTACTGTCAGGAAGTCTGTCCCGAAGAAGCCATTCACGTCGGCGTGCATTACGAAAATGCCGAATACGAGCGGGAACGCTTCGTGTACGATCTGGAGCGCCTGTGTGCGCAGACACATCCAGTATCCACCCTGTGGGATCCCTCCGACCCCAAGGGCGAATAAAGGAATGCTGGAAGCCGTTTTCTGGGCCAACGCTGGGATCGCCATCGTATCCGCGCTGGCCTGCATAACGCGGCGGAGTCCGGTGGCGAGCGCATTGTGGCTCATCATGACGTTGTTCGCGACCGCAGTAATGTTTGTGTTGCTGGACGCACACTTCATTGCCGTGCTGCAGGTGATGGTATACTCCGGCGCGATCATGGTGCTGTTCCTGTTCGTGATCATGCTGCTGAACCTGGGCGACCAGTCGGCGACGGACATGAAGGGATGGTTCGGCCGCGTGGTTGGGTTGGCTTTGGGCGTGTTCGTGATGGTGGAGCTGTGGGTGATCACGAAGGTGGTGCCTGTCGACCAAATTCGCCTACCCGCCGGTGAGTTGAACCGGATGACGGTCGACGAGGGTGCTATCGCTCCGGTCGCTCAGGTGCTGTACACCACCTACCTGCTGCCCTTTCTGCTCACTGCTATTCTTTTGCTCGCGGCGATAGCCGGAGCCGTCGTCTTGGCGAAGCGAGAAGTCTGAATGCTGCTCGGTCCTGCCCTCGGCGTTTCGGCGATTCTGTTCTCGATAGGCGTGCTCGGCGTGCTGATCAGACGCAACGCGATCATCATCTTCATGTGCGTGGAATTGATGCTCAACGCCGTCAACCTGTCGTTCGTGGCGCTGGCACAGCAGCTCGGTACCGACGGTCAAGTGTTTGTCTTCTTTGTTATGACCGTGGCTGCAGCGGAAGCGGCCGTGGGCTTCGCCATCATCATAGCGATCTATCGTCATAAGGAAACGCTCGACTTGCAGAACTTGAATCTGCTTCGTGGATAATCCCAGCTCGGTATCGATGATCTGGCTCGCGGTGCTGCTGCCGTTCCTGGGCTTTCTGGTGAACGGTTGGTTGAGCTTTTTTCGGCCGGATGCGAAACGCGCCGTGAGCGTAATAGGCGTCGGTGTTCTGGTCGCGTCCTTCATCTCCGCTCTTGCCGGAGTAGTGGGACTCGCGGGGGCCGTACATGATGCGCCCTACATCGTGCACATGTGGTCGTGGATGCCGGTTGGTGAGCTGCAGGTCGATCTGGCGTTCCAGGTCGACGAGTTGTCGGCCGTCATGCTCATGGTGGTGACCGGAGTCGGTGCCCTGATCCACGTGTTCAGCGTGGGATACATGCGTGAGGACAGATCGTACCCACGGTATTTTGCCTACCTGAACCTGTTTGTCTTCTTCATGCTGGTGCTGATCCTCGGCGCCAACTTTCCCGTCCTGTTCATCGGATGGGAAGGCGTGGGTCTCTGCAGCTACCTCCTCATCGGGTTCTGGTTCGACGACGAGGCCAAGGCGACTGCCGGTAAGAAAGCGTTCATCATGAACCGGATCGGCGACTTCGGGTTGCTGTTGGCCATGTTCATGATCTTCCGGGCGGTTGGGTCGTTGGATTTTCTGGAGGTCTTCGACGCCGCGCCGGCCGCGTTCGTCACCAACGGACCCGAGATCACGCTCATCACATTGTTGCTCTTTCTCGGCTGCATCGGTAAATCTGCCCAGATCCCACTCTACACCTGGCTCCCGGACGCCATGGCAGGTCCCACGCCGGTGTCCGCACTGATCCACGCGGCAACGATGGTGACGGCGGGCGTGTACCTAATAGCCCGCACCAACATTCTGTTTGCGATGGCCCCGGTCTCCGGCGCAGTGGTCGCCCTGGTGGGTGCCGTCACCGCCCTGTTCGCCGCGACGATCGCCCTCAAGCAGTGGGATATCAAGAAGGTGCTGGCGTATTCCACGGTGTCGCAATTGGGATTCATGTTCGTGGCTGTGGGTGTGGGCGCCTACGCGGCCGGAATCTTTCATCTCGTTACGCACGCGTTCTTCAAGGCGCTCTTGTTTCTTGGCGCGGGGAGCGTGATTCACGTCATGCATCACGCGTACCACCACACGCACAGCGGTGAAGACGCTCAAGATATGCGGAACATGGGCGGCCTCCGGAAGTTCATGCCGTGGACCGCGGCGGTCATGTGGGTCGCGACACTTGCGATTGCCGGTGTGCCGGGACTCTCGGGGTTCTTCTCGAAGGATCAGATACTGGCAGAAGCCTTTGCGCGCGGCCAGGGCGCGTTCTTGTTCTACGTGATTTGGGCTCTCGGAGCCGTAGCGGCACTGCTCACGGCGTTCTACATGACCCGCCTCATGCTCTACACCTTCCACGGGCCCAATCGCACTGGTGAGGCGGAAGCGAAACAGCTGCACGAAGCACCCTGGGTGATGACGGGCCCGCTGGTGGTGCTCGCCGCGGGAAGTGCGCTCGGCGGTTTCCTCAACCTGCCGCACGTGTTGCCGGGGGCAGGGTGGCTGGAGCATTGGCTCAAGCCAGTTACTGAAGGGTCTGTGCCGTACCTGTCGGAAGCGCATCTGTCCGCGGGATTGGAGTGGCGCCTCATGGGGCTCGCTACGTTGATCGCAGCGGCGGGCATGATCGCTGCCTGGTACTTCCTGAAGCCGGATCGCCTCGGGGCGGCGAAAGCCGCGCCTGCGGAGGCCGGTGTCCAGCGCGTCTTGCTGAACAACTATTATGTCGACGAACTGTACAACACACTGATCGTACGGCCCACCGACTGGGTGTCACGCAAAGTGCTTTGGAGGATCATCGATATGGGTGCCATCGACGGCGCCGTCGTTCACGGTGCCGCCAAGGTGAGCCGGCTGTTGGGGTGGATCGGAACCCGGTTCCAAACCGGGAATCTCGGTACTTACGTGGTGCTGTTCGTCATAGGAGTGCTCTTCGTCCTGAGTGCGGTGGCGGGGTGAGGGCGAGATGAGCGGATTCCTCGCGAGTATTGGGTACGGGCAGTGGGTGCTCGAAGCCATCATGATCGTACCGCTGCTCGGTGCTCTGATTGTCATGATGGGGCCGAGCGCACAAGCGAAGAAGATCGCGCTTGGGGTCGCGCTCGTCGAGTTCGTCTTGTCGCTGGGGCTGTGGTGGGCGTTCGACCAGGGCACGGCGTTGATGCAGTTCGAGGTCTACCACGAGTGGATCCCGGCGTGGGGGATCGCATATCACCTGGGCATTGACGGCATCTCCTTGTTCATGGTGTTGCTCACCACCTTCATGATGCCTCTCACGATCCTCGGTAGCTGGAACTACATCAAGGAGCGGGAAGGCCCGTTCTATGCCCTCATGCTGGTGCTCACCACCGGCATGTTGGGTGTATTCGTTGCCCTCGACATGTTCCTGTTTTACGTATTCTGGGAGATCATGCTGATCCCGATGTATTTCATCATCGGGGTGTGGGGTGGCGCAAGACGGATCTATGCCACAATAAAGTTCTTTGTGTTTACATTTTTCGGGTCGCTGCTCATGCTGGTGGCGATCCTCGTCATGTACTACGTGGTTGGGCGCGAGACGGGCGAGTACTCCTTCAGTTACCGCCATCTGCTGAATAACACACAGTATCTGGGACAGTGGGCCTTCTGGTTGTTCGGCGCCTTCTTCCTGGCGTTCGCCATCAAGGTCCCCATGTTCCCGTTTCACACCTGGCTGCCCGACGCGCACGTTGAGGCACCTACCCCCGGATCGGTCATCCTGGCGGGAATCCTCTTGAAGATGGGTGCGTACGGATTCTTGCGGTTTGCCGTACCCTTCTTTCCTCACGTTGCACTCGACCCCACGGTTGCTACGATCGTCGTCACGCTTGCCGTGGTGGGAATCATTTACGGTGCGCTGGTGGCGCTGGTGCAGCCGGACTTCAAGAAACTCATCGCGTATTCGTCTGTGAGCCACCTGGGGTTCGTGATGCTCGGGATCTGGGCCCTGACGCTGCAAAGCATTCAGGGCGCCATCGTCATCATGATCAACCATGGCATCTCGACTGGCGCACTCTTTTTCATGGCAGGCATGATGTACGAGCGACGCCACACTCGGGAGATTGCCGACTTCGGCGGGATCGCGAGAGTGGTGCCTGCCTTCGCGGCCGTCCTCACGCTCGTGGCCCTGTCTTCGATCGGCTTGCCGGGTACGAACGGCTTTGTGGGTGAATTCCTGGTGCTGATTGGGTCGTTCAGTCAGTATCCTGTGGCCACGGCGATCGCCACGACCGGGGTCATCTTCGCGGCCATGTATATCTTGCTCGCGCTGCAGCGGATTCTCTTTGGGAAGTTGGACAACCCCGCCAACAAGAAGATGCAGGATCTCTCGATCCGCGAGCTATTCGTGTTGGGCCCGCTGGTGGTATGCATCGTGTGGATTGGGTTATATCCCGCGCCGATCTTGCGCCGAGTCGAGGTGTCCGCGCAAGCATTGGTGACGCAGGTACGCGGCCAGTTGCCTGTGCAGGCCAAGGCAATTCCTGAGGAACAGCAGCCGCTAGGCAAGTTTGGAGACGACAAGTAATGGGAATGGTGGTGAATCTCGCAACGCCTGCAGGCCTGTTTTGGGGCATGCTCCCGGAGATCGTGCTCACCGGGTGGGCCTTGGCGTTGATGCTGGTTGCGGGGTGGCGTCACGGTGGGGAAGAGGACCAGCGGTTCGCCGGCCAGCTCGCGTTGGCAGCCCTCGTGAGCACACTGTTTGCCCTGTGGTGGCTCTGGGCCAAGGATGCGCGTCCCGACGGCATCGCGCTGATGATTGCGTTGGATGGCTTCCGATACGCGTCGTCCACCATCTTCCTCCTGGGCGCCATCATGACGGTGATGCTGTCGCTCGGTTACGTTAGGCGCGAACGCATTCACACTCCCGAGTATTATCTCCTTATCCTCTTCGCAACAATCGGTATGATGGTCATGTCGGCGGCGGCCGACCTGATCGTGCTGTTCCTGGGGCTGGAGATCATGTCCATCTGTGTGTATGTACTGACGGGCATCAACCGTAGGAGCGTGTTTGGCGCCGAGGCCGCGCTGAAATATTTCCTGTTGGGGGCATTTGCGTCGGGGTTCCTAATTTACGGCATTGCACTCATCTACGGCGCCACCGGCACGACCAACCTCACACTCATCGCCGTGAGCATCACCAACCTGGGGCTGCAATCCAACGGCATGCTAATGGCCGGCATCGGATTGCTGATCATCGGATTCGCGTTCAAGGTGGGAGCCGTGCCGTTCCACATGTGGACCCCCGATGTGTACGAGGGGGCGCCGACGCCCATCACGGCATTCATGGCGGCTGCGGTCAAAGCAGCAGCGTTTGCGGCGTTGATGCGCATCATGGTCCACTCACTCGGCGAGTCGATCGGTACGTGGCAGAACGCCGTGTGGTGGCTGGCCGTCGTCACCATGCTCGGCGGCAACCTCATGGCCTTGGCGCAGCGGCGTCTGAAACGGATGCTGGCGTACAGCTCGATCGCCCACGCCGGATACCTGCTCACGGCGGTCGTCAGTGGGACGGAGACGGGAGCGGCGGCCTACCTGTTTTATGCCTTCGCCTACACCCTTGTCACCCTCGGCGCGTTCGGCGTGCTGGCGGTCGTGGGCCGCAACGGCGAGCGCGACGTGCGTATCGACGACCTGGCTGGCCTGGCGGCGAAGCGACCCTGGCTGGCATTCGCCATGGCAGTGTTCATGTTGTCGCTGTTGGGTTTCCCCGGCACCGCCGGCTTCATGGCCAAGTGGTACGTTCTCATGTCTGCCATCGAAGCGGATCAGTGGAAACTCGGAATAATACTCGTCTTGGCCAGTGTGGTATCCGCGGGCTACTACCTACCGGTGGTCATGGAGATGTACATGAACCAGCCCATCACGGAAGAGGCACACCAGGAGAGCGTGGCGGTAGGCGCCGGGCGGTGGGTCATCGGAGCGACGGCGGCGCTGCTGCTGCTGATTGGTTTCTTTCCGGGACGACTGATGGATGTGTCACGCTCGAGCAGCGATGATCTGAAGCCCTCGGCAGCGTTCACACTCAACGCGCCCACCGGTCCGGACGCGGGCATGGCTTCGAGATAGCCACGGAATCCACGGAAAGCACGGACCGTTCGATTCTGTTGACAGAAAATCTATTCTTCCGTGTTTTCTGTGCTTTCCGTGGCTAAGTCGTTTAACGATTCGCACGACTGCGATGTGATATGAAAATCCCCCCATCCATCTTCCGTCAGTATGATATCAGAGGCGTTGTAGGCGAACAACTCGACGCACAGGTGGCGCATGCGATCGGCCGGGCCGTAGCCACAGACGCACGTCGGCGTACGGGCAAGGCCGCACGCCTCGCCGTGGGCCGAGACAACCGGCCCAGCGGTGAGCTGCTGGCCCACGCGCTGGGAGACGGTATGGCGGCGGCTGGTGCCACGGCGATCGACATCGGCATGTTGCCGACTCCGGCGCTCTACCTGGCGCTGCATGAACTCGGCGTAGATGGCGGTGTGCAGGTCACCGGCTCCCATAATCCACCACAGTTCAACGGCTTCAAAATGGTGGTAGGAGGCAAAACGCTATACGGTGAGGACATTCAGGAATTGCGTCGGTTGATTGAGGATGACGCGACCGACGACGGCGCCGGGAGCCTCGAGGTCGAAACCACCGTACTCGAGAGGTATTCGGCCGCAATCCTGGAACGCAACGGTCCGCTGGCTAGGCCCATTCGCGTCGTCGTGGACTGCGGCAACGGCGTGACGAGTCTCGTTGCGGAAAGGGTCTTGTCCCGACTTGGCGCTGATGTCACGCCGCTGTTCTGCGAATCGGACGGCACGTTTCCCAATCACCATCCCGATCCCTCGGTACTGGAAAATCTCACCGATCTGCAAGAGGCCGTGCGGCGTGTGAAAGCGGCGCTCGGCATCGCGTTCGACGGCGATGGAGACCGCATCGGCGTTGTGGATGAGCGCGGAGAGGTCGTTTATGGCGACAAGCTGCTCGTGCTCTTCGGTAGAGATCTGGTGCAGCGGTTGGGCGATGGGCACTCGGTCATCTTCGACGTCAAGTGCTCCGACGTTCTTGCCGGTGATCTGGAGAAATCCGGTCTCCAACCGGTGATGTGGAAGACGGGGCATTCGCTCATCAAGGCCAAGATGAAGGAGCTGGGATCGCCGTTGGCAGGTGAGATGAGCGGCCACATGTTCTTTGGCGGGGACTACTACGGCTTCGACGATGCACTGTTCGCGGCAGCGCGACTGTTGGATTATCTGGCCAAGACAAACGAGCCGATTTCCGTCATGTTGTCCAACCTGCCGCAACGCTGCTCCACGCCCGAGTTGCGGGTGGACTGCGATGACGACAGGAAGTTCGACATCGTAGCCCGGGCCGTCGAGCACTTTTCATCCAAGTACGAGACATTGAATATCGATGGTGTGCGGATTTCGTTTGCCGACGGCTGGGGACTCATCCGAGCATCGAACACGCAGCCGGTGCTGGTGATGCGGTTCGAGGCGGGGAGTGAAGAGGCCCTGCAGTCGTATCGTGGTGAGGTTGAGGAATGGCTGGCAAGTGAGATGTGAGAGGGGAGAAGAGCACCCCAGCATGCTGTAATCTCTTTCCCCCTCTGCCGTTCCGTCCTTCCGTCTTTCAGTCCTTCCGTCCTTCCGTCCTTCCGTCCTTCCGTCTTTCCGCCCTACCTGTTCACTGGCAAATCCAACGCCCCCCGATCGACGATCCGTCCCGCCTTGATCACCAGCTCGATTTTCTGCGCATTGCTGATATCATCGAGTGGATTGCCCTGCAACAAGACCATGTCGGCCAGTTTTCCCTCCTCGATCGAACCCATGTCCCGTTCCTTCCCGAGGAAGATGGCGGCGTTCAGGGTGCCGATACGTATGGCTTCCAACTCGGGTATGCCGCCCGCGACCATCAATTCCAACTCCCGGTGGGAAGCCGGGCCGCTAGACTGATCCGAGCCCAGCACGATGATGCCACCAGCCTCATTGATCTGGCGGAGGTTCTCCTGCGCCACCGGCGTCATCACCTTCATCCAGGTCGTCCAGCTGCGTGCCGCGTATTGGTCCCGGACGTCGGTCTTGAGCCGGCGAATTGTTTCGGGCTCATACACGGCTTGATATAACGGCTGATCGAGAAACTCAGGGTGCTCTACCAACCTGCTGTAGCCTTCGCCGATGGTGAGTGTGGACACCATCGGGATTTTTCTGGCTGCCATGAGGAGCACGAACTCCCGGCTGACAGGCCCTTGGATGACCGGATGGGCCAGCGTGTTGATACCCGCCGCGATGGCTTGACGCGCGCGGTACTCGTGGGAGATGTGGACGGTGGTGCGAATTCCGTGCAGGTTGAAGTACTCGCCCACTTTTTGCATCAGGTCTACGGGCAGCAGGGGAATTAGCGGGCGCGTCCCCCAGCCGTGCTCGTCGAACGTGAGCTTGACCATGTCGGGCTGCCGTGCGATGTGGGCGTCTAGCTTTGGAATCGCCTCGGGCCAATCCTCTACCAGGGTCGCCCCGCCGCCGCTGCCGTGACCCCCGGGTACCGTCACCATACCGCCGGTCGCAAAAATGTGTGGGCCTGTGATTTCACCGGCGCGCTCCTGCGCGCGAAGGCCGAGAATGTAGTCGGGGTTGTTACCGGCGTCGAAAACAGAAGTAAAACCGCTGTAGAGAAACCCGTGTAGCGCCCTTACTCCCGCCTGCACGTCGTTCTGCCCGCGCCCGCCACTCAGGTGGATATGCATGTCCATGAGACCCGGGATCAGGTACTTGCCCCGGCCGTCAATACGCACGGTGCCGTTGGGCGCATCGATGCGCTCGCGGCTAATCCTCACAATGCGATCGCCATCGGTGAGCACGAACGCTCCGGAAACGGGTGGTCGTCCGGTTCCATCGATGAGCGTGACGTTCTCGATGAGCAGGGAAGGGGATTGGGCGTGGGTTGCGACGCTCGACGCGAAGACAGCCAGCCCGATAACAACGAATGTTGGGTTAATCATTGGCCTCCAATGGTCACTTCAGCGACAGATTGCCCGATGCCATGGGAGCAACAAAATTAGGGTGTTCCCTGGCTTTGGGCGAGGGGACAGCCTCCGGGGTTCCGGTAAGGGCTCGCTGGAAGCCATATTTACCATATGAGAGAACCACGCAGCAACATGCGACTCCCCCGCACCTGCTTCCTGTTGGTCTCGCTATTGTCGCTGGGTTGTGTGGCCCGCAGCGACATCCCACCCAACATCGTGCTCATCATCATCGACGACATGGGTTGGGTCGATACCGGTGTGTACGGCAGCACGTTTTATGAGACTCCGAACATCGATCGGCTCGCTGCTGAGGGCGCCAGGTTTACGCAGTTCTACACGGCCAGCCCCGTCTGCTCGCCCACACGAGCGAGCATCATGACTGGCAAATACCCCGCCCGCCTGAACCTCACGAACTGGATCGGCGGAGAGCAGGAAGGCGAGTTGCTCCAGGCCGAATACGTCCGCGAGCTTCCGCTGGAGGAGATCACTTTCGGTGACGCGTTTCAGGCGATTGGGTACGTGACGGGTTATATAGGCAAGTGGCATCTGGGTGGAGAACCGTACTATCCGCAGTTCCAGGGATTTGACATCAACGTCGCCGCGCATCACGCAGGACAGCCGGGTTCGTACTTCTTCCCTTACAAGAACGAGCGCGCTCCCCGGTTTGACGTTCCCGGGTTGGAGGAGGGCGAAGACGGCGAATACCTCACGGACCGTTTGACGAACGAGTCGCTGCGCTTCATAGAAGCCAACCGGGATCGGCCCTTCCTTCTGGTGCTGTCCCATTACGCGGTCCACACGCCGTTGGAATCCAAGCCGGAACTAGCTGAGAAATACCGGGCCAAGGCCAGCGGGCTCCCGCCACTTGAAGGGCCCGCATTTCTGCCCGAGGGAACAACGGGCACGACAAAGCAACGTCAGGACCATGCGGTATATGCCGGCATGATCCAGAGCACCGACATGAGCGTTGGATTGATTCTCGACAGGCTGGATGAGTTGGGTCTCGCCGATAGGACCATCGTCATTTTTGTCTCCGACAACGGCGGCCTCAGCACCCTGATGGATCGCAGTACCCGGTCTCCTACTTCCAATCTCCCGTTACGTGCTGGGAAGGGGTGGCTATACGAGGGTGGGATACGCTCGCCGATGATAATCAAGTGGCCCGGTGTGACTGAGCCGGGAAGCGTGGTCAGCGATCCGTCCATCACCAACGATCTGTTCCCGACCATCATGGAGATGGCCGAGGTGCCCCTCTCCATCGACTTTCGGGGGGACGGCGTCAGCTTGGTGCCGCTACTTCGCGGGGCCGGCGGATTGGACCGCGAACCGTTGTACTGGCACTTTCCCCACTACCACGGCTCAGGCAATACTCCAACAGGGGCGGTGCGTGCTGGAGACTACAAGTTGATCGAGTGGTTCGAAGACGGTCGGGTCGAGCTATACAACCTGGCGCAGGACATCGGCGAGACCACGAACCTGGCCACGCAGATGCCGAAAAAGGCCGAGGAGTTGCTACGGCTGCTTAGCGATTGGCGTGAGCGTGTTGACGCGCGCATGCCGACCACCAACCCCGAATGGAGGCCACTCGAACGCTAGGTAGACATTGACCAAGATGCAGCGAGTTGTCAGTTACCTCATCTCCCTTTCCCTCTGTTCGACGTCTTTGGTCGCGCAGAGTCCGCCCCCCTTCGATACCACGTTGGTGGGGCAGTGGCCCTACTCCGCCATGCACACGCTGTTCGAGAAGACGATTTTCAAGGTGGACGTACTCACCTTGGACGTCCGGTTTGGCCCCGAGCCGGCAAGGCGGCTCGAGGCGCTTGTGGCGGGCCGAAGGTATTCCTCTACTCTCGCCGATTCCATAGCCGCCGTCGCGGTAGACGCGAGAGACGCGTGGGCTCGCCTTCGCTTCGAGCGCAACGTGAGTCTCGTTCGGTTTCTCGACGGCGTTCGTAAGAATCTCAAACGTGCTCTGCAAGCAGGCATTATCGACGCTGACTCGTACGATCATATCTCGGGAGATCTTCCCGTTTGGTATCAGTTTCTCGCAGCAGATGGAATACATGATGGGGACGAGATGTTCTATCGTATTAGGGGCGACACGCTGCACACGGTATACCGCGCTGTAACGGGTGAGGTGCTCCTCGACCAAATAGACATAGGTCCTGAACGACGCCTCTCCGTGCTGGGCGGGTACTTCGCCCCGAAATCGGATTTTAGGAAGGGTCTCATCAAGTCACTCTTCGAGAACTGAAACTCACTGGCAAGCATGATTACCGCGTCCCATCAGCCGAAGGTCGCTGAAATCGCTCGACACTACGACGAAGTCGACCCGTTCTACCGGGAGCTTTGGGGCGAACATCTCCATCACGGTCTCTGGCTCACGGGGAAGGAGGGATCTGAAGAGGCGGTCCGACAGCTGGTCGATCTCGTGGTCGAGCACGCCGGCATTCGACCCGGTCATGTGGTCTGCGACGTGGGCTGCGGGTATGGCGCCACGGCTCGCATCCTCTCGCGCGAGTTTGGAGCGAGCGTTATCGGCTTCACCGTTTCGGAAGCGCAATATGTCTATGCGTGCAGTCGCATGGACGATCAACCCAATCCTCCTCGTTACGTGCTCGGTGATTGGCTCGGTAACAATATCACTCCAGATTCGTTCGACGTCGTCCTGGCTATCGAGAGCACAGAACACATGGTGGACATCGGACGCTTCCTGTCCGAAGTAGCCCGCGTTCTGCGGCCTGACGGGCGGCTCGTCATCTGCGCTTGGTTATCTGCTGACCGGCCGGATCCCTGGGAGGTTCGGCATCTGCTGGGGCCGATTTGCGATGAGGGGCGACTGGCTGCGCTCGTGACGGCAGACGAGTATCGTGCGGAGTTGAGGGCTGCCGGTTTCGTTGACGTTGTGTGCCAAGAGCTTACCCGACGAGTGAGACGCACCTGGGATGTGAGCCTAGGAAGGATGCTGCACCGGATGCTCACCCGTTGGTCGTCGTGGGAATACCTGCTCGATCCCAGGAACACCTCTCGGATATTTGCCCTCACCGTGCTCCGCATCTGGCTGGCGTACCGCACGGGCTGTTTGAGGTATGGGCTCTTGAGCGGCACCAAACCGGAGCCTGCAAGAGCGTGACGCAGAAGATCTGCCTGTCTCACCTGTCTCTCCTGTCTCTCCTGCTTTCGCCAGACTCGCTTCCACCCAACGGAGATGCATCCCGCGCGCAGTATCGGTAACTTCAGTTAACTATCCGCTGCCACCAATAGATTCTCTGCCTCTAGGAGGAGATATGCGGTCTGCACGCAACAACACGATCGGCATTTGGTATCTGTTTGGCGCAGTGCTAGCCCTGGTGCTGCCCGCCGATCTCCTGGCTCAGAGCACGGTCAAGCCGGTGCTTCATGGCAGGCATTGGGTGGCTATCACCGGCAAGCCATTGGGTGCGACCGCCGGGGCTGCCACGTTCCAGAGGGGTGGCAATGCAGTGGATGCCGCAGCCGCCATGCTGGCTGCAACGGCGACGATGTACGACGTACTCAGTTGGGGGGGCGAGACGCAGGCTTTGATTTACAATCCGAATACCGGGAAGGTCATTGGCATCAACGCGTTGGGCGCCGCTCCAACCGGGGCAACGCCGGAATTCTTCCGGGAGCGGGGAATGGCCTATCCACCTGCCTATGGGCCCCTCGCCGCCGTGACGCCGGGCACCGCCGGAGGGCTGCTGGTGATGCTGGCGGAGTACGGAACATTGAGTCTCGAGGAGGTGCTGGAGCCCGCTATGCAAATGGCTGAGGGTTATCCCATAGAGGCACAGACGGCCGATGCCATCGAGCGGAACAAGCAGAGAATAAAAGAATGGCGCTACTCGCGCGAGGTTTTTCTGCCGCACTTGGGGGAGGAGCGAGAAGCTCCTTATCCGGGCGAGATTTTCCGCCAGCCCGACCTGTTGGCTACCCTGGGCAAACTCGTCGAGGCCGAGCAGGATGCGCTGGCTGGGGGCAAGAGCCGCAAGGAAGCGATTTACGCAGCATACGACCGTTTTTACCGGGGTGACATCGCCGAGGAGTTCGTGCGGGGGTCGCAGGAGCAAGGTGGCTTACACACGATGGCGGACCTCGCGAATTGGCAGGTGTACACTGAAGAACCTGCCATGACCACCTATAAGGGGATAGAGGTCTACAAACTCACCAGTTGGGTGCAGGGTCCGGTGCTTCTTCAGGCGCTGAACATGCTGGAGAACGCCGATCTCAAGTCCATGGGGTACAACAGCACGAAGTACATCCACGTCCTGTATCAGGTCATGAACCATGCGTTCGCCGATAGGGATTTCTACTATGGTGATCCCTACGTGCTCCCTGAGGAACCGATTCAGGGTCTCCTTTCCAAAGAATATGCCCGGCAGCGTTTCGAGCAGATCAACTGGGAGCAGAATGATCCGGACGTGAGGCCCGGCGATCCCTACCCGTTCGAGGGAAAGCGGAACCCCTATCTACATTTGCTGGAGTCCTGGAACACGGTCACTACCGCGTCGCCAGAAGGGGAGGGGCAATCCCACGATGATGACGTGTCGTTCGAAGAAGGGTTTTTTGCGGGCACCACGTCCATACAGGCTTCCGACGAAGAGGGTTGGGTCGTCTCCATTACGCCAAGCGGTGGGTGGATTCCGGCAACGCTGGCGGGACGGACCGGTATCGGGATGAGCCAGCGCATGCAGAGCTTCGTGTTAGACGGAAGCCAGAACCCATTCAACGTCGTTGAACCCGGGAAGCGCCCGCGGGCGACCCTGACTCCGAGCATTGCCTTGAAAGACGGAAAACCGTTTCTGTCGTTTGCGGTGCAGGGAGGAGACAGTCAGGATCAAAACCTGCTCCAATTCTTCCTGAACGTGGTAGAATTCGGCATGAACGTGCAGCAGGCGGCCGAGGCGCCGAATGTCACGAGCTACCAAATACGGAGTTCTTTCGGCGCTCACGAGTCGGAGCCGGGTCGGCTCACACTCAACGAGTCCGTACCGCCGTGGGTGAGAAACGAGTTGCGGGATATGGGGTATCGGCTCGATTTCCGCCGTCTCACGTCCGGCCCGATCAACGCCATCTTCTTTGATTGGGAGCACGGCACGATGTGGGGTGGATCGAGTAACTATGGCGAGGATTATGGTATTGCGTGGTAGCGAAGTGTGATGGGATTGCTCTAACCCTAAAACGTCAAAATAGCTGCGCAGTAGCGGCCGCGTTCCCCTGCTCGCGCTAATGTGGCGGTCCACCGTGGGCCAACAGCGTGGCGTCTATAGCCGTCTCAATCTCCAGACCCCTCGATAGCGGTCCGTGATCGTCGCGATCACGGCATCCTTCCTCGGCACGGCTCCGGTGGGTAACGTGTGGTGGATTGTACGGTCGGTGTTGCTTCCCGATTGAACAGCAACGGGTACCTCGGGATCTCATCATCGACAACTCTCGAATCTCCAACAAGGGAGGATCGATGTCAGTTGAGGAGGGAAAGGCCGCTCCGGCATTTACGCTCGAGGACGCGAAGGGCAAAAAAACGTCGTTGAAGGATTTTCGCGGCAAGAATGTGATTGTGTACTTCTATCCCAAAGATGACACTCCGGGATGCACCAAGGAAGCGCTAGGCTTTCGGGATCTATGGAGGCATTTCCAGAAAGAAGATACAGTGGTACTGGGAATTTCACCCGACGGGGCCGGGTCTCACGAGAGTTTCATCGAGAAGTACGAGTTGCCGTTCATCCTCTTGTCCGATCCCGACAAGGAGGTCATGAGCAAGTATGGCGCGTTCGGGGAGAAGATGATGTATGGGAAGAGAACGCTCGGCGTGATACGTTCGACGGTCTGGGTCGGTCCGGACGGCAAGGTGAAAAAACATTGGCACCGAGTGGCAAAGGCAGCCGATCATCCAGCTAGGGTGCTAGAGGCGCTTGGAGGATGACCTCCAGAAGCCGTTGGCTGAGCGCAATGCCGCGCTCGCCGAGGCGCTGATGTCTGACCGCAGTGCCGGAATGGTCTCGACCGACTGGGCGGCGGCCCGCATCTGGTTCGGCCGACTCGATGCAGGACGGCAGTCAGGCGACTGGGTCGCCTTCGGCAGAGCCTATGAAGAACTTCGCAGACTCCTGATCGGCGACAGTATCCCATGTCGCGGGCCGGGTTGCTCCTAATAGGGTTGGCCTTTTACCTTCACTCGCCTCGTGGATACGATCGCAAATACTATTGTCGTTGCCTTGGGTGGGAATGCCCTGGCGCCGGCCGGAGAGAGCGCTACCGTTTACGATCAGTTCCGTCATACGCGCCAGTCGCTCGAGGCCGTCGTGAAACTGGCTGCCGAGGGATGGCGGATTGCCATCGTTCACGGAAACGGGCCGCAAGTCGGCGATGCGCTGAAGCGCAACGAGCTGGCACGGGAAATTGTAGAGCCGCTTCCACTGGGCGTGCTGGTTGCTGGAACGGCTGGCTGGATTGGTTACATGGTGCAGCAGTCGTTGCAGAACGCGCTGCAACGGCTTGCCATCGACCGGCAGGTGCTGACCGTCATCACGCAAACCGTAGTCTCGCGCAATGACCCGCGACTCCACGATCCAACGAAGCCGATTGGCAGCGTGCTTTCTGAAGATGCAGCAGCGGATCTGCGGTCGCGGGGGGTGGTCGTGGGTAAGGATGGGTCGGGTCGCTTGCGACGTTGGGCTCCAAGCCCCACGCCGATCGACATCGTCGAAGCTGAAGCCGTCAGGCAGTTGGTGAACGAGGGCAAGATCGTCGTGGCAGCCGGGGGTGGTGGACCGCCGGTATACCGCGATCCTACGACGGGCTGGGAAGGGGTCGATGCCGTTGTCGACAAAGACCGCACGGCGGCAGTTCTAGGGAACCGGCTCGGGGCGGATACGTTGCTCATCTTGACCGATGTACAGGCCGTCTATCGGAACTGGGGGACAGACCATGCAAGTCCGATCCCGCATATGACGGTCCCGGAGGCAAGTGACTTGCTGGAAACCGGCGAACTCGGCCGAGGCAGCATGGCGCCAAAGCTCGAGGCAGCGGTCACGTTCGTCCAGCAGGGCGGGCGCCGCTCCGTGATAGCGGATCTGACACAGGGGGTTGCGGCCCTGAACGGCGAGACCGGAACGACGATTTTGGGAGATCATTGAGTGAATCTGCATGAATATCAGGCGCGCACACTGCTGAAGGCCGCTGGAGTGCCCGTGCCCGACGGAGAGGTCGCTACTACACCCGATGAGGTGGAAACCATTGCGCGCGCCATGGGCGGCGGGGTCGTGATCAAGGCCCAGGTCCATAGCGGTGGCCGGGGCAAAGCCGGCGGCGTCAAGCTCGTCGAAAACGCAGCTGAAGCACGGGCTGCGGCCGAGAAAATCCTCGGCATGACGATAAAGGGTCTCACGGTGAACAAGGTGCTTGTGGCACCTGCGGCGAAGATCACGTCCGAGAGTTACGTGGGCATCATCGTCGATCGAGAGTCGCAGCGCCCCGTTATCATGGTGAGCCCCGAGGGTGGGGTGGACATCGAGGAAGTGGCGGCGAAAACACCCGACAAGATTTTCAAACTTGCGATCGACCCACGTTTTGGACTGATGCCGTATCAGGCTATGTCCCTCGCGTTCAAGCTCTACGACGACGTGAAGCAAGTGCGCCAGGCGGCGGTCGTGATGCAGCGGTTGTACCAGGCGTTTGTTGATGCCGGCGGGTCCCTCGCCGAGATCAATCCTTTGATTACGAACGACGAGGGCGCAGTGCTTGCGTTGGACGCGAAGATTTCTGTTGACGACAACGAACTCGACCGCAAGCCGGCGATCGCCGAGTTGCGTGACCTGTCGGCGGAAGCGGAAGCGGAAATAGCAGCACGTGAAGCTGGACTTTCCTTCATCAAACTCGACGGCTACGTCGGCTGTTGCGTTAACGGGGCCGGTCTGGCCATGGCGACGATGGATCTGGTCAAATATTACGGCGGAGAGCCGGCCAATTTTCTCGACATCGGTGGCAGCAGCAATCCCGAGAAAGTCGTGACGGCGCTCAAGATCATCGGCGCCGATTCCAACGTGAGGAGTGTGTTGTTCAACATCTTCGGCGGCATTACCAGGTGCGACGATGTGGCCAACGGCATCGTGGCTGCGACGAGTCAGATGTCATTCGAAATCCCGCTGGTGATTCGTTTGACGGGGACCAACGAGAAGCTGGCCGTGCAGATCTTGGAAGAGGCAGGCTTCAGTGCGTTGAACGACATGGACGAAGCGGTTGAGAAGGCGGTGCAGATCGCGAAGGAGGCTGCATGAGCATCTTCGTTGATCGAGATACCAGGCTGGTCGTTCAAGGCATCACGGGTCGCGATGGATCGTTCCACACGAGCCAGATGATGGAGTACGGCACGCAGGTGGTGGCGGGAGTGACGCCCGGCAAGGGAGGCCAGCGCTTCAACCGCACCGTGCCCGTGTTCGACACCGTGGCGGATGCCGTAGCGGAAACCGGCGCCAACACATCGGTCATCTACGTCCCGGCGCGGTTCGCGTCAGATGCAATCTACGAGGCAGCCGATGCCGGCATCGAACTCATCGTCTGCATCTCTGAAGGCGTACCGGTACTGGACATGACCCGTGTGATCCCGTTCCTGCGGGAAAAGGGGACGCGTCTTATCGGGCCCAATTGCCCGGGAGCTATTTCCCCGGGTCGATCGAAGGTGGGGATCATTCCTGGTACAATTTGCCGGGAGGGAAATGTCGGTGTGGTGTCTCGCAGTGGCACCCTGACGTATGAAATCATTCACCAACTCTCCGGGAACGGCTACGGTCAGTCGACCTGCATTGGTATCGGCGGCGATCCCATCATTGGGACCAATTTTATCGAATGCCTGGCGGCCTTTGAAGCCGACCCTGACACCAATGCGATCGTCCTGATCGGAGAGATCGGGGGGACCGACGAGCAGCAAGCTGCGCAATATGTTGCTGACCACGTCACGAAACCCGTGGTGGGCTTCATTGCCGGACAAACCGCGCCCCCGGGGCGGCGCATGGGCCACGCCGGGGCTATTATCTCTGGGTCCAGCGGCACGGCAGCCGAGAAGATGGCGGCGCTGGAGGCGGCAGGTATCTGTGTGATGAAACGGCCTGCAGACGTGGTTTCCCTCTTGAAGGAGCGACTCTGATCCGGTGAACCTTCGTGACCTCCTGGCACCGGAACGGATCGTCATTCCGCTTCCGGCGAAGACTCTCCACGATGCAGCCGAGCAGCTCATTGCCTCGTTCGTCGAAACGGGCATGGCGTCGGAGGGGTCGAAATTGGTGGCCCGTGTGAGTGAGACACCGGCCGACGAGGCTCTCGCGGTGGGTGAAGATGCATTCATTCTCCACGTCCGTTCGAGTTCGATGGACTCGGTCAGTGCCGCCCTTGGCGTGACGGCCGAACCCGTGAGCCTCGTTCAGGAGTCTGAGAAATCGGCTTGCATTGTGGTGGTAGTCGCCGGACCGCCGAAGGACACCGCCACGTTCCTGCAGGCGGTCACCGGGTTCGCTCAAGCCCTGGCAATGGAGGGGGTGCCGTCGGCGATCCTTGCGGCGTCGAGCGCTGAGGCCGTCGCAGACATTTCCGCTCTCATGGATGTCGAACTCTCTGACGTGATCCTGGTGGGCGATGTGATGCAGCGTAGGGTGCGGTCGGTGACTCCGGATACCACCTTAGCCGAAGCGGCTCGGATGATGACTCGCTACCATCTGGGATCGATCCCGGTGCTAACCGAGGACGGGGAAGTGCTGGGCATGGTGAACGGTCGTGACCTGCTTGCATTGGCCCTTCCCCGCTACCTCAAGGAGACCAGAACCGGCGTCGGTCGGGGCAGCGGCGGAACGGCCGTGGAGGAGGTGGATGGGGCCGGGGCTGGAGCCGGGGCGGGCGCCGATCCCGAAAACCTCCCCGTCCGCGAGGTGATGGACCGGAGCGTCCTGTGCCTCTCGGAAGATCAAAGTCTCGCCGATGTGGCGGGCTTGATGGTCACTAAGGACACCGACCGCTTCCCGGTGGTGCGAGAAGGAATTCTGGTCGGAATGCTCACTAGAGCTGGTGTAGTCCGCCTCCTGTTTGGAACCTGAACCAACCATATCCGGATCTGATGCTAACTCTTGCGATCATCAAGCCAGACGCCGTAGGGAGCGGCCTGGCGGGAAAAATAATCGCCCATTTGGAGGCCCAAGGTTTCGTGGTGCAGGCGGTGCGTATGACTCGGCTCTCAAAGTCCCAAG
>JADFIT010000181.1 GCA_022566515.1 Gemmatimonadota bacterium
GATTCTGGCCGATTATGAGGACGCCGCCTACAGGACCATGCAGACCATCTTTGGTCGTGTTCCGGCGGAGCGCCTGCAGGACACGGCGGAGCTGTTGGACCAGCTCTCCGTAAGCATCGTCGACCATCCCGACGGCCAGGAAGCGGTCTGTTTTCGTTGCGGCATTCATTTCCGCAAAAGGTGCCTGCTACAGCATCTCGCCGGACGCGATTGCTACCTCCGCCTTCACAGGAGACACGCCGCCCGAGCCTCTGACCCGCCCGTACAAATCCAGTTGCACGAAAAGGCTTAGCATCCGCGCAGCCTAATCCTCGGCTTCTTCACGACGCTTCCGACCCTCACGAGACCGTTTCAGCATTTCGCGGAACTCGCGGCGCCGGTCTTCCACTCCCTCCATCGCCTCCTCCATGCTGCTACCTTGCGACGTGCTGCCTGGGATCCGGGAATCCGCGGCGCGCCAGATCTCGTTCCCATCTTCATCGACCTCCATCGAAACTTCGACTTCTTGCTCTCCGGTCGGGTGCTCCGACGTGGGAATCTCGTCGAGTTCATCTTCGGACTCGTCGCCGGACTGTTCCGGGTCGTCGAAGTCGGACTCGTCTTCGTAACCGTTGTAATCGTAGCGGTCCATCGTCCTCTCTTCATAAATGATGAGAGCTGGTTCTGCAAGGTCAAAGGGGGCGGGGTAGGATATTCTCCCGGACCACCTGACGCCGGCCGCTCAATTCAAGTTGGTACTGAACCCCAAGATATATTGTAGGCCCGCAGGAAATCCACGAGCTGTCAGTGGTAGCCGCACGCCGAATTCAGGCCACAAGGACCCTGCACAAAACGCTCCGGCGAACTGCAATGACGTGATGCGTCGGCGGGTGCCGGTTTGATATCCCAGCGACGTCCACTCACGACCGGTGAATCCGTCCATTGTCACTTTGAGGAGCGTGCTCGCAGTGGGTTGCACGCCTGCTTCGGCGAGGTAGAGGTACTCACCACCGGGGTCTCTTCCCTCAGGCTCTGCAAAGCGGACTCGATAGCCCAACCACAGCTGGGCATAAATCGGGGCGGGCCAAAATGAATGACCGACCTCCCCATAGAATTCGACGTCCCATTGTCCCTCACCGACTGGAACGATCTGCGCGTCGAGAGGTGAATCGCCTACCGGTGCCTTAACACCGGCTCGAATAGCCACCGGCGTCTGTCCACCGTTGAGGCTCAAGAACTGCCACCGAACCCAGGCGCGGATGTCTCCGAATCCCACACTTCGGAGGTCCTGAACAATCTCGTTGTAATGTAGATCAAAGAAGGGGACTTGCAGCCAGAGGTCGACATTCTTGTGGAGACCGATGATGATATCGGTGTACAGCGCGCGAGCATCAGACTCACCCTCTGCGATGTAGTTTCCGCGTTGCCCTACAGGATTAAATTCCTCGTCGGTTTTCTGCCAATAGGCCGCTGTCTTGATCCAAATGCGACCACTGCGACCCAGTGCCCATTGCCCCTGGGCGGAGCTTGGCAATACGCAGATCACGGCGGCGAGGCAAAGAAACGTAGTAGTCCCGCGCCGAGTGACATGCCTGTAGGTCAAGAAAAGACACGGTTGTGGTCCTCCCGCCAATTATCCTGCAGCCGGGGTTGGGAGATGCCGATTTCCCTTCAAGAAGGACCACAGCCCTCCTGAATCCGAATCGGTCAGGAAGTGCTGTATCAGCAGTCCCATAACGACGCCGTACACCACGTGGGCGACGAACGTGAGCAAGAACAGTTGGGGCCATGCGTAGTTGTATCCGAACAGCCCCACCATCGGTCCCATCGGCGGACCGGTCATCATGCCAAGTTCCAGAACAAGCGTCCACACCGTGGCCCACAACACCGCGTTACCGTACGAGCGACGCTTGCCCCAGACGAAAGCATAAAACAGGCCAAAACTGGCACCGTTCAAGTAGTGTACGAACAACCCCACCGGGTAGTACGTGGAGAAGTCGGCGCTGTCGGTTGCCATCTTGCCGAACATGACGGGACTGTCGCCGGGCAACCAACCATGAATGACCCCTGCCTCCCGAACCGCATCCAAAGCAATGGTAGCAACGGCTCCCATAGCGAGGCCGATGATTATGCGACGATACAGATCCGGGTACCGTTTCTTGCTGTAGACAGCGATCGCAATTAGAGCAACCAGCGCCGGAATCAAGGCGAACGGGATGTAGAGGGCGGCAAACTCGTGGGCCACGGAGAACACCCGAGGGCCCATGCCGATACCTTTCACATACTGGGCGTACCCGAACGACAGGGTGACGAGCTGGATGGGCACGACGCCACCCGCGACGAACGCGAGGAGTGCCAGGGCGGTTCGGCGTCGATCGTCGGTCGTGCCGTTCATCGAAGCCCTACTTGGCGACCGCGGCGACGACTCGTTCGAAAATCCCCCGCAGCTCC
Organism: Gemmatimonadota bacterium; assembly: GCA_022566515.1. Taxonomy (GTDB): domain Bacteria; phylum Gemmatimonadota; class Gemmatimonadetes; order Gemmatimonadales; family GWC2-71-9; genus B3T1B10. Next base: position 2,431 of record JADFIT010000181.1, read on the forward strand.
TCGGATATGCCCCCCAACCCCGGATACGCCTGGAATTGATGCACGGGGTCCTCGTACCTCACCATGACACCGTTCGGACTCTCCATGACCAGCACCTTGAGCGGTGGCTCGATACCGGCGTTGCGGTTGGTCTCCATGATTTGCTTCATGTATCGCGGATGGAAGAAGAGGACCTGACGCATCCCGCCGGTCCGGACACCCACCATACGTAGCATCTGCTGCGGATTGATCTCGTGCACCACCATCAGATTCTCGGCTTCGATGGCGCGCCTGATGCGCGACAGGGTCTCATCGAAGTCGTAGGCGGATCGTTGGGTGACGAGAAATTCCGGTGGCGGAGTCATCTCTTGGCCCCGGGCCGGTGGGGTGACCATCATCAAGGCGGCAGCAGCTAACATCAATGCACGCATAAAATTGGCTTTCCACCTAGTTGTCGTCATTTATTCCTCCAAAAACTCCAAGTTGCACGGTTGGTCTTGTGCAGAGACCCAAGCTAAACCCTACACTATGGTACGGAGTCAAGACCGATCTACAGACTCGCCTGGAATGGCCTTCGTCGGAGGGGAGAAAGAGGAGCAGTGCCCGTGGTTTAGTTCGATGATCCCCCTTCATGTTCGTGCTCTGCGGTGTCGTGCTCGTGCGTGTCGTGATTCTCGTGTTCTGCCCGTTCGACACCAGGGCCACCGGATAGTTCACCGCCGTCACCATCGACAACTTCCGCGCCGTATCCGGTCATACGCTCCAGCTCGGGAATGAACTCCTCGGGGGAGGTTACCGCGGGATCATAGGTCACCACGGCCTTGCCGGACTCATACGAGACGTCGGCGTCCTCAACACCTTCAATTCGTCGCAAGACCACACGGGCCGTAGCAGCGCAGCCCGTTCAGGTCATGCCGGTGACGTTCAGTATCACCGTAGCCGGTCCGCCCTCTACCGTCATGCCCGCCAAGTCACCCTCATGCTCGTGGCTGGGCATGTCTCGATGGCTATGAGTCGGGATCTGGGCGACGACGCCCAGTCCCAGAGCGCCGATGACTCCGGCCCACTGCAGTTTCGTCATCTCAATCTCTCCTCAGAGAACCCACGGTTGCCATCTAGGATAGGTTGCAAACACTATGGCGAGCCCGGTCGCAACCCACAGCATGATCTTCGTCCTTCGCCGCACCGCCGGATCGGCGCACACTTTGTCAGGCTCGCAGGCCTGCTTTTCCTCCCGGTCAAGGAGAAAAAACCCGAGTCCGAGAAACACCGCCGTGCCACCCAGAAAATACGGGCGAAGCGGCTCGAATGTCGCCGAGATCCCCGCCCCGGACACTCCGACCGTTACCGCCAGCAGCGGTCCGGCGCAGCAGAGCGCGGAGCCAAATGCCGTCGCAACGCCTCCCACCGCTGTCATTACTGTCTTAATCATCTATCTCTATATCCCCTTCCGCCAAGCCGAGGGCCGAGCGGCTCATGCCAAAGAAAACCTCGGAACACTCCATTTTAAAGCCAGTACCATGGTACGGAGTCAAGACCTATCACCAGTGGATCTCGAGAGCGGCTAGAATCTTCACATCCGGCGATTGGTCGGGGTCATTCCAACGTTCCCAGACCGGAATGTCCACTCCACCCTTCACCATGATGTTTCGATAGCTCAGCATGAAGGCGGGGGCAAGGCTGAGGACTTCGCCACCACTGGCATCCACCGTTTGGCCGTTCACTTTCGTGCGCCCCTGCCTGCGTCCGTTGGCCTCGACCATGACGACGAAGTCAGGGGAAAGGTATTCGGTGAGCCAAGGCCGAATGCCCCAAGCGAGATTGAGCAGAACGCGATCTCCCGGATCCCGACCTTCATTGGCAAGCTGGATCGCCGCGCGGGCACCCGCAAAATAATACCATCTCCTGGATTCACGACCCGCCGCCAATCCTGTGGTGATCACGGGACCACCAACTGGGGTACCTGCCGACGAACGGGGAACCGTCACACCACCTACAACCGCCAAGGCATCCGCGCGGCCTGGGGAAAAGATGGTAGCGAAACGCCACTTCACCCTGAATCCAATCGATCCGAGGCTCCCATTCTTAAGGGGTTCGCGGAACGGCAGGACGGCCGTGACGGTGATTTCCTCCGTCACCCCGTATAGCAGTTCTACCGGTACAACGAGTTCACCACCTTCGGACTCCAACTCGAGTTCCATACCCCAGCCGCCACGCCAAGTCGTGTGGGGTCCAACACCGAACACTGGCTCGTGGTTCAGCACGGGACTCTGCTGACCACTCACCAACGCAGGGAAGCGCACGGAGGGCGACTGCACCTGTGCGGCAAGAAGCTGAGGCGTAAAGATACAGGCGAGGAGTAAAGCACTAATCCGGTTCATTGACACACGATTTACTTTCCACCGGCCGAGATAGGGACGCGCACCCGGGTCCGTTCCCACTCGAGGATCACATGAACGGTGCCGTCCGATAGATCCTCGGCCCGGATAGTGAATGTTTCCACATGATTATCCGTTCGTTCACTTGAGACCTTTCCTCGCCCCACCTCCTGCGCCCGGACTTTGTCCGTGTAAGAACCTTCCTGTCCCCACTGCGAGTACGAGCGGTTCACGATGATCTGCCATTCGGCCTCGCCCGGCACGGTGTAGATCGAATAGGTGCCGGCCGGCACCCTCACGCCGGCGATCACCAGGGCGATCGGGGTGCGGAGGAGTGTGGGTTCGTTGGCCCCCGTGCGCCAGATTTTCCCGAAGGGGACAACGCCCATCTGGCTACCGGCCCCCTCCACTCCAGGGTTACCAAGCATCGTCCGCCCCCGGGCAGACGGGCGGCCGTAGCAGATCTTCACCTCTTGCCCGGCGATACGGAACGTCACAGAATCCAAGGGACTCGCGCGCCCTTCGACAGGCACCATGTCAGACCGCACGATACACGACATATCCACTTGCGCTGAAGCAGGTGCCGCGTGGATCAACGCCATGCCTGCGGCCATGGTGATGCCCGTGAGGAACGCTGATGACACTCTTGCAGTCATACTTCCCTCCAGCGGTTACTGGTGTCAGAGACCCTTCGGGTGGCGAACCTGCGCATCATTTCTTCGGTTTCTCGAAATCGGGGAATTCCGACTCGAAGTTCCGGACGATCTTCGCAACCTCGAATCCCGCGTCCTTCACGGTCTTTTGAAGCAGCTCGTTGGAGACGTCCGCATGTTCTTCCAGCGCGAGCGTCGCAATCCCCGTCTCCAACACCACCTCGAGATCGACCACGCCCTCTAGTTTCTTGAGCTTCTGCTCGACCCCATAGGCGCAAAACGGACAGGCCATCCCGAAGATCGTAACCTCGATCTGTCGTGGGTCGTCGTTTTGAGTCGCCTCCCGGTCTTGCCCGGAGACCGCAGGGGCTGCCAGGCTAAACGCAAACGCCAGGGCCACCACTTTCCGAAATGCTTTCATTATTACCTACTCCTCTATCTAACCAACGTTTCTGTCATCATCATGACCTCGTTGTCATGACGTCTGCCCGAAGTGCTTCCCACCATCACATCCCGGACATCGGCTGGAACCAGTGGTGGAACCACGGCACGTCGTTGGGCCGCAGCGTCGACTGGGTAAACGCCTCGAACAAGTCGCGGACCCCCAATATTCCGGCGAGCCAATCCAGTCCCCACCACCACGCCGTAGCCGCCAGCGCGCCAGCCAGGATCGCAACCACGAGCCACACCAGCACCTTTTTGCCCAGCTCCACGCCGAGCAGTGCGAAGTATCGGGGTAACGCGAACGGCATGACGAGCGTCCCGAGATAGAAAGCGGACAACCCGGCGTAGCTCACGAATTGCGCCTTCCATAATCCCGCGGCAAACAACGCGTTGCCGACGAGTGGAGCGCCGGTCACGTAGGCAACCAAGAGTCCTACGCCGCCGTTCCCGAGCTGCACCAGCGGTCCCTTTGTTCCCTGTAACGAGAGATATCCGGGTGACTGGCCGAGGGCGAGAAAAAACCCGACGCCGAGTAGGCCAAAGAGCAAAGGCCACCAGAGCGAATACACCTGCCCGCCCAGGGACAAACCCAACCGTGCCCACACCGGTCCCCGCCGCGCGATCGGCGTGGTATTCACGGATTCAGCCAGCTCCTGGGCGGCGGATCGCCGCGCCGACTCCCACAGTCGCTCGGGTGTTCGCCGCAGCCCGTACGTCAGCACCGTCAGCACGACAGCGACGGCGACAAATTGGCCGATCGCCGGCTGTGGTCCGCTCAACTCGACGATGAAGAACAGCAGCCAAATGAACAGCGCCTGCGCCGAGACGAGATACGCCATCACTCCCGCCGGGCTGACGCCGTGCGCCAGCAGTTCCTTCGCCTGCCGGAATATCCGCCTGCGGCTCGGCGGGCTCAGCACGCCAAGGAGCGCCGCCAGCCCGACCGTCCGTAAGCCATCG
>JADFIT010000182.1 GCA_022566515.1 Gemmatimonadota bacterium
CGTCTGGAACGAGAAGTCAAGGAGTACGTCGAGTCGTGTGTCGCCCTTGAGCTTGACGGCAAGAGCGTCATCGAGGTCGATTGGGGTGGACGCGAGGGACGCCAGATCATCGACCGCGTGTATCGCGATGCGTACACGCTGCTGGAGACCGGTGAATGAAGTGGCACATCGTATGTCGGATTGGAGAAGAGGATACGTTTCTCCCGGAAGTGGAGGAGGCAGTGGAGCGATGCCTCGTGTTGCACTTTTCGGGCGGTGCCACGAACGAGCGGATACGGGAGTCTGTCATCGCCACGATCGAAGAGCGATACGAGGCGACGCTTTCCGGGTCCGTTCAGGATTTCCTCTATGCCTCGATGGGCGCATATATCGCGGATCTGTGCATTCCACGTCGGACGGCGGAGGATCGTTGGTCACGAGTGTTGACTCTGCACCTGCCCGTGTTTGTGCAGTCGCGATGGCGAAGCGCGAGCAGATCGTTCGCGGCGGCGTTGGAGTTTCTCACGGGTGACGACTGGACAATCTCAGTCCGAGAGCGTTGCGGGGATAGGCCAGAACCCTCGGCACCGACTGATTCAGAGCTGCCGAGGACAGTCAGCCTCCTATCCGGAGGGTTGGACTCCCTGGTCGGGGCGATCGACCTACTCAGCACGGGGGATGCCATAGCGTTCGTGAGTCACCATGGCGGAGGATTGACACCGAAGTTTCAGAACGACACCTTTGGGGCTCTTCGTGTGCGCTATGGCGACCAGTGTTGCGAGAACCAGTTCTACGTGGTGGGTCCGCAGCTGGGAGGCGATGGCGAGAACAGCATGCGAAGCCGGTCGATACTATTCCTCGGCCTCGGTGTCGCTGTCGCAAACGCACTCGGAAAGAGCGTTCCCGTCGTGGTCCCGGAGAACGGCCTCATCTCCCTGAATATTCCGCTGACACGGACCCGGAGTGGGAGTTCTAGCACCCGCACAACTCATCCGCACTTTATCGCTCGCCTGAGGCAAACGCTGATCGACCTTGGCCTTTCAAACGCCATCGAGATGCCGTACCGACATCTTACCAAAGGCGAGATGCTGGCCAACGCTGCTGACCATGATGCCCTGGAGTCGATGCTGCCGCTCACAATGTCGTGCTCCCATCCCGAGGTGGCGCGATGGAAAGGTGGTACGCCGGGTATGCATTGCGGCTACTGCTTCCCTTGCCTGATCCGCCGGGCGGCGGTGACTGCGGCTGGTCTTGAAGAAGCCGATGCACCGTACACGTTCGATGTCCGACATCGTGCTCCAACGGGTACGCGAGCCAGCGATCTCCGCGCGGTCAAGATCGCTCTCGCCAGGGACGAGGAGAGTGGGTCGCCGAACTCATTCCGTGTATTGGAGGCGGGACCGTTGCCGTCCGACGAAATCCTGGAGTTCGTGGGCGTGTATGAAAGAGGGATGTCCGAACTCGTAGCGTTCCTTGGATGGAAACGATGAGCCGTGCAGTTCGTTGATGCGCACTGCCATATCGATCTGTATGACAACCCGCTTGAGGAACTCGGTCACGCCGAAGCAGCTCAGGTAGGCGTGCTCGCGGTGACGAATGCGCCATTTGTCTTCACAGCTTGCCGCGATCTCGTTGCGTGCCAGCAGGACGTGTGGGCCGCAGTAGGACTGCACCCTGAGCTCGTGGGGCAATACGGCCATCAGGTGGATGAACTCGTGGAGCACTTGGGTGAGACGAGGTTCGTCGGTGAGGTAGGGCTAGATTACCGCGTAACGGACCGCGAGACGCACCAGGTTCAACGAGCCGTTTTTAGACAGATCGTCGAGGCGTGTGATCGGAGGGGCGATACTGTGATGACGGTCCATTCAAGGGGAGCTGAGGCGGACGTCGTGTCGATGATCGGTGAGCTATCCAAGGGCACAACGATCCTCCACTGGTATTCGGGTGCCGTGAAGTACCTTGACGTAGCCCAGGGTCAGGGGAGCTATTTCTCCGTCAACTCGGCAATGCTCGCGTCGAAGAATGGCAGGAAGCTCGTGTCCCGAATGGACCGGTCAAGGGTGCTGACCGAGTCTGATGGTCCCTTTGCCATTGTCCGGAGAAGGCACGCGAGCCCACGAGACATACCGTGGGCAATTCACAGGTTGGCCGATTTCTGGGGAGAAGAACCGGAAGCCGTCCGTGCCATTGTAATGGATAATTGGGCTGCGGTGTTGAAGTGTTAGGGGTTTCATTTTTCGAGATCACTCGTTGACGCGAATGCTCGGCAGAGTTCTCCCCAGACTCGAAGCGAACTGGCGTGGCGCCTAACAGGCAAGGGTTCCATTCGTCCAATCCCATTTTCTCTGACTCTGATGCCGTTGCTGTCGATCTCTCCGCCCGCCCCCGCTTGACATCTCCCTCCCCAACCCGGACAATCCCCGGAACCTAAACCACACCGTCCCCACAAGGAGCACCCGATGCCCCGCCCTCTCGATATCCGCCGCCCCGCCACCCTCATACTCGGCCTCTTGACCCTGGCCACAATCCCGGCCGCCGCCCAAGACACCGATGATGAAGAAAAAGTCATCAACGCCACCGACCACCCTTTGCTTAAGGTGTTCCGCTGGCGCTCCATCGGCCCCGTGGGCCAGGGCGGCCGAGTGGACGACATCGCCGTCCACCCCGACGACCCACACACGTTCTTCGTGGGCTTCGCCACCGGCGGTCTCTGGAAGACCACCAACAACGGCACGACGTTCAAGCCGGTGTTCGACACCTACGGCACCCACTCCATCGGGGCCATCGCCATCGCGCCGTCCAACCCGGACGTGGTCTACGTGGGCACCGGAGAGGCCAACAACCGGCAGAGTTCGTCGTTTGGTGAGGGGATGTACAAGAGCACCGACGGCGGGGAGACGTTCACACACATCGGGCTCCGGGAGACCCAGTCCATCGCCCGGGTCGTTCTCCATCCCTCCGACGCCGACGTGGTGTGGGTGGCGGCCAACGGGCACCTCTTCGGCCCCAACAGGGAGCGGGGCGTGTTCAAGAGCAGCGACGGCGGCCAGACCTGGAACAAGGTCCTCTACGTGGACGAGAACACCGGGGCCACCGACTTGACCCTCGATCCCTCAAACCCCAACACACTCTACGCCGCCACCTACGAGCGCCGTCGCACCGGCTGCTGCTTCGTGGGCGGCGGCGAGGGGAGCGGCATCTGGCGCTCCGACGACGGGGGCGAGACCTGGACTCGGCTCGAGGGGAACGGGCTCCCCAGCGGCACCATGGGGCGCATCGCCCTGGCCACCACACCCGCCAATCCCGACGTGGTCTACGCCCAGATCGAGGTGGCGGCAGACCGGGAGGACACCCTTACAGAGGAAGAGCTGGAGGAGTGGGAGCGCCTCGACGACGCCGACTCCCTGCCCCCCGACCCCCAGTGGAACGGCATCTGGCGCTCCATGGACAAAGGCGCCACCTGGGAGTTCCGGAGCAACCAGAACGGCCGGCCCATGTACTTCAGTCAGATCCGTGTGTCTCCCGAGGACGCGGACCTGGTGTACGTGGTGGACCAGCGGGTGTGGAAGTCCCGGGACGGCGGCCAAACCTTCGAGCGGCTGAACGGCTACGGCCACGTGGACCAGCACGCGTTCTGGATCGACCCGGCGGATGACGACCACATCATGATCGGGAACGACGGCTCGGTGGACGTGACCTGGGATCAGGGCGAGACGTGGGAAGCCCTCCGGACGTGGGCCATGGGCCAGCCGTATCACGCGTCGGTGGACATGCGACGGCCCTACTTCGTGTGCACCGGTCTCCAGGACAACGGGACGTGGTGCGGTCCCAGCGCGGTGCGGGACGACGAGATCATCGCTCAGGACTGGTACCGCGTGAGCGGCGGGGACGGCTTCTACACCCAAGTCGACCCCACCGATCACATGATTCTCTTCTCCGAATCCCAGAACGGAAACGTGCGCCGCGTCGATCTTCACGCGGGCACGACGGAGAGAATCCGGCCGAGGCCGCCCACGGAGAACAATCTCGAGTCGAACATCGTCCCGGAACCGGAATTCGCGATGCCGATCCGCTGGAACTGGAACACGCCCTTCATCCTCTCGCCCCACAACCCCCGGACCATCCACGTGGGCGGCAGCCGGTTGTTCACCTCCCGGGACCGTGGTGAGCAGTGGACGATGAGTCCCGATCTCACGAAGGACATCGACCGGGATCGGGAGCGGATCCTGGGACTCCGGAACGAGATGCCCCGCTGCCGGCAAAACCAGCGGGGTGAGGAGTGCATCGTGTCGCGGAACGACGGCGTGCGCAACTGGAGCACCATCACCTCCGTGGCCGAGTCGCCCATCATGCCCGGACTCCTCTGGGTGGGCACCGACGACGGGAACATCCAGGTGAGCCAGGACGGCGGCGCCACCTGGACCGAGGTGAGCCGCAACCTCCCCGGCGGGCGGACGCGTTACTACGTCTCCCGCGTGGAGGCGTCGCACCACGACGCGGCCACGGCTTACGTGTCCATCGACGGGCACAGGAGCGACGACTTGAAACCCTACGTGTACGTCACCCGGGACTACGGCCGGAACTGGACCAGCATCAGCTCCAACCTCCCCGAGTACGGCAACGTGAACACGGTGCGGCAGGACCCCAAGAACCCCAACTTGCTCTACGCCGGCACGGAATTCGGCCTGTTCCTTTCATTAGATGAGGGGGGGAGCTGGCACCGCTTCATGCCCAACCTGCCGGTGGTGCGGATCGACGACATCCTGGTCCATCCCCGGGACAACGACCTGGTGCTGGCCACCCACGGCCGGAGCGTGTGGATCATGGACGACGTCACCGCGCTCCAGGCCGTGACCGACTCGGTGTTGGCGCTGGACGTCGAGCTGTTCGTGCCCCGGGACGCGGTGCTGTGGAAGAACGACATCCGCCTGAGGCGGGCGGTGACGGGGAACAAGAACTGGGTGGGCGAGAACGCTCCCGAGGGCACGGCCATCCAGTACCATCTGGGCTCGGCCGCCGAGAGTGTGACACTCCACATCCTCGATGCCGTGACGAGAGAGAAGGTCCGGGACCTGGAGGCAACCGGCGTGACCGGGTTGAACCGGGTGCAGTGGGACCTCCGGGCCAACCCGGAGGACGAGGATGAAACCCGAGGCCCGCGGGTGGAGCCGGGGACGTTTCTGGTGGTGTTGGTGGTGGACGGCGAGGAGCAGCGGGCCAAGTTGGATGTGCTGGAGGACATCTGGATGAACTAGGGGAGCGGGGAGCGGGGAGCGGGGGTGAACCCACGCGAGGGACCTCCGCGGATTTCTTGTGGCTCGAGCGAATTCTCCGTATTCTAAGGGCTCGCTAGCCGTAGGTAGTGATACCACCTCCTGCTGACGCGGTTGGCGGATTAAATACTCTAGGAGGTTACGATGGTATCCCTCATGTCGCTGTGGCTTCCAATCCTGCTCTCCGCGGTGCTTGTGTTCGCGGTGAGTTCCCTCATCCACATGCTCCTCAAGTACCACAGCACCGACTTCGGCAAGGTGCCGAATGAGGACCAGGTCATGGACGCCCTCCGCTCGGCGGGCATTGCGCCCGGGGATTACGTGATCCCCCATGCGGGGAGTATGGACGCGATGAAGACACCCGAGTTCATCGCAAAGATGACGAAAGGCCCGGTGGCCTTCATGACGGTGTCCGAGAACGGCCCACCGGCGATGGGCAAGAGCCTGGTGCAGTGGTTCGTCTACAGTCTCGTCGTTGGGGTGTTTGCGGCGTACGTTGCCGGCCGTGCGCTGGACCCGGGTGCCGACTACCTGCCGGTGTTCCGCTACGTCGGTACCGTCGCCTTCGCCGGGTACGCCCTCGCGCTGTTGCAGAACTCGATCTGGTACAAGCGCAACTGGACTGCAACCCTGAAGTCGGTTTTCGACGGACTGCTGTACGCCCTCGTCACCGCCGGAACGTTTGGATGGCTGTGGCCCGGTGGCTGACCACCGGTGACTGGGCTCGGGAATGAGTTGTTGCACCCACTGTCAAGCGACTGACAAGCAGTTCGGCCACGCCAAGGCCCGCCGGGACCTTCGGCGGTATCACAAGAAGGGTCCGGACAAGACCACGAAGATGTTGCTGAGCGCCATTCGGGAGAGAGGCTTGTCGAGCGCGACTCTCCTCGACGTCGGCGCCGGCGTGGGAGTCCTGCACCACGAACTGCTGGGTCAGGAAATCGTGGCCGCCACACACGTCGAGCCATCGTCCGCCTACTTGGGCGAAGCCCGCGCCGAAACCACGCGACGCGGCAACAGTGATCGGGTGACCTTCGTGCAAGGCGACTTCGTGGAGGTGGCACCCCAAGTCGCAGACGCAGACTTGGTGACACTGGACCGAGTGATCTGCTGCTACCCCGACTACCGCGGCCTGCTCCAGGCGGCCGGGAGCAAGGCGCGCCGCCTGTGCGCCCTCAGCTATCCCCGCGACCGCTGGACCGTGCGATTAGCGGTAACCATTATTAATCTCTTTCTACGCCTCCGAGGCAGCGCCTTTCGGGTGTTCGTGCACCCGAGCGCGGCCGTCGATGCCGCCATGCGGGACCTCGGATTCCAGCCGTGCAGCCGAGAGACCACGGTGGTGTGGCAGGCACTACTCTACGAGCGGCGCACCGACTGAGTCCGCAAGGCAGACTCGTGCAGTACACATATTGAAAGGGAGAACGCCGTGGAATACCAACTGACGCCCGAGCGCATCACCCTGCTGTT
>JADFIT010000183.1 GCA_022566515.1 Gemmatimonadota bacterium
CTGACTACATGCGGCCGGCGATCCGGCTGGCGGCGATGATGGGGGTGTCGCCGATTTATCTGTTCAGTCACGACTCCATCGGGTTGGGGGAGGACGGTCCCACGCATCAACCGATCGGGACACTTGCCGCGCTGCGATCGATTCCCAACATGCGGGTCATTCGTCCTGCCGATGCCAATGACGTGGTTGAAGCGTGGCGCGAGGCGATCAAGCGTCAGGACGGACCCACCGCAATCGTCCTCACCCGCCAGGGTGTGCCCGTGCTCGACCGCGGGCAGTTGGGCTCTGCGGCAGGTTTGGCCCGGGGGGGATATGTGCTGGCTCAGGCTTCCGGTGCCAAACCGGACGTGGTGCTGCTGGCCAGCGGCTCGGAAGTGAGTATTGCCTTGGCGGCCCGCGACACACTGGAGCAGGCGGGCACGGCGACCCGCGTGGTCAACATGCCCTGTCTCGAACTCTTCGGGGAGCAGACCCAGAGTTACCGCGATGACGTTCTTCCCTTAGGTGTTCCGAAGTTGGCAATCGAAGCTGCGCACCCGATGCCGTGGTATCGCTGGGTTGGAGATCGCGGCGACGTCATGGGCATGGAGCGCTTTGGAGAGTCGGCCCCAGTCAAGGATCTGTTCCCGCACTTCGGATTCACGCCGGAACGGGTAGTCGAACGCGCAAGAGCACTCCTCGGGGGGTAGGGGGTAGCGATCAACCCTTACGTTCGATCGGCTTCTCTCGGAAAACTCGACTCGGCCGTCCAAGAACGGTTGAGTTCCATGGCTACCGAGTCGGTTGTGCAGCGCATCTGGTCGAAGGACCCGACTGTGTGGGGTGCGTCTTCGGCGACCCGAGAGCTGTCGAACCGACTGGGCTGGCTCGAAGTGGCGGAACGGGTCTTGGAAGAGCACTCGGATCTCGAGGAGTTCGCCGACCTAATCCGCGAACAATGCGATACCGTGGTGTTGTGCGGGATGGGTGGCTCCAGCTTGGCGCCGGAGGTGTTCTGGCGTGTGTTCGGACCACGATTGGGCTTTCCGTCGCTGGCCGTGTTGGACAGCACGACTCCCGATGCCGTGCGACGTATCGTCGATCCCGACCGCAGCGTTCTCTTCGTCATCTCCAGCAAATCCGGTTCCACCGTTGAGACCACCGGTTTCCTAGCTCATTTCTGGCAGCTATCGAAAGCCAATGCATCGCGTTTCGTCGCGATCACCGATCCGGGATCCTTACTGCACAGGACGGCCCTGGGCCATGGGTTCCGGAGAATCTTCGAAGGCGATCCGGACGTCGGCGGGCGTTTCTCGGCGCTTTCCCCTTTTGGTCTGGTTCCGGCGGCGCTCATCGGTGTGGACGTCGGGGCAATCGTAGCCGGCGCCCGGTCGGCGATGGCGGAGTGTCGAGGGCCTGCGTCGATGGAGAACCCTGGTGCTTGGCTGGGTGCCGTCATCGGTGAAGCGGCGGTTGCCGGCCGCGACAAGCTCACGCTTCTCTGCTCGCCGTCGCTGGCCGGGTTCGGATTGTGGGTGGAGCAACTGGTGGCTGAAAGCACGGGAAAGGAAGGCAAAGGGGTCTTGCCTGTGATAGATGACGGCTCCAGCCCAATCGAGTCGTATGGGCAGGATCGTCTGTTCGTTTCCCTCGGCGTGAGTGGGGACGAGGATCCGGTGGTGGAGGGGCGGTTGGACGCGCTAGTGCGCGCCGGTCATCCGGTTGTGCGTCTGTCGATCCCGGGGATAGAAGATCTCGGCGGGGAATTCTTTCGCTGGGAATTTGCTACCGCTGTGGCCGGTGCGGTGCTCGGCGTGAATCCCTTTGACCAGCCGAACGTGGCGGCAAGCAAGGCCAAGACACGAGAGGTGCTGGACGCGGGAGATGCGTTACCCGATGGCGACCTCCCGTCCTACGATGAATTCAGAAAGTTCACTTCGGGAGTGAAGGCCGGGGACTATGTTGCCATCCTGGCCTACGTGACACCGAGTGAGCAGACCGACCGCGCGCTCGAGTCCGTCGCGCGCACGCTTCAGGAACAACTCGCGGTAGCCGTGACCGTCGGCTACGGACCTCGTTACCTCCACTCAACGGGACAGTTCCACAAGGGTGGACCGCCCAGGGGACACTTCATACTGGTGGTGGAATTGCCGGAAGAGGATCTCCCGGTGCCCAGTGCCGGCTACAGTTTTGGGCGGCTTGCGCGTGCCCAGGCCGAAGGCGACGCCAGGGAACTGCTAGGCCGGGGAAGGCCGCTCCTCCGAGTGCCGTGTATTGAAGACTTGTTGTCGTTGGTTGAACAGGGGTGAGGCGATTTCGGAATCCACCTCTCCCCTCTCCCCTCTCCCCTCCCTCCCTTCACTTCACCCAATCTGTACCACTTCCTGCTCCGCCTCGTGTTTCTTCAGGTATGCCTGAGGATCGTGTTCGAGCGCACCATCGGGGAGATATTGCCACAGGTCGCCGAGATCATTCTTGATCCGGTCGAGGTAGAACTGGGGTATCGTCGTGGTTTCGCCCTCGAAGAACCTCCGGACCGTGATGTCTGAGTCGAGTAACGCGCGAATCGTCCGGTAATACTTTATCCGCCCGAAACCTTCCGAGGAGACGGCTCGGAGCACGTTCATCCATCCCGGGATCGTCGAACCCTGGGCGCGGAAGCGGCGGGCGATGCTCTTCCAGGAGAAAGTGTGTTCCGTCAGGTCGATTAGGAGGTCGTAGAACTCCGTCCAGGCATAATTTTTCGGACGCACGTTCATGGCGTGGTGATTGTTCAGGAAGTGGAACGGGAAGGGAAGTACTCTCCCGGCTCTCTGAAGCTCGAGATTGAGCGGGGCGGCCTGTCCGAAAGCTGATAGCAAGGAGTATCCCGGAAAAACAGCCGGCGTTGTGTCGATGAACTCCTTCGTAAGCTCGAACGGCTCTTTCCCCTCGTCGCAATCCAGGCCGAGCACGAAATTCGCCTGCACGTAGGGGATGTATTCCATCATGAGATTGATGTGGTCTGAGATCTGCCGGACTTTTTCTTTCCCCTTACGGGCTCCTGATTTGGACTTGTTCCCGAGGTCGTACCACGACTCGATGCCGGGCAGGATGGCCTTGAATCCGGCTTTCTGGAGGCGTTTGAGGTGCGGCTCGGAAAGCAACGAAAGGCTGCTCTCTGCGACGTGGTCCATCCTGTTGGGTGGAACCGCATCTTCGATGGCGTCCAGGTAATCGTTGAAGCGGACACCGAAGTTGGGATCGTGCCACCCGACTCGCGGGCGTTTCATCTTGGTGAGCAGGAACCGCAAATCGGTCCGCAACCGATCGAAACTCAGAGGCTTGTAATCGACCACCGAGTCGATGCAGAAGCTGCAGGTGTACGGGCAACCGAGGCTTCCGATGATCGGCACGATCTTGATTGTCGGCGCCTTTGCCAAAGTCGGTGCGATGAACTTCCACCGTTCTTCGACGGTCGGTAGTTCGTCGGGTTGGTTGTCCGCCTCAAGATGGACTCCGAACGGCCGATGACGTTCCACGTCTTCCAGGATGTCGTCGATGATGCCCCGGTCGGTGAACCCGGTGACGTAGTCGAAGTATTTGAGCGCATCCTCGGGGTAACACCGGGCGTGGGGACCGCCCAGCACAGTCACGGCCCCGCGTTGGCGGCACATGTTGCTAATGGCGTAGGAGAGTTGAGCCGCCTGGGTGAACGACGTGACGAAGACGAGGTCGGTTTCTTGGGGTATCTCCTCCAGCAGGTTCTCAAAGCCGGTATAGCACACGAACTTCACGTCATGCCCGGCTTCCTCACACCATACCGAGACGACCTGCGGCATGATGCTCGTGAGGTTGGGGTTCATGACCCGGGCGTACAGGGCCTTGGTGGGTCCCTTGGATACCAGGTCGATGACGGCGATCTTAAGCTTCTTCATGGGGCCTCGGATGCGCGTAACCTTTAAGGCTGCCTCTGCCAGGCGTACCTGTCAAGATCATTTTACTATTACCTTGGAACAAGTTGGCGTATGCGCCGGCCCTATTTTGCTCTATTGGCGCTACGCACGGAAGTTGAGAAGCTACCTACAAACGGTGGGAAGAGCGAGTCTTTCATGCTGAGTAGGATTGTTGCGGCGGCGATCGCCGTAGTGGTTGCGACCGTATGTGTGCGCCTCGGGTTTTGGCAACTGGACCGCCACGCCCAAAGGGTGTCACGCAACGCCTTCATCGAAGAGCGACTGGCTGGGGTGCCGGTAGACGCCGCGCGTGGGGTTGATGCGGATTCGTTCGAATTCCGCCGGGTTCAGGCGCGGGGGGTGTTCGATTTTTCCCGGGAGGTGATCGAGCAGGGGCGCATGGTAAACGGGGTTCCGGCGGTCTACGTGGTGACTCCTCTGGTGACCGAGACGGGCCGGACGATTCTCGTCGAGCGAGGGTATGCGTTCTCGCCGGATGCACGGGGTGTCGACATCGGAGCGCTTCGTGAACGGGATTCCACGGTTGTCGAAGGTGTCTTCCTTCGTCTGGATGGAGGCACGCTCCCGTCCGACCTCTCGTGGCCGCTCTACGTGCGTCGGGCCGATCCAGCCGTCTTGCAACCGCTCTTTCCCGAAGCCCTCGAGCCGCTGGTGTTGCGCCGTACCGTCATGCCACCCGATGCCCCTCGGGGCTTGGCGCCGGCCCCACTGCCAAACCGATCACGGGGCCCCCACCTGTCGTACGCCGTGCAGTGGTTCTTCTTCGCCACTATTGCCGTGGTAGGTCCTCTAGTGGCGTCAGGCGCGTTCCGCCGGCGCAGGCGAGGGCCGGGTGATCTCAGATCAGACGCGTCAGATTTGAGCCCTGGCGGGGCAACTGAAAGTGAGTCAACCGGTTAGGTTGGTTTGCCTGGTCTCTCCTTAGGGTACTCCCCGGACTTCTCCCCGGATTTCTTCGGTGCCTCTTACGACGCGGCGACATGAATGGGGTTCAGGGGGTCGCGGGTTCAAATCCCGCCGTCCCGACTTAAAAAAAGTCGCAGAATCACTTGGAGTTACGAAACGAGCGGTCGTTGAACGGCCGTTCGTTTTTTGTGCTTGTGTGGCCAAATTCTGGTTGCCGCCTCGCGGATGTCCAGTCTGTCCGAAGCGAAGCTGAGTCACGGAGCTAGTTGCGGTGCTACGCTTGCACGCCGAGGAGCTCACCGATGAGCGCGAGTTCTAGGTCCCGTAAACATCCACTTCGGAGGGGCCGCAGGGGTTGTGGCGGGGAAGATCATGTCGCCGAAGACATCCATACTTGCGGCAGCCTCAACGCGCATGGTTACCTTCGCGGTGCAACGGGTCGTTTCACTCGGGGCGGTACGTAATCGATTTCCTGTCCGACATCGGTCGCGTTGCTCCGCGGCACACTGACCTGACTCAGCCGGAAAGAAGCTGCTCCATCCGATCTGCCGCGCCCTGTTGCGTGTCGGGCAAAACGTGGCTGTACGTGTCTAAGGTAAGGGCCACGCTCGCATGTCCGAGACGTTCGCTCACCACCTTCGCGTTCTCGCCAGCGGCCAGGAGCAGCGTGGCGTGGGTATGTCGGAGGTCATAGGGACGGATCGCCGGCAAATCCACCACGGGTTCAAATCCAGCCGTCCCGATCCATCTAACCGCAAGCCCGACAAGCTGATAGCCTGTCAGGCTTCTTTGTATCCGCACCCCTCACTGGACATACATAGCAGTGCCATGTATAATGGTGCTAGGTATGGAGATCAACAAGGACCTGATCGCCGCGTCCTCGACGCCGCTCGTCCTGGCCATTCTGGCGGAGGGCGACAGCTATGGCTACGCCATCCTCAAGCGCGTGCGCGAGTTGTCCGGAGACCACCTGGCGTGGACGGACGGGATGCTCTATCCCGTCCTCCATCGGCTGGAGCGGCTCGGCTATATCGAGGCGCGCTGGGAAACCGCGGACAGCGGCCGCCGCCGGAAGTACTACCGCCTCACGTCTCGCGGCCGGACGCAGCTCGCCGAGGAACGCCGGCAGTGGCAGGTGGTGGATGCGGCCCTCCGCGGCATCTGGCGAGCGCTTTTCCTCGCGGTTCCGGCCGCGTCACTTCTACAGGCAGCTTGAACGATGCTCGAAGAGCAGATCACTCAATGGCGAAATTATCTCCGCACCCGGCAGGCAATCCATGCCGTCGATATCGCGGAGCTGGAAGACCACCTGCGGGAGCAGATCGCGGCCCTCACGGACGCGGGGCTCTCCCCCGATGAAGCATTCCTGGTGGCGGTGAAGCGCCTGGGCAGCCTCGATGTCCTCTCGCGCGAGTTCGCGCTGGAGCACTCGGACCGCCTGTGGAAACAGCTGGTGATGCCCCCCGCCGATACGGCGGAGCAGAAGTCGGCTGGGCGCCGGGACGCACTGGTCGCCTTCGGTGTCGCCGTGGCGGCGGCGGTGTTCATCAAGGTGCCTGCGCTGTTCGGGCTCGATTTCGACGAGGACACCAGCTTCTACGTGCGCAACATGAGTCTCTTCGTGCTGCCCCTCCTCCCCGGCTCCTTCGTCTGGAAGCGGCGGGTCGACACGGGCACGCTCCCCTGGCTCGGCGCGGCGTTCGTCGTCGCGGGAGTGTTCGCCAACGTCTATCCCTTCACCGAAGAGGGCTCGACGGAGATTCTGGCGGCCCTGCACGCGCCGATCGTGCTTTGGATCGCCGTTGGCGTCGCCTATGCCGGCAGCCGCTGGCACGAGGTGG
>JADFIT010000041.1:0-24255 GCA_022566515.1 Gemmatimonadota bacterium
ACCCCGTTGACCCGTCTGCCCTTCCGCCCGTTCCTGAATCCGCTCATCCAATGATTCCAGATCCCGGACCAGTCCCCGGGTATCCTCCAGCAGATCCCCGATCCGCTGCCCGTCATTCTCGCCGACGGCACCAGCTGCGTCCTCAATGAGCTGCCGCAACTCCTCGAGATCCGCTCCGATCTGTTCCTCGAAGTTGCGGGCGTATTCCGGCGTGCGCTGCTGGACCACGCCCTTGGAGTACCTGATCTTATCGGCAAGTCGATTGTCCCGAATGGAGTTGGCGGCCTCCGCCAAAGCACGGGCCGCGTCACGCTGCTCCCGGCGCCAGTCACGGGCCAGTTGATCGAGATCCGCTTCCAGGTCGCTCACCTCGCCCGCCAGCTCGTCCTTTTGCTCGATGATGCGACTCATCGCTTCGAGCGAGCGCTGCGCCCCCCCACCCCGTCCCAACCGCTCCACGCTCTGAGTCATCCGCGCCTGCTGGTCCACCAACCGCGCGGCGCGGCGCAAGGCGTCTTGAACATCCCGCTCCAGCCGCTCGGACCGCCCACGCTCGAGCATCCGGCGCGCATCCCGTAGTCGATCGAGAGCCTGTTGGGCCTCGGCGATATTCCCATTGCGGTCGCTGGCAGTGCGGCGCATGGCGTCCGCCGCTTCCTGCAGCCGACGGGCGGTGTCCCTCAAACGGTCCAGTGATTGCTCTCGTGCCAAGCGTTCCAGCTGCCGGGCCAGCTCTTCGACCTCCCGGGCCAACTGCCGCTGCCCCTGTCCTCCGCCGCCAACCTGATTTTGGAGGTTGGCCGCCCGGCGGCGCATGCGCTCATTTTCCTGCTGCTGGCGCCTGGCAAGCTCCTGCAGCTTCTGCAGCGTGGCGTCCAGCTCCTGATCGATCTGCTCCTGCTGACCGCGCTGAACGCTCTCGTACTGGTTCTGCATCTTGTCCAGCTCGAGTTCGAAGAGATCGGCGAGGTCCTCGGCATTGGGAGTTTGACCGCCGCCTCCGCCGCCACCTCCCTGGCTCACCTGCACCTCACGGAAGGCGGCCTCGGCTCGTTGCAGATGCTGCAGGGCCCGCTGTGCCGCCGGCAAGGCTTCACGAGCCCTGCGGGCACCAAGCTCCTCCTCGGACGCGAGCATCTCTTCGGCAGCCGCCGGAAGCTCCTCGATGATCTTCGTGAACCCGGTGTCCGATTGCATCACACCGCGATCCTGAATCCGCCGAACTACGGCTTCTACCCGCTCGCGCAGGCGACCCTGCGAAAGCGCCAGAGTCGCCATGTTTTCCCGATACTCCTTGTCCGAATACTCGTCGCGATCGCGAACCATCTTGAAGGTCGCCGCGACGATCTGCCGCTGCTGCTGGGAGAACTGACCATCCAAGCTCTCACCCCCACCACCCCCTCCCCCACCCTGATCCGCCTGGCGGTAGTCGCGACCAAAGGGCCGGATGCCCATGAAATAGATGTCGGTGGTGACCGTCCGCCGGCCTCCGACCCGGTTGTTGTCCGTCACCTGAGCGTAGTAGGAAATCAGATCGCCCGGCTCGAGACTCAGCTCCTCGAGGTAGAAGGTGTATGTGGCCGACATCTCCTTGGTGCGCCGGGCCCCGTCGAACAGATCGAGCGTATCCTCCGGATTGCCGTTCACCGAATAGATCAGCTGCAGCGTGCGCAGGCCGTAATCGTCCTCGGCACCGACCTCGACGAGCACCTCTTCGATCGGCGTAACCTTGATATCCCGCCCCGGTTTCTCGAACCGGATCGACGGCGGTTGGTCGTCGAGCGCATCGATGAAATAGTTCGGTGAGCCTACGACCATGCGCCCGTCAAAACCCTCGAGCAGGATCCGGTAGAGCCCCTCACGCTCCACCGTCAGCGTGCCCGACAGGTTGCCATCTTCGCGGAGATCCAGCGCAATCGAATCCCCACCGTCGATAACGATCATCCCTCTCGTGACCGTCATGGTGGGCGTTATCTCCAGCGTCACTCTGGTGCCGCGCAATGCCGCGATGTCTCCGCGATCCTCTTGAATCTGGGGTCTTAGGCCGGTGTACGCCGGAAAGCGGTACTCCAGATCCACTCGAGCGACATAGGGAAGATCCGCCACCTCGACATGGAATACGCGCGACCGCACGCCACTGGCCTCCACCGAGTAATCCGTCGCCTCGTTCAGCTCAAAAATGAAGATCTCGTACGCCCCGGCCTCCGAACCCACGGCCATGGCCCAACGTTCCCACTCGCCGTCCTCCCCCCCACCCCTCTGCACCGCAACCGTCACCTCTTCGGCATCAAAGCCCAAGAGCTGCGCCTTCACTCTGAGATCTGCACCGCGCGGAACCAGCGTGTCACCCGGCAAAACATCGATGGCATACGGGTTTTCGCTGGGAGTCCCACTCCACGGGAACAACAGGAATGGGGCTCCATGCCTGACAAAGGCCGGGTTGGCGACGAGGAGGAGCACTCCTGCCGCGGCCACGCCCGCGAGCGCCCCGGACGATCGCCGCAGCGCTGGATGGTCGATCTCCCTCCCGAAATGGATGTCGCGACAACGGTCGGCCGCCGATTGGACGAGTTTTTCGGCCAGGGCGGGCGACAAGTTAGCGCTGCCGGCATCGCGATCTTCTCGGGAGTCGATGGCGCTGATGAGGGATGCTTGGAGTGACGGTTCACGTTCTTCGATATACAGCGCAACGCGCCGGTCCGACACACCCTTGGACAGCGGGAGCACGAGGAAACGCACGATCGCGCCAAGCACCAACACATAGGTCAGAGCCCGGAATACCAAGACCGCCCCGGGCGTGAAGCGCAGCTTGTCCATCCCGAAGGTGGAAACCAGGAACACCACGATCCCTACGGCGAGGACGATCGCCAGCCCCTGCAACGCCACCTTCATGCGCCACCGAAACCGTACCGAACTGATCGCCCGGTGCAGCTCCTCGTCCGGCTCCGGTCTTCCCCCAAGCGTTTCGTACAACCTCAGCATGCGCTGCTCCCCTTGTTAGGGTACCTCAATATACTGTTCACCAATTAGCCTCATCGCGCAACACGTGACAGCCGATTGGAGATCGCGGTCTCCGCCACCAGCATGAGCATCGCGGCTATCAAGAGATACCACCACAGCTGCTGCCGGTGTTCCCGCTCCTCGACCGTCAACTTACGTGCCCGGGCACCCACGCTTCCCTCATCGCCCATAGGCGTCACGGCCCCCAGAAATTCCTCGATGTCCAGCTTCGCGAGGTCGGACTCCGAAGGGTCGATGTTCACCGCCACGAAAGCGGGCGGGATTTTTCCGCCGTCGACCTGACGAATCTCGTAGAATCCCTGCTCCGTCAGCTCCACCACCTGCTCGCCTGCGCCCGCCTGCACAATCGTTCTGTTGCCCGATGGAGCTTGCCCGACGAGATCGCCGCCCCCGTCCATCAAAGCCTGTATAGACTTGTCGGGCGACTCGCGTGTGAGCTTCAATGTTTCGCCCACGATAAAGAAGGGACGCACTTCTTCGTACCCAGCGAGATAGCGCATCATGCGATGCACGAATGGCAGAAAGACGGGCTGTAGGGCCAGGTCGTTCCAATACGTGTCGGCGGTCGACGTCCAAACGAGGACGATCCCGTCTCCGAACCTCTTCTCTGCCAAGGCTACCTGCCCGTCGCTGTAACGCGCCAGGACGCTCTGAGGATCATCGACGGTCAGATCGCGGTAACGGAAGAATTTCGCCGCGGAAAAATCTCCGCTTCGTGGAGCACTGAACACATCGAACACCGGGTTTCCGTACTCCATCGTCGACATGGTGATGGGACCACGATCAAGGTCCACGCGTGCGCCCACGACCCCGGGCAACAGATCCACCACGTTGGCAGGCCATGTCTGTGGCCCGTTCCGCTCACCCAGCACGACCAAAAGCCCGCCTCCGTTCTCTACGAACTCTCGAATGCGTTGCCCGGCCCGACCACCGGGAAGTGGTGCATCGTTCAGCACGAGAACAGATCGCCCGTCCAAATCGGAAAGCCTGAACTCACGGAGGGGGCGAACGTCGACTCGGAACGATGGCCTGTCACCGATCTCCAACGCCCGGCTCAGAAAGAGACTCTGGTTCTCCCGGGCGTCGGAGCTTTCCAAGATCAGGGCCGACAAGGAATTGCTGGGGCTGAGCACGAAAACCGCGGTGTTGTCCTGCGCTAGAGCGTCGGTCCCCGCCGTGACGGCTCCCCGTGAAACTCCCTCTGGCAACAGCACAGGTGAGAATGTCACAGCTGTGCTTCCGAGAGGATCGACGGTGACGGTGTGGCTTTGCAGTTCCTGGCCGTTGAGAACCAGCGCAACACGGAGCCCCACCACCTGCCGCTCCCCACCGTTCACGACTCGTGTCGTCACACTCACCCACTCGCGTCCGGACAGCACCTCCTGTCGCAAGGAAACAAACGGCAACGAGATGTTGTGCGTTTCATCCTCCGACAGGTCCACTGCCGTCACTATCGTGCCACCGGGAAGTCGCACGTCAGACACTCGGTCCCAACCGGAGCGCTGGAAATCGGTAATGAGCACTACCTCGCGTTCCGGTTGCTCCGATTCAGAGAGGATGCGTCCGGCAAGTTGCAGCGCGGAGCCGTACCGAGTGCCGCCGGCCGTAGGTTCCGCTCTCTCGATGGCGTTTTCTCCAGTCACCTCCGCTGTTTCCGCAAACAGCACAACCGTTGCACGATCGAACGGCCCCAGCAGGTCGAGCCGCGCGCGTGCCTGCTCCACCCCACGTTGCCATCGGTCGCCAAACCGCATGCTGTGCGACCTATCCAGCAAGATGACCACTTCCCTACCAGCGATATCGGCCGCCGTAGCCTCGGTGGCGTTCTCCAAGAACGGTCGGGCAAAGGCGAGGGCCAGCAGTATGAGAGCCAAACAGCGGATAGCAAAGAGCAGCTTGTGGCGGAGCTGTTGCCGGCGGACGTCCTTGTAAGGAATACGCTGAATGAACATCAACGACGGAAACGGAACCGATTCGCGCTTGTGTCGATGGATCAAGTGGACGATGACCGGGACCACGAGAGTGCCCAGACCCAACAAGAAAAGCGGAGCGAGTAAAAGCAGGCTCATCAGCGCACCCGGCTCATCCGTTGACGATTGGAGAGATACTTGAACAACGCGAGATCCAGAGGCATCGACGTATCGAAGAAGCCATAGTCAACGCGATTATCACCCATCAACCTCCCAATCATCTCGCGGTGCTCTCTCAGCATGGTCTGGTATTGCTCGCGCAGCGCGTCCGGCACCACAGCCAACTGCTCTCCGGTTTCTAGGTCCTCGAAGTTGACCGGCTGATCGTACGTGAAGTTGATCTCGGCCGGATCGAGGACGTGAAACACGATGAGATCGTTGCCCTTTTGCTTCAGCGCATTCACGGCAGACATCATGGCGCTTGGCTCTTCATAGAAATCCGAGATGAGCACGATCACACTGCGCCGCCTGAAGACCTCTGCAATTTTCCGAAGTGCCTCGCATAGGCTCCCCCCTCGAGTCGATCGCGCTCGCTCCAGAGTGTGCAGCACCACTTCCAGGTGTTTTGCCGATGGAGGCACGATATCGACGATCTCCGAGTCGAACGTCACGAGCCCGACGCGATCGCGTTGACGGCTCGACAGATAGGTAAGACTCGCCGCTAGAAATTTCGCGTAATCCAACTTCCGGATGCCGGCCTCACCGAAATCCATGGAGCGCGAAATGTCGAGGACCACGCTGAAGTTGGCGTTGGTGTCAGCCTCGAACTCCTTGACGTAGAACCGATCCGTGCGCCCGAACACGCGCCAATCGATGCGCCTGATGTCGTCGCCCGGCATGTACGGCCGGTGCTCTGCGAAGTCGATGGAGAGCCCGAGATACGGAGATCGGTGCAATCCGCTGATGAAGCCGTCGACCACGGTGCGCGCTACGAGTTCGAGATTGTCCATCCGCGCGAGAATGTTGGGATCGATGAAGCGTGCTCCCGTAGCGTGTGATCGCGCCCTGGTGCCGAACATAAGAAGTGATCCCGCCTACATCCCGGAAGAGGGCATCGGTACGGCTCCGAGTAGCTGATCGATCAGTTGATCGGTTGTGATGCGCTCCGATTCGGCGTGAAAGTTCGTGAGAATGCGATGCCGCAGCACGGGATGCGCCAGCACCCGAATGTCATCGAAGCTCACATGGTAGCGACCCTCCATCAGGGCGCGAGCCTTCCCTCCCAAAACCATGTACTGCGCCGCGCGAACACTCGCACCGTACGCTACCCACTCCTTGATGAAGTCCAACGACCCATTGGGACTCGGCCGGCTCGTTCGCACCAGGTTCAATGCGTACTCCATCACAACCTTGGAAACCGGCACCTTCCGTACGAGTCGCTGAAACGCCACGATGTCCTCGCCCGTCACGACGTGCTGGAATTCGTAATCCTGAATTCCGGTGGTCGACCGCACCACCTCTAGTTCCTGATCTTTCGGCAGGTGATCCATCCGGATGTCGAACATGAAGCGATCGAGCTGCGCTTCCGGCAAGGGATACGTGCCTTCCAGTTCGATCGGGTTCTGCGTGGCAAAAACAAAGAACGGCTCCTTTAACACATAGGTTTCTCCCTGCACGGTCACCTGGTGCTCCTGCATAGCCTCGAGCAGAGCCGACTGCGTCTTGGGAGGGGTGCGGTTGATCTCATCAGCCAGGACGATGTTGGCGAAAATCGGACCCGGCATGAACACCATCTTGCGGCGGCCGGTCTTCGGATCCTCCTGAACCAAGTCTGTGCCGGTGATATCCGATGGCATGAGGTCCGGCGTAAACTGGATCCGCGAAAACTTGAGATCCAAAACCTGCGCTATAGTGTGAATCAAAAGTGTCTTCGCCAGGCCAGGTACACCCACGATCAGGCTGTTGCCACCTACAAACACCGAGAGCAACACCAAATCGATGACCTCTTCCTGACCCACGATCAACTTGTGAATCTCTGACTTCACCTGCTCGTGACCCGCCTTGAGCCGCTCGGCCAGAGCGATGTCGTCGCTGGACTCCAGTGCAGTTGCTTCCTTGGTCTTGGCTTCCACCCGTCTCTCCTGAGAATCCGGTTCATCCCCTCCTACATCCTACATCCTACATCTTATTAACCTACCCTCAGTGCAACATCGCATACATCAGATAATTAACACCGAGTTTGTATGCCTCATTCGTAAGATCGATCGGCACGAAACCGGTGTCTGAGAATTCCCAAAACTCTCCGATGTCCGTCTTGTAGTTCACTATGGCTATCAGGCGCTTCTTGGTGTCATTGTCTTCGAAATAACCCCAAAATTCGGCAACCCCACGATACGAATAGGGAAACTCGATGTCGCGAATATCGAAGAACGAATTGAAGATCGCATGACGCATGTCCATCCTCATCGGCCGCAACTCCGGGAGTGCTCGACTCATTTGCAGCTCGAAGTTCTGCCAATCCCACTCCCCGAAGTCGTCGACGATGAGAAAACCGCCCTTGAGCAGGTAGTTCCTCAGACCGTCAGCTTCCGCCTCGTTCATCGTCCAATATCCAGGTTCCGACAAATACGCCAGGGGATATTTGAACAGCTCCGGATCATCCAGCCGCAGAATGTTGCTGCCGCCCAAGTACGGTTCGACGTAACTCACCGCTTCGACAATCTTGGCGAAGTTTCGCTCGGCATATGGGTAGTCATGCCTCCAGCCCGGATTCCAAGAAGGACCGAACGCCGGCGTGTACTGCAACCGCACAAAGGTAAACTCGTGGCCGTATTCCACATTGCCAAGAGAGTCCTCCACCCGATCACGATCGCGCCTCCTTCTGCGCTGTGCTTCGAGCGGCGCAGTAACAACCAGCAGCAACAGCAAGACAATCAATCGTTTCACGGTCTGTCTACTTCGCCCCCCCTCCCCGAACGAACCTCTAGGAGAAGATCGAGCGCCTTCTCAAAGTTGGGCGCCCGCTCCAAGGCCCTCAGCACCGCGCTACGGGCTTCCCGGATGTTTCCCGATTCGTAATATGCCAGCGCCAGCCGGTACTCCGCCTCGGCACGGTCGACAGGATCGAGCGCGAGCACCGCCTTCCGCTCGCGTATCGCGGCCGGCCACGATTTCAACTCGCTGTACAATTCCGCCAGCCGGCGGTGTATGCCCGTGTCAAACGGATACACGTATAGGGCCCGGTCGAGAGCCCGCGCCTCCTCCTCCTCCTCGCCCAACATCCCCAGCAACTCGGCGCGCTCCAAATACGCGCGATAATGACCTGCGTTGATCGAGGTGAGTTGCGCCAGCTCGTCCGCCGCGTGCCCCAGCTTCCCCTGCTCCTTGTACACTATCGCTAGATACCAATACGGGCTATCACCCCCTGCATACTCCGGGAACAACGCCTTCGCCCTCTGCAGATACGATGTCGCCTCGTCGTATCTGTGAGCCCGCACCAACGCCCGGCCGGTTTCCAACTGTACGGCAAAGTCGCTCTCCCGCCGCGCCGCGGCTCGCATCAACGCCGGAAGTTCCAATTTGCCATTCTGGATTTCATCCATGAGCGGCGACCGGAGTGCACTCATGGGTCCCGCAAATCGCTCCTTCATATGATTGTCAAACACTCGGTCGAACTCTTTGGGTTCCACGCCGAGTACCGTCTCAAACACCTCGGCACTGCTCTCGCCGCGTCCGTAGGCGCGCAGCATGTCGACCAGCACACCGTCACCCCAGTCACGTTGGATGAATTCACACACCAACGACGCCAGGTAATAGGAGAATATCACCTGTTGCGGATACGCCGGACGCACAAACCCGTTGTTGAGTTCACTCACAGGATGGAGACGGTCATTCATATAGGCTAGTAGAAACCCCACCGAGACATCGTCACCCCATCCCTCCCGGGAGCGCCGTTCTTCGAAGACCGCCAGCCCTTCCGTGAACCACCGCGGAACACGGTGGTCCGAGATGGCCATGTGAAATGAATGGGCTACCTCGTGCCACAAGGTCGATGCCCAATGGAACTGTCCAACTTCGCGCGCCGATGGCGAGTCCATGGCCAGGACGTTGCCGAACGACACTCCCAACGCACCCAAACCGGCAATCCCCACCGTACGCACCGAGAAGTCTGCATGCCGAGGATACACCTCGAGCCGAATCGGCGTATTGGGACGATACCCGTACCGCTCCGCCAGCCGGTCGTACGCTTCGTCGGCAACGTCGGCGAGATAGAGCTGCAGCAGAGGAGCCTCGTCCCGATGCATCAGCAGCGTGAAATATTTGCTCTGCGTACTGGTGTAGTTTGAAAACGTGTCGAGCAAATCGAGTGTGTTCTTGGTCCAGGGATCAAACGGAGCTAGGGCAAACGATGTCTCGAGACTCATGCGCCCTTCCTCGATCTCTCCAATCCTGAGCAGGTTCATCCCCAGGAGCTGGTGGCCATGCCACGACAGCGAGTCCAGACTCACAGCCTGCCGCGCGAACTCCACAGACTGTCGATACAACCGATTTCGCGCGCTCAGCTCCGCAAGCGTGTTGTACAGATCCGCGTATCGGGAGTTGAGTTCGAGTGTGCGCCGACGCGCGTTCTCGAAAGCCGTGGTATCGCCTTGGAAGTACCAAATTGCCGCCGTTACCGCCCACGCTTCCGAGGACGACGGATTGACCTCGATCGCCCGATTCGCCTCCTGGGATGCTCGCCCGTACTGCTCCAATTCGATATACAACCGGGCCAGAAAGAGCCGGGCGGGAACCAGATTGGGGTTCACCTCGAGGCTCTTGCGGACCGTCTCGAGCGCTTCGGCAGACCCGTCGAAGTGGAGGCTGCGCGCCATGCCGAGCAGAGCCCGAGGGTGGCGAGGATTGATGGAAAGGATTTCCCTGAATGTTTCAGTGGCGTCGGTGTTGTTGTATTTGTCGAAGAACAGCTCCCCAGTTCTGACTCTGGATTCCAGCTCGTTGGCATTCGCCGCTGCCGCCTCGTCGTAAACCCGCAGTGCGTCTCGTGACAGCTGGAAATTTCGTTCGCCCAAATATCGCCCTGCCGTAGCTACCGCCGTCAACTCCTCCGCCGACAGGTCGGTGCGGGAGTTGTAGACTTCGATGAAATAGCCAAACTCACGCATCGCCGTTTCGAGTTCACCGCGCTCGTACCGCAGAATCGCGAGATTGACCCGCGCGATCAGACTGTCGGACGCGCCTCGCATGGCGGCGAGAAAAGCCGCTTCAGCCTCTGAAACGTTGCCTTGTTGGTACAGCACTTCACCAAGCACGTTGGAGAGTTGCGGAGCCAGTGAAGCGTTGAGGCGCCGCGCCTCTCGCAAAGCATCGTCGTATCGCCCGACCTCCATCAAGGTCCGCACCAAGCCACGGGCCGCGAGACGTGAATCACTCCGGGGCGCCAGTCGGCCGTAGGCGCGGATGGCATCGGTGTACTTCCCCACCCGCGCGAGCTGCTGGGCTTCCTCCAGCGTCTGGGCCCTCGCAACATGCGGATTCAACGCAAGAAGTGAGATCACTGCTCCCACTCCCACCCCCACCCACGTGACGGAAGGACGGACAGACGGAAAGTGGGACCCCAACATCAATTCCTCCCCTCTCGCGCCCTGATCTCCCTGTTCTTCAACGCCAGCTCCACCAACACTGTCTCCAGCTCCGTCTCGTACACCGTTTGTTCCATCTGACTCTTCAGATTCGTAAGCTCAGCGATTCGGGTTTCCAGTTCCCGCTTCTCATTATAGAGGGCCACCAGCACCGAATCCCCGCTGGTCGCGTCCCTTGTCATCACGCCGCGCTGGTCCAGAAAGACGGTTCTCGCGAGTGCGCCATCCGCAGCAGCGGCGTCTGGCTCGGTGCTTCCCTCACCGTCGCCGTTGTCGTCGAGCAAGGCATGTTCAGTCAGCAGGCGGTTGCTGTCCTCATATCGTCGCGTGACCTCGCGGCGAGCGTAGGTGAAGGCTTCCAGAATCGAGACGCGGTTGTCCTTATCCGTGTCTGCGCCATCCGACGCAAAGGCTTCGACGAAGAACTCTCCGAAGACCGTTTCATTGCGCTCGAAGCCCGTCTTGGTTGCGGTGACGAGCACACGGTTAGGACCGGACAGCACCGGCACGAAATCGCCGCTCGCGCTTGCCGTGTTGACAAGCACGACTGTCTGGGTGGGAAATTTGTCGAGCTGCGCCGCAAGTTCCGTCGCAGAAATGTCCGGCCCCGGAAGATTGAAGCGTGACTCCGCCCCGCTGCCGCTTCCGTGACCGATGAGAAGTATGAAAATCCGATCGTTGGGCGCTACGCGCCGCGCAAGGTCGTCGAAAGCCTTCTCGACATTGTCTTTGGTCGAACGGGCGTGTATCCGCTCGGGATCGCGCTCCGGACGTTCGGACAGATAGACCACGTTGGCCGCGGGCAGTCCCAGCCGTTCCTTGGCCGCGTCGAACATGGAAGCGCCCCAGCGATAAAACGCCTCGCTGTATTGCGCTTGACCACCAATGCCGCTCACGATGAGGACATGACTGTCTCCCGTGAACGACTGTGCCGCAAAGATTCCCGCGAGCAGCGGAACAATGCAACGCACCATCTAGACCAACCCCCGCATTCTCCGGTAACTCCACTCGACGGAAATCAGTACGACCAACAGCATAAAGATCACCGGCATGTCCCAGAGATCTCTCCGCTCGATGACGGTCGTGCCGCTCTCGGTAAAGCTGATATCCTCCGGTAGTGTAGACACCGACGCGGGCGTGTAGAACCGGCCGCCTGTCTCTTCCGCGATCCGACGCAGCGTGGTTTCTTGCATTTCCGATCCGAAATACTCGCGACGAGAATCTCCCACCTGCACATACGATGCGTCGCTCGCCAGAACTTCCCCGCCTTCGAGTGCGCTCACCTCAACCTTGTGTAAACCCTCCTCACGAGGCACGAACGTAGCCCTATACTCACCGTCGCGGTCCACATTCCAGTCCATCACGATGGAATCGACGACCCCCGACGGAGCCGTCACTCTGGCAACGACGCTCGTGTTGTTGACCTTGAGATAGGTGTCGTCCTCAACTTCGCCAATCAGTTCGATCGGCTCCCCCAGTGTGGCACGGTCTGCCACCGGTAATACACGGACTCGATTCGGCACGCCGGCAATCACCCAGCGCAGCAATTGGCGCCAAAACGTCTCGTGCGTCATGTCCTCCAGCGGAGTGCGCATCTGCCACGCCCAAACATCACGGACCGGAAGGACGAGAGACTTGCCCCGGCCATACCGTTGGTATGCCAAGACGACTTGATCGGAGATTCCCGGTCCCTCACCCTTCAACAGGGTCGTTGCGCCGGGTTTGACTCTGGTGATGCGATTGACGGTCATGAGCGGAGGAAGATCTTTCCATCTCTTCGCCGACTCCTCTATTGTCTCCGCGATCTGCGTTATCGGATGCGTTCTTCCCGCCGGAGTGACATCCACCTGAATCTCGGCGAGGAACCCCGAATCGGGATCCGACTCATCCAAGATCACCGGCAACACGTCTGCGATTGGCGTGCCTGCGTACCCTCCCTCTGCAAACGCCCGCCGCCCACCGAGCATCAACAGTCCTCCGCCTCGCTGACTTACGAAATCTGCGATCATTCGCAGCTGGTCGAGTGTGAAGAAGCTGGCTTCGACACTCCCGATCACGAGACCACGGTACCCGAAGAGTTCTTCGCGGGTGCTGGGAAACCCACCTACCAACTCCTCATCGGGATCGTCAAACAGAATGCGATAGAACTTGTTGTCGGCGGTGCGGGTGAGCAGCGTGACTTCGAGGTTCGCATCATCTCTCACAGCCCGACGCAGAAACCCAATCTCCCACCGCGGTTCTCCTTCGAAATACAGGATCTTTTCCCTGTGGTCCTCAACCACGATGAGTGCTTCCTGCTCGTTGTTCTCGGTAACCACCTCCCCATCGAGAGGAACGATTCGGAATCCGAAAATGCGCGGACCCGGCTCCGTCGCCTTGAACGGAATGCGCACCGTCGCCACCTCGCCCTCACGCGGAAGCTCGATCCGTTGTATGTTGACGATCCTACCGTCGTCTTCCACAATCAGATCGACGCTCGTTCCAGAGTAGCCGGTCTGCGTCACGGTAACGTCCACCACCAGCGATGCACCCTGAAGCACCGATCGCGGCGTTTCCACGCGGCTCACTTCGATATCACGGGGGAACTTCTGCTGTCCCAGGCCAACCGTGTAGACAGGCACCGATCTGGCCCGCAGCGCCAGGAGCGGCTCCTCCAACGACTTGTGTGTGTTGTCGGCGCCATCGGTCAGCAAGACGAGACCCGCCAGCGGCACCGACGCCAACTCCTGGCGAGCCCGGCTGAGCGCTCTTCCGAGATCCGTCTTGTCCCCCGCAAACTCCAAGGTGGATACGTCGTCGATCCGCTCCGCACTAGAAGAAAAACGGAAGAAACGCAGGATGAACCGGTCGGCCAATCCGCGTAACATTCGGCTGTCCTCCACACCGAAATGCTCCTGAATCCAACTCGACCGCGGTGCACCGTTCACATCTGCCAATCGCATGCTGCGCGAATCGTCGATCAGAATCCCAAGAAAGTTTTTCTGAGGGACAACGGTCGACAACATCAACACGGGCCGGAACAGTGAGAACAGAATAAGGGCGAGCACCAACGTCCGCAGCACCGACAGCACTCCCCGGTCGATCGGCCGGCTCTTTCCCCTCGCCCGACTGTAGAGCAACAGGGTGGGGACGACAAATGCGACACCCGCAACGGCAGCGAGATAGATAGGCCACGGGGCACTGAACATGAAATCGCCGCGCTCGAAAATCAGCGGCCGATACTTGAACAGGAATTCGAACATGGATTCCATCGCGCTCAATGGGTCATCGCGTACACGATAAAGTTGATTGCCACCTGCCAAGCATAGTTCGAATACTTGAGTGGGTAATATGGATCGTCAGCCCACTCCCACGCATCGCCGAGATCGGTGTTCCAGTGAATCGCGACCATCATGCGATCGTGCTCGTCGAAGATGGCCCGCACGTGCGGCACGTACCCGTCACGCTCCCAGGTCGGCCCGCCACGCGTCCCGTTCCTGACGTTCGGTACCTGGATGATCGTGTCGATCTCGTACACGGTGCTAAACGCCGGATGGCCCAGCGGCAGCTCCTGAATCTGATACTCCGGCAGGACACGGCGTATCTCGCGCTCGAAGTTCAACCATTCGTAACTTCCCCAAAAATCATCCACAAACAGGAAGCCACCGGCGAGGAGATAATTTCGCAGCCCCTCCACCTCGGGAGGCGTGAGGCCCATATAGCCGACTTCGAGGGCGTAAATAAACGGGAACCGCAGCAACCCCGGATCGTCGAGGGAGACCGGATTCTCCCACTCGTAGGCATCGATCAAGGTCATCCGACGTAGGCCAAACAGGAATTGCCGATCGGCCTTGGGAAAATCCACCGCCCAGCTCCCCCGCCCCCGCCCCCACCCCCGAAATCCGCTGTATATGGTGCGGGTGAAGTAGAACTCGTGGCTCCCAACCGAGTCCTCCGGCAGCGGCCGCCAGCCGCCGCCGCGCTGTCTGTCTGGAGAGGAGAGCGGCAGCCACTCGGCCGGCGCAGCCCGGTCCGCGGCGCTCCGGGTGTGGGCTCGGGGTTCAGAAAATCGAGCCGGCTGACCAATGGACGGCTCCGGCACCGAACCGCCGAACTGGAAGGCCGCGAGGCAGGAGATCACAAAGAGTTGCGAAGTCGGTCGAATCAGCCGCACTCGGAAGCTCCCAGAATATGTCCCGGGGCACCCGGCGCTTCCGGGATACCCCCCTTACCTTATTGAATAGCTGAGGACGGCTTTCGCTACCCCTTACGTCCGACGGGCGCCACGAGTTGGACCGTGTCCTCCGGACAGCGGCAGCGTGACAGCGGCAGATTCAGGCCACCTACTGTCTCCGGTACACCGAAACGGCGGGAAAAGGTTCGCCCCGTCGATTATTTTCAACACAACCCCACAGTTACAATAACCCTCATCCCACACGATGCCACGATCTAATCCCGGCACAGACAGCGAACGCGGCAAGGCTTATCATTGTTGAGCATGAAATACACTGTACAGCTGCACGGAGTCCCAGTCGGGCGATCAGACCTGGAACGTTGCGATCCCCAAACCGGTTTCGCTCGCGGTGCCTTCAACCCGGCCACCGGATACCAACTCGTTCAAGACGTCTTTCGGCTCTACTCAGAAGCCGTGCCCGACACTCCCGGCCGCGTAGCCGATCCCGAAAAGCTGCAGCGTTATTACAAGGCCCGGGACGCTCTTGGGCTGAACCTCGTCGGCCCGGACGGGGAGCCAGTGACGGGAGCCACTGTTCATGTCTACGAACAACCCGGGGGCGGCGGCGGGCTGGAGCTAGAGGTCCACATCGTGGACCCGGCATTTTGGAACGCCAGGCAAGGAGAGGGAAGATAGAAGTGTGATCAGCCTGAAGCGTAGCATCGCTATCGTCTCCTGCGCCGGAGCCCTCGCTTCGTGTGGTGGAACGGGACCTGCTCCATCGAGCGACCCCCACCCCGACCCCCTCGCTCCGCCCCCTACCGTGAGCGACGCGGCGCCTAGCGACGCCGCCGTCGCGGTCCCACCCATGGTACCGGATCCCGTACCGGTTGTCCCGGACCTGCTGGTTGACGGCAGCCGACAGCTAGACGCGGCTCGGGCTAGGAAGCTCGTTGCCGACGGTCGAGCTCTCGCGGACGATCCCGCCAATTTGGGGGCCGCCGTGCAACTGTTCCTCGCGGCCGCCGCACTCGACTCACTGAATCCTCATGCGTACTGGGAGTTGGGCTGGGCGTATCAACGCTTGTTCTCCTGGAATGACGCGGTGGGTGCATGGAGTAGGCTGCGGGCACTCGACCCGATGTACCCGGGGCTCTCACGTCATGCTCCGATCCTGCAGATGCGCCGCGACCGCGCCGCCGCCGCGGAAACACTCGCTGACGGCGATCCCCTGATTCCGGAAGAGGAGCCGCGCGCCGGTACGCCGATCCGCATAGCTGCGGTGGGCGACATCCAGCTGGGCCGGTCCTGGCCGGAAGACAACCCGATCCTTCCGCCAGACAATGCTGCGCAAATGTTCAATCGGGTGGGCGACTGGCTCCGAGCTGCTGACGTCACTTTTGGAAACCTCGAGACGGTTCTGGCAGATTCGGGCGAGAGCACCAAGTGCCGCAGGGGAGCACGTAATTGCTACGCGTTCCGGGCCCCAACAGCGTACGCCAGGACGCTGCGCAATGTCGGATTCGACTTGCTCTCGGTGAACAACAACCACACCGGTGACTTCGGCTCCTACGGTCGCCAAGCCACGGTGGAGGCGCTCGAGGGGGCCGGCCTCATTCACAGCGGGCCGACAGGGGGAGTCGCCTCGTGGGAAACCAACGGTCTCCGCGTCGCTCTCATCGCCTTCTCCACCGGTGCCGGACCGTACCGAATTCAGGACCTGGCTTCGGCCCGTGCCCGGGTCGTGGACGCTGAGCGGAACCACGACTTGGTCATCGTGTCTTTCCACGGTGGCGCCGAAGGTGCCGGGGCCACCCACATCCCACGGTCCACCGAGCTGGCGTACGGAGAGGACCGGGGAGATGTATACGCGTTCTCACGGGCCATGGTCGATGCCGGAGCCGATCTCGTACTCGGCCATGGACCCCACGTGTTACGTGGCATGGAGATTTACCGCGGGCGCCTGATTGCCTACTCCTTGGGCAATTTCGCCGCTTGGCACGGATTCAACCTCCGCGGTCCACTGGGGTTGAGCGTCGTGCTCAACGTGACGATGGCAATCAACGGGGTTGTCACGGCTGCGGAGATTCATCCTGTCTTCCTCGAGGAACCTGGTACACCGACTCCCGATCCAGCCGGCCGTGGCATCGAAATCGTCAGGAGGTTGTCGGCCGACGACCTCGGCGATGCCCTGTTCGACCAACATGGGCGTTACCGGCGATCACGGAAGGACGGAACGACGGAAGGACGGAAGGACGACGGGAATGCCTAATTGACATGACAATATCCCGTCTATCCCGTCCAAGAACCTCCGCTCTGCGGTGAATACGTCACCGCAATTCCGGCCCGGAGTACTAAATTCCGGCCACAGCCCCAGTGGAGACCAGCCATGATAATGCACGACCGCCGCGAATTCCTAGGAATCCTGGTAGGAGGGGCTGCAGTGGCCGCAGCCCCTACCGCTCGCGAATCAGTCACCCGCGAGCACACCTCACGACTCGACCGACTTGCAGGTGCTCGAGCCCAAGACGATGAGGCGTTCTGGCAGCTCGTGAAACGCGAGTTTCCCACCAGACCCGGCCTCGCCATGATGAACGCGGCCAACCTCTGCCCCTCCCCCTACGCCGTCATCGACACGGTTGCGCGACTCACCAGGGACGTCGATGCCGACGCATCGTTTCAGAATCGGGGCAAGTTTCGTGAGTTGCGCCAGGAGGCGCGGCGGCGGCTAGCCACACACCTCGGCGCAGACCCGGAAGAAATCGCCATCACGCGAAACACCAGCGAAGGGAACAACACTGTCGTCCACGGACTGACATTGGGCCGCGGCGACGAAGTCGTGATCTGGGACCAGAACCACCCGACCAACAACATCTCATGGGAAGTACAGGCCGGACGCATGGGCTTCACGGTGAAGAAGGTGGCTACACCAACGGCGCCGCGCTCCGAAGATGAACTAGCGGAGGTGTTCGCCGAGGCATTGTCTCCACGCACCAAAGTCCTTTCGTTCAGTCACGTATCCAACGTTTCCGGCGTGAAGCTTCCGGCGCGACGCCTCTGCCGTTTGGCGCGGGATCGCGGCATTCTCACGTTGGTGGACGGCGCACAATCGTTCGGTGCGATCCGCGTGAATGTGCATGAGATGGGGTGTGATTTCTACACGGGCAGCTCGCACAAATGGTTCGTCGGCCCCAAGGAGGCCGGTGTGCTCTACGTGCGGCGGGACCAGATATCCGATCTCTGGGCGAACGACGTGGGG
Source organism: Gemmatimonadota bacterium (assembly GCA_022566515.1). Lineage (GTDB taxonomy): Bacteria > Gemmatimonadota > Gemmatimonadetes > Gemmatimonadales > GWC2-71-9 > B3T1B10. The sequence continues at coordinate 17,986 of JADFIT010000041.1, forward strand.
GTGGGCTGGCAAGGCGCCTTGCAGAACGGCGCGCAGAAATTCGAGAGCCTGGGACAGCGGGACGACGCGTGCGTGGCCGCCATGGGCACCGCTCAGGAATTTCACTCCACGATCGGCATCGACCGAATGGAGCGGCGCGTTGGTGCCTTGGCGACGGCGGTCATGGAAGGGCTGCGGCAGCGGGTGCCCGGGGTGACGTTTACCACCCCCTCCAACCCACAACTCCGTGCCGGAGTGATGATCTTCTCGATACCCGACACGAACGGCCGAGATCTGTTCAATCGGCTGTACTCCGAGCACCACATCGCCGGTGCGCCCAGCGGTGCCGGCGTCAGGCTGAGCCCGCATATTTACAACACGATGGAAGACGTTGACCGAGCTGTGGGGGCTGTGGCGACAATAGTCGGTGCGTAGAACGGCGGACGGGAAGGCGGGCAGACTTGACTTGAGACAAAGACGATTGATAGCACCGCACCAGTTATGATCTGCGTCCACTGCGACACGCCGGTTCCGGACCACTCCAAGTTCTGCCTGGCGTGCGGATCGCTGGTGTCCGATCCCGATGTTCAGTCGGCGGCCACGCAGGCCATTGACAACTCGGCAACCGTGCAGATGGAGACCCTCCTGCGCGAGGACACGGAGGGCGAGTTCGAAATCGGAGAGCTGATCGGCCGAGGCGGCATGGCCGCGGTCTACCTCGCCACCGAGATCCATCTCTCCCGCAAAGTCGCCATCAAGGTGCTGCCGCCAGAGCTGACGTTCGGTCATGGCATCGAGCGGTTCAAGCGCGAGGCGAAGATCGCCGCCGCCCTCGATCATCCCAACATCATCCCCATCCACCGAATTGCGTCGGGCGGCAAGCTGTTCTGGTATTCCATGAAGTACCTGGATGGCGACACGCTCGACGAGATGCTCCGAACGAAACAGCGGTTCACCTTGGACGAAACGACCGGCATCCTGGCGGATATCGCCGACGCCCTCGACTACGCTCACGAACACGACGTCATTCACCGCGACGTCAAACCGGCAAACATCATGGTCGATAAGCGCGGGCGCGTCGTCGTGACCGATTTCGGCATCGCGAAGCCGTTGACCGAGGCAACGCTTACAGCCTCGGGATCGGTTGTCGGTACTCCATTCTACATGTCGCCGGAACAGGGAGCCGGAAGGCCGGTTCAGGGTGCGTCCGATCAATACTCGCTGGCGGTAGTGGCCTACGAGATGTTGAGCGGCACGCGACCGTTCGATGGAGACTCCGCCATCGACGTCGTGCACAAGCACGTCATGGTCGAGCCGCCACCCCTCGAGGAACGCTGCCCCGGCCTGCCCCAACACGTGTACGCTGCCGTCCACAAAGCACTCGGCAAAAAGCCGGAGCAACGCTTTGCAACCGTCCGAGAATTCGTCCAGGGGTTGAAGGCGCCTTGGGTCACTCCCGACACCGATGACACGCTTGCGGAAATTCCGGCGGCCGTCATGGCGCCCGCCACCACGACAGCCATCGCCGTGAGCGCAGTCGAGGGGGAAACCAAGCCACCGAAGAGGGCGAAGGAGAAGTCCCCTCTCACCGGAACACTTGCCGTGCTCGTCCTCGCCCTGGCGGCGGGCGCTGCATGGTGGTCGTGGTGGCGGTTGGATATTCGGCAAGCGCCGCAGAATCTCGAGAGTGTCGCGTCGGTGGAACAGCAGACCGAATCAGGCGACGAGCCGGAGGCAGCGGCGCAGGCAGAAGATCCGCCGCTGGAACCGACCAGACCCGCGGCGGACACCACAAGCTCGGCCACGGAACAACCCGCAAGGACGAGCCCTCCGGCTACCCGGCCCGTTTCACCAAGACAGGGCCAGGGGCAAGGGCGGGGGCAGGGACGGGGGCGCAGACAGGGGCGCCTTTCAGTCACTGGTCTTCCCGACAGCGGGTCGGTGAGCATCGACGGCGGCGAGGAGAGTGCCGCGCGAGATTTCACCCTAGCGCCGGGGCGTCACATCTTGCTGCTCCAGGCGCCAGGCTTCGAAACGGTTGTTGACACCGTCCGGCTCTTAGCCGGCGAGAGCCTGCGCATCCGATACGGCGGCCGCCCGCTTCCGCCGGTCGTGGAACCGGACTATGCGGTGCGCGATTCCGCAGTGCAGACGGTACCGGACGACAGAACGCGTGACCTGGGGCCACCCGCCATTCTCGTGGTGCGAATCCGCGGAGGGTGGGCCAACATCTTCATCGACGATGCTTTCAAGCGTCGCGCTCAGTTCACCTTGCCCGATACACTCGCGCCGGGCGAGCACACCATCAGCCTGAGGCGTCCGGGGTATATCCCTGTGGACACCGCGTTCACACTGCGGCCCGGCGAACGCCGGATGATCACGATTCCGATCAGGCGCCAGCGGTGATTGTGGCGCGAATCTTCGCGACCAGCATATCGACCCCGACCCGATTGAACCCGCCCTCCGGAATGATAATGTGAGCCCATCGCTTGCTGGGCTCGACGAACTCCAGATGCATCGGTCGGACGGTTTCCAGGTATTGCTCGAACACCGACTGGATAGCGCGACCTCTCTCGGACACGTCTCGTTCTACTCGCCTGACCAGACGCAGGTCGGGATCTGTATCGACGAACACTCGAATATCCATGAGGTCACGCAAGACGCGCTCCGCCAGGATCAGCATGCCCTCAACGATCACAACCTTCCGTGGGTCAATCCGCACCGTATTGGCAAGACGCGTGTGGTTGGCAAAATCGTAAACCGGGATTTCCACCGGGCGACCGGCGCGCAGCTCATGCAGATGCGTCACCAGCAGTGACGTATCCAGTGCATCTGGGTGATCGTAATTGAGCCTGGCTCGTTCCTCGGGGGCAACCGCACTGCGGTCACGATAATACGAGTCGTGCTGAATGACAGTGATCTGTTCCGACCCCAAGTCGTCCACCACTCGTTGAACAACCGTCGTCTTGCCGGAACCAGACCCGCCAGAAACGCCTATGATGATCGGCTTGATAGTCCCTTCCTCACTAGTGGAGGTCGCCCGCGCAACACCCCCTCTCCCCTCTCCCCTCTCCCTACTTACTACCCCCCTCCGGCAACAACACCGCATGCACATAGTTGTTCATGTCGAAAAACCGACGGGCGGCATTCCGTATCATGGCCGGATCGAGCCGCTCGGTCAGCACAGCTTCGGTCGAGATCTGCCGCGGGTCAGTTCCGTCGTTGACGCGTCCGATCAGTTGTCCCAGCCAATATTCGTTCCGCCGGAGATTCGTCTCGCGAGCGCGGCGTTGGCTCTCCTGAACCTTCACGACGTCATCCAACGAGGGACCGGTGGTTTTCAGGCTGTCGATGTGGTTGAAGATCACCGACGCCAGCTCGTCGGCCCGCTCAGGAGCCGAGCCGAACGCGATGTCGATCCGGTAACGCTCCTTCGGGAATTGCGACGCCGATGCGCCTACGCCCACATTGTAGGTGCCGCCGAGTTCTTCTCTCAGCGTTTCCCGCAGCCACGGATGCTGTCCAAATCAAAGCTGCCGACAAAGACAAACGTGAAGTCACCCGCATCCGCGAAGCGATCGCGATAGAAGGAGAACGACGTCTCCAAATCCATCTCCTCGAGTAGCCCTACCGTGAGCGGGCGTGTGCGATAATGATGCTGAGACATAGTGACCGTGACGGTATCCCCAAAAACCGACCGTGGGTTGGCACCGCTATTTTGCAGGCTCGCCTCCAACCGCTGCTTGAACGCACGGAACGCTGATTCGTCCATTCGGGGCGCCGTGAAATACAAGTAGATGAGTTGAAACATCGTGGTGAGGTCTCTTGGCGACGCCGCCCCGGACGTGCCCTCTGTAGACTGCGAGATCGTCGGCCGCACGCTCACGGCTTTACCGGCAAGGACTTTCTGCAGGTCGACCAGTGACAGCTCACCGACACCACCCTGGCTGACCACGGTCGCCGCGGTCGCTGCGGCAAGGAACTGCGGGTCATCCACCAACGAGTGCCCGCCGGGACTCGTGGCGCGGAACAACACCTGATCGTCTTGATAGTCCGTGGGCTTCAGAAGCACACGCACGCCGTTCCCCAGCTGCCACACGGTCACGCCGATGGGCTCCATATACTCCTCGCTGACGATCTCCGACGGCACGGGCACGTCTGCCATGAGCTGCTCACCAGCGGGCACATCCTCGTAGGGCTCTATCTCCCTTCGGTCCACGGCGTCGAAGACCGCCAGGAGTTCCGCCTCGCCGGGAACCTCAACTCCTTGCTTGTCGGGAGCGCTGACCAGGATGACACGGTTTTGATCTACGAGCCATTCGCGCGCCAAGCGATCGACTTCATCTAGTGACACGAGGGGCACGAATTCCCTGTAGAGTTCGTACTCGTACTCCACACCTGGGATCGGTTCAGCCTCCGAAAACGCACGGACGTACTCAGAGGCATATCGATTCGAAGGGGTTTTCTCGCGCTCGGCATACGCCAGTTCCATGGCGCGAAGCAGGTTGCTCTTGGCACGCAGCAACTCTGATTGGGTGAATCCGAACCGAGCTACTCGTGCGGCTTCGGTCAGTATGCCGTCCAGTCCCTCGAGGACACCTCCGTCCCGAACACCGGCGCCTAGAAAATACACCTCGTTCGACCGCACAAAACGACCCTGGCCCGATCCAGCTCCCAGGAACGGAGCGTCGGGCATCTGGGTGATCTCGAAGAACCTGGTGTTCAACATGTTGTTATAGAGTGCCTCGACAATGCTCTGTCGATACGCCCCAACAGTTTCCACCTCTCGCAGCGGCTGTTTGTAATAGAGAGCCACATTGGAACCCGTGGCCTCGGGATCCGTGGCAATCGCCACCAGCGTCTCGCTGTGATCGGGAACCGCATATACCACTCGTTCTCTCGAGTCACTCGCCGCTGGAAGGTGCGCGAAGTGTCGGCGTATCAGCTCCTCGACACGGGAGACGTCGAAGTCACCCACCGCGATCACCGCCATCAGATCAGGACGATACCAATCGCGATAGAACCTCTTGAGTGTGGCATAGTCGAAAGTCTCCAAGATGCTGGGAACACCGATGGGAAGACGCTCGGCGTAGCGGGAATCTCGGAAGAGCACAGGAAACTGCTTGTCACGCATCCGCGCCGATGCTCCCCGTCCGAGCCGCCACTCCTCGATCACAACGCCGCGCTCGAGATCGATCTCGGCATCGTCAAAGCTGACCTGATGGGCCCAGTCCTCCAGGATCTGGAAGGCCTGCTGAAACACCGCGGTACTGTCTGTCGGCACCGTCAAGATGTATACGGTCTCATCGAAATCCGTGTACGCATTGATGTCGGGACCGAAACGCATGCCGATATGCTCGAGATACTCAGTCAACTCTTGCTTGGGATAATTGCGCGTCCCGTTGAACGCCATGTGCTCCACGAAGTGGGCCAACCCCAGCTGGTCGTCGTCCTCCAAGACGGAACCCGCGTTCACGACCAGTCGCAGTTCCGCCCGGTTCTCAGGACGTGAGTTGGCCCTGATGTAATAGCGCAGCCCGTTGTCGAACACTCCTATCGTAACCGCTGGATCAACCGGAAGCCTCACGCTCAAATCGTGTTGCTGTGCGAGAGCCGGCACGGCCGTCATGATGCCGGCGGTGACGAGAAGCAAGCGGGGTAGCATTCTACGGGTTCCTTTCCACGATCGCGTCGAATTGGTCAGTTGCTGTCATAACTAAATGCTCCCCTGCAACGGCTAGTTGTTCGGGCCCGAATTGCGGTGACGTATTCACCGCCGAGCACGCGGAGATCGCAGAGATTATTCTGGAAGCTCATGGACGAGGCGCCGGATGCCCATTGCGCGCTGCTTGACGTTGCCGTTGATGAGTAAACCGAGGTCCGAGTGTACGATGCACCTCGATCGTAGCGCCGATGATTTCGTTAGTAAGCTCATTCACCCCGTTCATCTCTGCGCCCTCGGCAGTCTGCGGTGAATAGACCCCAATGTGGCGACCTGCCCGGTTCGGTACCCGAATTCCGCGCCGAATCTGGCGCCCCCTCTCCCCTCTCCCCTCTCCCCTCCCAGAAACCTGGACACTCCGCCACACGTTCATAACATTGTGATTCCACCAGACAACCCGCCAAAGCTAACCGATCGTCGGTGCCAGCGACCCCAGGTACCCGAGGTTGGGTCTCCGGGACCGGTTGGCTATCTTCACCTAACAGACAGATGAAACCTTGGTCCCCCGACGAAGCCGAATACGACTCTCCCGATTCCGAGGGGCCGGATCCCAATGCGGCGGGACCAGT
>JADFIT010000041.1:24265-24758 GCA_022566515.1 Gemmatimonadota bacterium
ATGATCTGAATGGGTACGTTCCTGAAGAGCAACAAGAACCCGCTCGCTCGCAGCGCCGCCCCCCCCGATAGTCTATCAGACCTCAAGGCCCGCGATGCGTTTGCAGATCCGGTCCGCTTGGCACTGGCCGCGGTGGAGGAGGAGCCCGGCCTACAGTGCCGCCTGTTCGCACTGCTTCCTGCCGGGTATTTTCAGGAGCCCGAGTCGGAAGAACCGGAAGAGCCGTGGGCTGCAAGCGTGCCCAGATTCGAAGACCGCGAACGCCAAGAGCTTCCCAAAAACGCGGTGGTGCCACTGCTCTTAGGACACATCGTTCGATTCGAACGGGATCGAAAGCATCCCGATAATCTGGCGATGGAGGCAGGCGACGTGCTGCAGAGCCTCATCTCCAAGGAATCGGCAACTACCGAGGTGGTTGACAAGTTGTTGGAGGATCTCTTGGGTGACGCGTGAGGGGTCGGACGGAAGGACGGAAGGACGGAAGGACGGAAGG
>JADFIT010000042.1 GCA_022566515.1 Gemmatimonadota bacterium
AGAATACGGAAGTTGCCGAACGGCTGACCCCGCCACTGTGGCCGCATCCCCAGCAGAATCACGCGCCCGCTACCGTGGTGGACCTCCAACGCCGCCGCAAAACCCTGAACGTGTTCCTCGCCCAGTAGATATCCGGAGAGTAGCGGCGAACCGTCCTCGGCGTACTTCGCCAGCACCGATCCTTCGAAATCGTCGGTCACGGTAAAGACAGGGCTGCGACTCACGAACACCTTGCTGCGCTCGGGCATGCCGGACATCACCGGGTGGGACGGGTCTACCAGCATTTCCACGATCGACCCGCTCATGAAGAACTCTTTGCGCTCGAGTTCTCCAACCACATTCTTCACGGGCAGATGGAGTTCGTCGATAGCGAACAGACTGCTGCTATTGATCGTCACCAGCGTTCCACCGCCTCGCACGAACGCGTCGAACTCCCGTACGCCTTCCTTGCCGATGCCTCCGGCGTAGCGCGGTGGCACGCTGCCCTTGGCGAATCCGTTGAGTATTTGGCGTCCACCGATGTCTGCGATGATGATGACGTCGAAACGTTGCCCGAGATCGCCGGCAATTACATCTGAGTTGTACAGACTGCTGAAGCTGAATCCGTAACGCTCGAGGAGCCAGCGCGTCCATCCTTCGTCGATGCTAGCGTTCCACGGGCGGTACAAACCGATTCGCGGACGCGAGAGCGGAGCACCAGTTGCCCTCCCGCGTTCGGCCCTGAGAGCGAAATCGGCAATGAGTTGGTCGACCGACGATCGATTCAAGTTGCTGATCACATAGCTGCCGCTAGTACCTGCCGCGCCGTCTTCCCCCGCGGTTCCAGGGGCAAAGTGTACCCGCCCGCCCTTACTCCACGCCGCGTTCACCGCGCGGTAAGTATTGTTCTGGGCGGCATCGACAAGCAGCGCTGGTCCGCTCCCGCGGGCTTCGCCCGCCGGTGGAACAATGCCGGCAGCTACCGGATGGCTGTTGAACCCCACTCCCAGCGGTGTATCGAACAGTGCGGCATCTGGAACGTCGGCGTTCCACAACGTCGGTTGACCACGGACAAGTGACATGGCGTTCCGCAGCTCGTCGGTGAGCGGCGCAGCAGCCTCGATCACTCTGACGTCCATTTGGTAAGGAAGAGTCCATCCGGCCACGTCATAAGGCTGGTCCGGAGGTCCTTCGGGAAACTCCCGGAGGTCCGGATAGTCCTGCACCGCGAACAGCTGCCGGATGAAGTTGCCGTTGGGCTGATCCATGGGGATGACCCAGGTCTTTGCGGGAACGGCACGTCCCTGGAACTGGACGTCCTGCCGAAGCTGGTGTATCAGGACACCGTTGAAGGCCAAGCGGCGCAGGAGTTCCACGGCGGCCACCGGGTCGCGTTGGTCTTGCGGTACGAAGTAGGCGTACGGAGGTCCTTCTCGATACGCCGCAATGACGTCTCGCCCCGCCTGATAGCGATTATACAGGACGTCCGTCTTGTACTTCGCCGCCATATCGAGCACCGAGATGCTCGCCGTCAACATGTAGTCCACGGCGTCACGCAGCCTCCACCAACCGCCGGTCCACGGACTCGCGTACAGGGACTGGGGGCGGAGATCGCGCGAACCTTCAGGGAAGTCACTTACGGTATAGAAGTGAGGAGTCGCGTAGCGATAGAGGCCTGTCTCCGTGAGGAACGCGGCAACGTTGTGGAAGTTATTGGCGTGGTCCATGAACCCCGGGTACCAGTTGTCGAAACCGGTGCCCATGTGCATGGCGCCCTTTTGACCACGTTCCTCCAACGCCTGGGCCATCGACATGCCGATCAGGTTCACCGTTCGCCACATGAGGGGGTGGACGAACTCGGAAATGGGTTCGGCGAACGGGGGGATCCAGATTCGGGCGGGAAACGGCGCTGTCTGGTGGTGGTTGTACATGATTTGCGGTTCCCAATCCCGCAGAACCCGAGTGACAACCCGCGACTCGATCATGTTGAGCATGTAGCCATCACGATTGTTGTCGTGGCCGACGTAGCTCTGGTACAGGCGTGGCATGGGAGCGACTTCGTACGGCGTTCCCAAGTTGGACCGATACCACTCCGCTACCATGGTCTGACCGTCGGGGTTGATTGACGGCCACAAGATGAGGATCACGTTTTCCAGAATCGCTGCGATCTCGGGGTCGGAATCTCCAGTCGCTAGATCGTAGGCGAGTTGGATCGTGTGTTGAGCATGTGCCACCTCCGAGGCGTGCAATCCGCCGTCGATGTGGACGATGGCCTTGCCCTCTCTGGCCAGTGCCCGTGCCGTCTCGTCAGTAAGCTCGTCGGGATGGGTCAGCCGCAACGCGATCTCGCGATAGCGCTCCAGGTTTGCGAGGTTCTCTGCCGACGAGATCACTGCGATGTACCAGGGACGGCCCTCGGACGTCTTGCCGATCTCCAACAGCGTCACCCGATCGCTGGCGGCGGCCAGGCGTCGGAAATACGTCATCGACTCGTCGTAGGTCGCGAGAAAGAAGTCTGCCCCGACACGCGATCCCAGCACAGACTCAGGGGTTGGGATGGCAGATTGGGCGGCGGCGGAGGTGGCAGCGCCAAGGCCAAGAAGAATTATGAGCCCGCAGGCACGAATGCTTTTCATGAATGTCTCCACTGCTTGGGAGCAGGTAAGCAGTAAGCGGTTCGGATTTGGTCTTTAGGTGATCGGGAATCTACAACTTTGACCGGTCTTGTTCGGGCACTTCATTACCCGCGATCCACACCGACTCGATGGTGCGGCTGTTCTCGATATCGTCGAGCGGGTTCTCGGCCAGCACAACGAAGTCGGCCCACTTGCCGCGTTCGAGAGTGCCGACGTCGTCGAGCCCGAGGCATCGTGCCGCATCGCCCGTGGCGGAAACGATGATCTCCATAGGTGTGAGCCCTCCCTCGGCCATCAGGGCCAGCTCCATGTGCTCGAAGTATCCCTGGAACCGTGTCGCAGGTCCGGCGTCGGTCCCAAACGCGATCTTCACGCCGCCGTCTGCCAGCGGCCTGAGATTACTGAGCGCAACCTCGAGCGCCTCCTTGTAGTGCTGGGCGCTGCGACTGTCTTTCATGGCGCGCTGCCGATCCGGATCCTCTAGTTGCTCGATAGCCTTTGGATCCACTTCCTTCAGGAAGAATGGATCGTCGAAGAAGTCCGGCACATCCTCGTACACGAATGTAGAAACCTCTCGAGTGAGGGTCGGGCTATAACAGACGCCTTTCCGGACCAACAACTCGATCAGCTCCTCGTCTACTGCTTGGTCTCTGACACTGTGTGCGATGAAGTCCGTGCCTGCGTACAGCAGCGCCTTGGCATCGTCCAGATAATACACGTGCGACGCAACTCGCAATCCCTTCTCGTGTGCCCTATCGATTACCGCTTCATAGATCGCTGGAGCCATCTTGCTTGTGGTCCTCAAGTTGTCGTCGATCCGGATCTTGATGAAGTTCACGTTCATCGCCGCGTTCTCGTCAACGACAGTTCGTGCCTCGCCCGGCGTGTCTCCTGTGACTACAGGGCCGGCTACAAAGAGTCGCGCGCGATCGAGGGTCGGGACGTCTTGCGCGTCGCGCACTAGAATCCCGGCTTCCCCATCGCCACCGAGGCTGTTGACCGTGGTGACGCCGTAGCGCGCGTTGAGTCTGAGTTGTCTCAAGATGTTCTCTTCGGAGTAGTGACCGCCCTCGAGTCCGAGTACGTCTCCCACGTGACCGTGCGTATTGATCAGTCCGGGAATGATCGTCCTGCCGCTGACGTCGATACGCTCGGCACCTTCCGGGATGTCGATAAACTCTGCGGTGCCCACGGCCTCGATACGCCCCGCCCGAACGACCATGACGCCGTTCTCGATGGGTGCCGCGCCCGTCCCGTCGATGATTCGGGCACCGACAAAAGCCGTAGTGGTCTCGCCGTGGTTAGTACCGCAGCTCGCAATAGATAATCCAGTCACTACTGTGGCGATCGATCGGCGTAACAAAATATCAGCTCCGGTCGTGAATGGTGATACTGTCTATGATGCCACCCTCGAGTACGGCGTCGGCTACCTCCATGCCCGTGACGACCTCCGCGATGATCGTGTAGTTGTGATCCAATCTCACGTTGTCTACCAGGTTTACAAAGATCTGAGCGTCTCCGGTATCACGGCCACGCGTGGATATCCCAACCGTTCCGCGCAGGTGGGAACGAGCTGTCAGCTCGTCACGGGTATAGGGTCCGTCTCCGGCGTATTCGTTGGCGCCCGGGCTACCGCCCTGAATGACGAAGTTGGGTGCCACACGATGAAAGGTGAGACCGTCGAAGTACCCCGAGCGGGCTAGCCGCGCAAAGCGTGCAGTGTTCGTCGGCGCTGTATACGCCCAGAGCTGCAGCGTGATCTCACCGCCTCCCTGCATGTGAATCACCGCGTGAGCCCCGTCGAGCCTTGCAATTTCTTCCATCGTTGGGAGCGGAACACGGGGTAGCGGTGTCGCCTCGGCGGCGTACCGGCGGCCGGCTCGCTCCGTAAGCGCGTGGGCGACACGATTCGCAACTATAGGATCGAAGTCACGGAGATACGGTGACAGCACACTCACAGGCACCTCATCTCCGAAGCGCAGCAGCGCCTCGAGCAGGGCCATGCGGGGATCGCGTGATGTCGCGCGTCGTTCGTCGGTAATTCGCGCGAGCGTGGTGAGGAGGGCCGGAATGGCGTCGCTCGCGCTCGTGGCGGTATCCAACGCGTTCGCGGCGGTGCTAATGAGTTGGTAATCGGTTGCCCCGAGCGCGGCGATGTAGATCGAACGGGCGTCGGCCACCGACAGCCGCCGCAGGCCCGAGATAGCCGCCTGCCGCACGTTGTGGTGGCCGTCGAGGGCCAACTGACGCAGTAGGTCGATCGATTCGAATTGCAGAGCCGCACGGGCGGCGTACATGCGTACCTGCCAGATCGGATGGCCGGCGAAACCATCCACGATCGAGGCGGCCGCCTCCGGTGCGAGCTTCGCCAGTGACAGCAGAGCGTGGGCAGGACGGTGCCACCGATCTGTACTCGAAGCCGGCAACTCGGCGACGAAGCCTTGTAACAGAGCTAGGGGTGACTCGCCCTGTGCACAGCCGTTTCCCAACAGGTCGATCGCCAGCAGGCTCACGTGGGGGCCGGCGTCGATCACTGCCGCGCGGACGGGCTCACAGCCGTAGTCCTGTTGCAAACGGCGACCGTACGCACTCAGCGCCTCGTATCGCACCTGAGGAGACGGATCGCGCAGCGCAGCGAGGATGATCTGACTTCTCCCCTCGAGTGTGTCCTGCACGCGTGCCGCCATGACGGCTAGACGGCGCACCTCGACGTCTGGATCGTCCAATACTTTGCCAAGAAAGGCAGCCTCGGCACGCCGGACGGAGACTAGGGCCGCGGTGGCCAGGCGTCGCACACGCGCATCGGCGGCAAAGCGTGCCGCTCTGGCCAGGCGAAGAACGGATTCACTCGAAGGAGAATGCCTTGCCGCGTTTCTGCGGAACAGAGACTCAATACCTCTCGCCGCCCCGAGAACCGTCGAGGCCTGGGGTGCGGGAGCGGAACTGCCGGACACCAGGGTGCCAAGCAACGCTTGCTCTACCGTGTTGATTATGTGAGCCGACCGATACGGCAGCCTGCCCAACGTCTGCAGGATCGCGCCGCGCACGTCCGGATCGTCTTCCCTTTCGAGACGTGCCAGCAACGGCCCACTAACCGCTGCCGCGTCGCTGTTGAAGACGGCTTGTCCCAGCGCGTTCGCCGCCTCTGCCCGGACGACGGACGCGTCGTCGGAAAGCGACGGGAGTATGCCCGCAACCAGATTCGATCGTTCCAGCCGTCCCAGCGCCCGGACGGCGATGCGTCGAACCATGGGATCGCCGTTGGTGAGCCCGCGAAAGATCGGGGCCAGCTCGGCCGGCGTATCGGCGCGAGCGTCTTCGGAGGCAAGGATTGCGAACAGTAACGCAGGATCCTGCGATACGGCTGGATCCCCGCGGTCGCCGGTTGCGTTGTGTCTCGAGGTCCAGAACGGCAGCGTTACGAGAATCGTCAGCGTGCAGAGGCGTATCATGGGATCGGATTATGCTCGCTAAGACGCTGGAGCGCCAGCTTGTTTTGGGCTCTCGGAATCTTCCACATCCCACTTGCCACCGTGCCCAAGTAATATGTTAGTGTATCGTTGCTCGCTACATAGGCCCCAACAGAACGGCGCTTTTCGTCACCAGGAGATCAGATGGCATCGCCGATTTCTATTGAACGGTTCGTTCAAGAACTCGAGAAGCTACGTGCCGGTATAGTGAACGGCGAGTTTAAAGCGGGAGAGTACGATCAGCGTCTCGCCCGCACCATGCGAGAACTCCGGGAGAGAGGAATCGATGGTGACCGGGCTGACATTATTGCAGCACTGGACGCTGCTTTGCAGCAGGGTACGATTACCGACTCAGTAAGAGCGCACCTGCAAAAACGCTTTGGGCTGGAATAAGCCGGCCGTCCCGGACGAATGCTTCGTTGGGGAGTCCGGTTCATGGCCACAGGCGGCAGGGCGATTAGGAGAATGCACGCGGGGACGCGTTTCAGGGGGCTGACTTTTGGGCTGTTTTCTGTTACACCGGGGGTGTGGAACGGGTCGGATATCACATGGTAGGGGTCGTTACGGTTACAGATGTCCGCCCGCCGAAGTGCCAAATTGGTGGCCTCTACAATATTTTGGTGCAAGGAGTTCAAGGAGTGGATTATGGCAGACGCGCCCAATAGGCCTTCGTATGTTGGCACCGTCACCCAACTGTGTCAGGACGGCCTCGACATAGCCCGATACCTCCACCAGTGCCCGGAGGATGAGGACGAACGGAAACGGCTGAAGGTTATTCTCAGCGGGATCCAGCGGGACCCGACCGTCCGGATGCGACGCGAGTTCCCCAAGATTGCCATCGAGATGGAGCGCACGCTCAGAGGACCGGCCACTCAGATGTCGGCGGAGATTCTGGCGGAAGGCTTCGAGCGGATGACCCGGCTTTGCGATATGGCGAAGAGCGGGTTGCTCTAGGGAGACCCAGTGAGGCCCTGCCGCTCCAGCAACGGGCCGAGACCGGGCTCGCGACCCATGAACGCCTTGTAGAGTTCCATCGGGGGACGGCTGTCACCCTGCGCTAGCACTTGCTCGCGGAACTTCTTGCCTATCGACCGGTTGAAGACTCCCTTCTCCCGGAAACGTGTAAACGCATCGGCATCCAGCACCTCCGCCCATTTGTACGAGTAATATCCCGCCGCGTAGCCTACGGTGCTCGAGAACAGATGTCCGAAGCTGGCGATGAATCCGTAGTCCTCTGGTAGCCGAGCCGGGTAGTGTTCCTGCAGAACTTTGCGTGTGTACGCCATGACATCGGAGTTCTCTGTATGCCCGTACTCGCGGTGGAGCATGAGATCCATGTTGGCGTAACCCACTTGGCGCATTTGGGCGTTTGCAGCACGGTAAGTGCGCGCACGCTTCATTTTGACAAAGAGGTCATCGGGGATCTTTTCACCGGTCTCATAGTGCTTCGCAAACAGATCCAGTGCCTCCCGCTCCCAGCACCAGTTCTCCATGATCTGCGACGGCAGCTCCACGAAATCCCAGGCCACGTTGGTTCCACCGAGGCTCCGCACCGGTACCTGACTCAGGCAGAAGTGCATGAGGTGGCCGAATTCGTGAAACAGGATTTCTACCTCGCGGTGCGTCAGTAGCGCCGGCTTCCCTCCCACCGGCGGGTTCACATTGGCGCAGATGAGAGCCAGGTGGGGGGCGGGTGGCACCGCCAGCAGTAACCCGTCCATCCATGCTCCGGCGCGTTTGTTCTCTCTGGGATAGAGGTCGAGATAGAAAGACGCCAGATGTCGATCGTCGGCGTCCAACAGTTTGTACGTACGGACCGCTGCATCCCACACCGGGAGTTCTGCCGACGCAACGACCCGCACGCCGTACAAGCGCTTCACCGTTTCAAAGAGCCCATCGAGTACGTTGTCCACCGCGAAGTATGGTCGCAGTTGTTCCTCGTCGAAATCGTACAATTCCGAGCGTTGTTTCTCGGCGCAGTAACCGATGTCCCACGGTTGCATTGGTCCATTCTCGGAGCCGGTGAGATCGTTGCAGAAATCTTCGAGCGCCGTGTTCTCTTTGTCGAAGAAAGGCAATGTCCTGGTTCGAAGGTCGGCCACGAACGCCCCCGCCACGGCGCCCGATCCGGCCATCCGATCCTCGAGCACGAGGTCGGAGAAATCGCGATACCCCAGGATCGTAGCCTTCTCTCGCCGCAGACGGAGAATGTTCTCGATGATCGACTTGTTGTCCGTCTCGCCTCGGGTGGCGCGCGTGTTAAAGGCGCGCCAAACCTTTTCGCGCAGCAGCCGGTCGTCTAGGTAGGTCAGGACAGGGATGAGGCTGGGAGCTTGTAACGTGAAACGCCAGCCTGAGAGGTCCTTCGATGCGGCGCTTTCTCGTGCAGATTCCTTGGCGGATTCAGGTAAGCCAGCCAACTGCCTTTCATCCTCGATGATGAGTTCGAAACTGTTGGTCGAATCCAGCACGTTCTGGGAGAACTGGGTGGTCAGTTCGGCCAACTCCACGTTGATCGCCGCCACCCGTTCCTTGCCGGCCGGGTCTAGTTTGGCCCCTTCTCTTCGGAACTCATCCAACATCTTGCGTAGGTGGCGCTTACGTGGTCCTGCTAGTTGCAGCCCGGCAGGGCTGGCGGCGAAGGCCTGAAGAGTGTTCCAAAGACCTTCGTCCAGGAGCACGCTCGACCAGAAGGAGCTCAACTTGGGTTGGATTGCCGCGTGAGCCTCCCTCAAGGCGGGATATGTCGCCACCGATTCGGTGTGGCTCACTATGCCGCTCGCCCACTCGAGTCTTTCGGTAGCCTCTTCGAGGGCCGCCAACGTATTGTCGTAGTCCCGTTCGCCATCATGGTCGATGATGTCATCGATCCGCGCCCGGGCGTCGGCCAGCAGTTCGTCGATGGCAGGAATAACGTGCTCGGCGCGGATCTGATCGAAGGGGACAGCGAACGCGATGTCGAGTAGTGGGTTTTGCGGCATGGCGAGCTAGATCATCCCGGTTTGGCCCAAGAATGTACATGGTCGCGAAGGGTAGGGGCAGGGAGGGAGCGGGGAGCGGGCCCCTTTTGGGAACGAGGGGAGAGGGAGTGAGGGGAGAGGGCCCCTCTTGGGAATGAGGGGAGAGGGAGTGAGGGGAGAGGGCCCCGCCCATCCACCCCAACGGAGGGGTGGGGATGGGTGGCCCTCTCCCCTCTCCCCAAGGATATCGCTATTGCGTCAGCGCCGACCTCATGGTATTTGGATCCTACCAGGGCGCGTGGTTCCCAGGTGATGGCCCCTGTAGGAGGTGAAATGATGGAAATCCAACTGTTCGACAATGAATCGGACGAGCCAATTGGGGAGATCACGCGAAAGCAGCTCGATTTCTTGATCGACCAGCTCCAGGGCGAAGCGCTGGATGATCGGGATTATCACATCAACCGTCCAACGATCGATATGATGGATGAAGAACACGGAGAAACCGAACTCGCCGAACTGTTGAGGGAAGCACTCGGCAACCGTGACGAGATGGAGATTAGATGGGAAGAGATCTGACGAAGGGCGGAAAGGCGGAAAGGCGGAAGGACGGAAGGTTGGAAGGTTGGAAGGTAGCTGAGCCGCAGCATTCGAGTTAGGCAGTAGAGGGGTTCGATTATGGACTCACTGCAATCTCCCATCGACCCGCAGTTTTTCGCGCTCCAAGAGGCGCTCGCCGGCAAGTACTCGCTCGAGAGCGAGTTGGGACGGGGCGGCATGGGTGTTGTGTACCTCGCCCAAGACGTCCAGCTCGATCGCCCGGTGGCCCTCAAAGTCTTACCTCAGGAAGTCGCCGCCCGAGGGGAAGTGCGCGACCGCTTTTTGCGCGAGGCACGCACCGCGGCGAAGCTTTCACATCCGAACATCGTTCCCATTTTCGCCGTAGATGAGGTTGGCGAGTTCGTCTACTACGTCATGGCCTACGTTGCCGGTGAGACCCTCGGCCAGCGGGTTCAATCACGGGGACCATTACCTCCTTCCGAGAGCGCCCGCGTTCTCAAGGAAATAGGATGGGCGTTGGCGTACGCCCACTCTCAAGGAGTGGTGCATCGCGACATCAAGCCGGACAACATCCTGTTGGAAGAGGGTAGCGGTCGCGCGCTGGTGGTTGACTTTGGTATTGCGGGCGTGTTGGAGGACACCGGCGCGACTGGTGTCGGCGAGATCATCGGCACGGCCGAGTTCATGAGCCCCGAGCAAGCCAGCGGGCAGGGAGTGGATGCGCGGAGCGACATCTACTCGATGGGCGTGGTGGCGTTTTACACGGTGTCGGGCACGCTTCCGTTTCACGACGTGAGCGCCGCCGAGGTGTTGCGGCAGCATCGAGAGGAGCCGCCGCCGCCGGTAAAGACGGTGGCTCCACACGTGCCGAGCCGCATGGCGCGATGTATCGATCGGTGTTTGGCAAAGAACGCAGACGCCCGGTACGAGACCGCGTCGGCGTTTTCCGAGGCCGTTGACGCCGCCATGAGTGAGCGGCGCAATGTCCCTGTGGCCGTACGCAATTTCATCAACGATCCCATCGACTTACCCGGTGACGGGATTGCTTACTTCATGTTTTCGATCGGGATGGGCGTGCCGGGGCTGTTTATTATCGCAGAACAAGAGAGCTTGCGCATCGCTGCAGCCTTTGTTGCAGTCTACGGCTCGTTGATCCTCGCACCACCGCTAGGTCTGGTGACACAGCGCATCCGGAGGCTGCTCACCTCCGGACACACTCTAGCAGATCTCCAAGCCGCGTTGCGGACGGAAGTGGAACGCCGGCGTGAAGAATTGGCCTACAGCCACGATGTGGAACCTTCATTCGGGGAGAAGGCGTCGTTCGGAGTGGCTGCGGTGGCGGGTGGTGTCCTTGCGGCGAGCTTCGCAGTAATGTCCGGATGGTTCGCACCCGCAGAACTGGGCATGTGGATGTTCGTTGGATCCGTGGCGGCCGGTACCGTCTCGCTGTCTGTCGGCACCACACTCAGGTCACGGCGGATCGACGCCAAAGCCGAGCGCCGCTTCGCGTTTTGGAAGGGCACGTTCGCCAAGTGGCTCTTCAAGGTGGCCGGCATTGGCCTCAAGAAAAAAGCGTTGCCGATGCGTCCCACACACCGACCCACCGAACTTCAGATTGGTTTCGCGGTGGATGCCCTGTTCGAACAGCTGCCCAAGGCTTCCGGTCGGATTTAGGCGATGTTCCTTCGGTAGCGCGCCAATTGGAGTCGGATGCGCAGCGGCTGCGCCAGACCCCGGAAATGCTCAACGATGCCCACGCCGCCGCGCGTGCGGCGGGTAGTGATGTCCCACCCGACTTACAGGAAGCGCGCCAGAAGACCGAGCAGCACCTTGCCGAAGCCGTGGCGTCGTTGGAAACGATACGACTGGGATTGCTTCGACTCACCACCGGTGTTGGAACCGTCCAGAGCTTCACCACCGACCTCTCCCCTCTTTCCCAAAAGGAAACGCCGCCAGTACCGAATGACTGGCGGCGTCTCAGACCCTCCGCAACCTGGTGCGATGCATCAACGGCACCTGCCGGCGCGGACAGCTTCTTGCGATTCGGCCCGGTTAGTTACCGGTGCGGCGATCGCTTGCCCTTACCAGGCTGCAGATGGTACATGGTCTAGACAATTGATCACCTCCTTGTCTCAGGGTTCTTGTCACGGGCACGGACGTGACCACCCGCCAGACACAGCCGCATCAGATAGATACACGGGGAAGCCCAGCTCCCCTCCGAGCAGCTAAGGTGGTGGCCGGCACCAAGTTATAGAAATCTGGGTCACTGCGCCAGATCCATTGTTTGGTTTCGAGACGTTCCCCCTCCGCCCTTGATATTTCATCCGCCCGAATCTTGGACTTGTGCGGTGGCACACTGTCGGCCGGGCAGCCGCCGGCCAGGGTGGTCCCTTGACACCTCTTGCCGGGTCGGCGAGTCTGCTGGCCATGAACATTCTAGCCGTCTTGAGGGTGGTGGGGGCGCTGTTGCTGTGGACGTCGGTGGCAATGGTTCCGTCGGTCCTTCTTGCGATAGGAGAGGAGGGGAATCTCTGGGGATGGGTGGTGTCGGCCGCGGCGACGGCGTTGGCCGGCCTAGCTCTTTGGCTCCGGACACCCAAGAAGATCGACATCAATCGGCGTGCCGGCCTGGTGGTTGTGGGGCTGGGTTGGCTCTGCCTGGTCACCATGGGAAGTCTACCCTTCATCCTCACCGGTGTGGCTCCAAACGTCGTAGGAGCGTTCTTCGAATCCGTTTCCGGGTTCACCACGACCGGGGCAACCATTTTCCCGGTCATCGAAGACCTACCCCGCTCTATCCTCCTGTGGCGGAGCATTTCCCACTGGATCGGGGGAATGGGCATCATCGTGCTGGGCGTGGCTATTCTGCCGTTCATCGGTGTAGGTGGAGCCCAGCTGTTCCATGCCGAGGCTCCCGGGATTTCCACGGACCGCCTCGCGCCGCGCATAGCCTCGACCGCTCGACTGTTGTGGGGTGTGTACGCAGCCCTCACGGGGAGCTTGTTCCTCATCTACCTGCTTCTGGGCATGTCGCCGTTCGATGCGGTGAACCACGCCATGTCGGCGTTGGCAACCGGAGGGTTTTCGACTCGCACCGCTTCAATGGGCGCGTTTTCCCCGGCCATCCAATGGGTGACGATGCTGTTCATGTTGATTGCGGGCACCAATTTCGCGCTCCACTACCGCATGATCACGGGGCGGGGCAGGGCATGGTTTGAGGACGCGGAGTGGAGGGTGTACGTCGGTGTAGCGCTGGTGGCCGCCCTGGTGTGCTTCATCGCGCTGATCGTGTCAGACGACCCGGGATCGGGACCGAGGTCGGATCTCCGGGAGGCGTTCTTCAATGTCACGGCCATCATCAGCACTACCGGCTTCACCACCGCCGACTTTGCCGCGTGGCCGGTTGTGGCTCAGGTCGTTCTGTTTGGGTTGATGTTCATGGGGGCGATGGGTGGTTCCACGGGAGGTGGGTTGAAGGTGGTACGGGTGGTGGTGCTGGTGAAGCATACGGTCGGAGAGTTCCGTCGGGTGCTCCATCCGCAGGCGGTGATCGTGACGCGATTGGGTCGGCGTCCGGTGCGCCCGGACACTCTCTTGAAGGTGGTAGGGTTGTTTGCGCTCTACGTCGCGACACACGGGGTTGGCACCCTGTTTTTGGCGGCCCTGGGCAATGACTTTCTCACCGCGGCCAGCGCGGCACTGGCGGCCATGTCGAGCATAGGGCCAGGCCTAGGTGCGGTCGGGCCGGCGAGCAATTACGGGGGTCTCGACCCACTGGCGCAGGTAGTGCTCAGCGTATTGATGCTGTTGGGCCGACTCGAGTTCTACACCCTGCTCATTCTGTTCTTGCCGGATACGTGGAGATGGGCCAAGAAAAGGTGAGTAAATAGTTGTTATCAAAGGGTTTGCGTGTCTTTTGGCTCACGGCTCACGGCTCACGGCTCAGCAATGCGGAAGGGTCGTAAGTTACCGTCTCACAAGCCTTTCCCTCCACTTGACTCTCGATGAGAGACCGTCTACTCTTTTAGTTCTGCGCTGGAGTTTTTGCGCACGCTCTTTGAAAATTGACGTTCGGAGAAATAGGTAAGGGTGCGGCCCGTTATTAGCGGCAGGTACGAAGGCCTGTCGTGAGGGAAGTACTTCGAAGTAATGTGAATCGGACAGAAGTGTTCGATGAGCTAATTGAATTCTTTGGAAATTTTCGGAGAGTTTGATCCTGGCTCAGGACGAACGCTGGCGGCGTGCTTAACACATGCAAGTCGTACGAACCTTGGAGAGCTTGCTCTTCAAGGCTAGTGGCGGACGGGTGCGTAACACGTGAGCAACTTGTCCTACGGTGGGGGATAGCCGGCCCAACGGCCGGGTAATACCGCGTATTGCATCGGCACCGCATGATGCTGATGTGAAAGCGGCCGCAAGGTCGCGCCGAAGGAGGGGCTCGCGGCGTATCAGCTTGTTGGTGGGGTAACGGCCTACCAAGGCTACGACGCGTAGCTGGTCTGAGAGGATGATCAGCCACATTGGGACTGAGATACGGCCCAGACTCCTACGGGAGGCAGCAGTGGGGAATATTGCGCAATGGCCGCAAGGCTGACGCAGCGACGCCGTGTGTGGGATGAAGGCCCTCGGGTTGTAAACCACTGTCAGGAGGGACGAATACTCGGCTTCAAATAGTTGACCGAGGGTGACGGTACCTCCAGAGGAAGCACCGGCTAACTCCGTGCCAGCAGCCGCGGTAATACGGAGGGTGCAAGCGTTGTCCGGATTCACTGGGCGTAAAGCGCGCGTAGGCGGTTCTGTAAGTCATCTGTGAAATCCCGGGGCTCAACTCCGGGGCTGCAGGTGATACTGCAGAGCTAGAGCTCGGTAGAGGCAAGTGGAATTCCCGGTGTAGCGGTGGAATGCGTAGATATCGGGAAGAACACCAGTGGCGAAGGCGGCTTGCTGGGCCGATGCTGACGCTGAGGTGCGAAAGCGTGGGGAGCAAACAGGATTAGATACCCTGGTAGTCCACGCCGTAAACGATGGGTACTAGGCGTCGGGGGGAGCGACCCCTTCGGTGCCGTCGCTAACGCACTAAGTACCCCGCCTGGGGAGTACGGCCGCAAGGCTGAAACTCAAAGGAATTGACGGGGGCCCGCACAAGCGGTGGAGCATGTGGTTTAATTCGATGCAACGCGAAGAACCTTACCTGGGCTTGACATGTCCGTGAAAGCTGGTGGAAACATCGGCCCCTCTTCGGAGCTCGGTCACAGGTGCTGCATGGCTGTCGTCAGCTCGTGTCGTGAGATGTTGGGTTAAGTCCCGCAACGAGCGCAACCCTCGCTCCCAGTTGCCAGCGGTTCGGCCGGGGACTCTGGGGGGACTGCCGGTGTCAAACCGGAGGAAGGTGGGGACGACGTCAAGTCATCATGGCCCTTACGCCCAGGGCGACACACGTGCTACAATGGCCGGTACAACGCGCTGCCAACCCGCGAGGGTGAGCCAATCGCTAAAAGCCGGTCTAAGTTCGGATTGCAGTCTGTAACTCGACTGCATGAAGTCGGAATCGCTAGTAATCGCGGATCAGCCATGCCGCGGTGAATACGTTCCCGGGCCTTGTACACACCGCCCGTCACGCCATGGAAGCTGGGGGGACCCGAAGCCGGTGGGCTAACCTTCGGGAGGCAGCCGTCTAAGGTCAACTCAGTGACTGGGGCGAAGTCGTAACAAGGTAGCCGTAGGGGAACCTGCGGCTGGATCACCTCCTTTCTGGAATTCCGAGTAGCCGGCAATGATGGTGTGGAAGGGTGGGCGGTTGTTACCGCCATACCGCCCGACCGCCTGTCCGCCGTTGACGAAAGGATATCCGTCGTCCCACTCTTGCCTTTTCTCCGATCGTCGATGGCTCTTTGACAATCGATGGATCCGTGGATGGTATCGTAGGCGCGCGACTTGTCGCGCGCGTACACGAGGTAATCAACAATCCGTAACGGCGCGGGAGTGATGCGCGTCGTTATAGCCGATTTTTTTTGAGATCAAGCACAGTACGGCGCACGGTGGATGCCTTGGCACAGAGAGGCGATGAAGGACGTGGTAAGCTGCGATAAGCCTAGGGGAGTTGCACGCAAGCGTTGATCCTAGGATTTCCGAATGGGGCAACCCGGTCCGTCGTGAGGCGGATCACCCGAAAGGGAGCTAACCCGGGGAACTGAAACATCTAAGTACCCGGAGGAAAAGAAAGCAAACGCGATCCCCTTAGTAGCGGCGAGCGAACGGGGGCCAGCCCAAACCGGTGGAGCTTGCTCCGCCGGGGTTGTGGGACCGCGACGTGGGAGCACGAGACCGAGCAGAAGTGGCCTGGAAAGGCCCGCCAGAGATGGTGACAGCCCAGTAAGCGTAGGTCAACGGCCCCTAGCGGTATCCCGAGTACCGCGGGACACGAGGAATCCTGCGGGAAGCAGGGGGGACCACCCTCCAAGGCTAAACACTCCTCTGTGACCGATAGTGAACTAGTACCGTGAGGGAAAGGTGAAAAGCACGCCTGGTGGCGAGTGAAATAGATCCTGAAACCGTGCGCTAACAAGCAGTCGGAGGGCGTGGCATAGCTTCGGCTATGGCACCCTGACGGCGTGCCTTTTGCATTATGATCCGGCGAGTTGCTCGTCAGCAGCAGGTTAAGGTCCTCAGGACCGGAGCCATAGCGAAAGCGAGTCTGAATAGGGCGATAGTTGCTGGCGGCAGACCCGAAGCCGTGGCGATCTACCCTTGGACAGGTTGAAGCGGTCGTAACAGGCCGTGGAGGACCGAACCGTTGTGGGTTGAAAACCGCTCGGATGATCTGAGGGTAGGGGTGAAAGGCCAATCAAGCTCGGAGATAGCTGGTTCTCCCCGAAACATATTTAGGTATGGCCTCTGGAAATGAGTCTGCAGGAGGTAGAGCACTGGATGGGCTCGGGTGGCGAAGAGCCATACCTCCCCCAACCAAACTCCGAATACCTGTTAGATGCTGCCAGGGAGTCAGTCTGCCCGCGATAATGTGGGAGGGCGAGAGGGGAACAACCCAGATCGCCTGCTAAGGCCCCGGAGTGGCGACTTAGTGTATCGAAGGATGTGGACATGCTGTGACAACTGGGAGGTTGGCTTAGAGGCAGCCATTCCTTTAAAGAGTGCGTAATAGCTCACCAGTCCAGCGCGGCCGCGCCGAAAATGGTCGGGACTTTGAAGTCGCCCGCCGAAGCAGCGAAATTCATGCATTAGCATGGATTGGTAGGGGAGCGTTCCCGGAGCGATGAAGGCGGCGCGTAAGCGTTCCGCTGGAGCGACGGGAAGTGAGGATGCCGGAATGAGTACGCGAGAAACAAGGTTAAAACCCTTGTCACCGAAAGCCTAAGGGTTCCTGAGCCATGTCGATCAACTCAGGGTTAGTCGGCCCCTAAGGTGAGGCCGAAAGGCGTAGCCGATGGGAAACGGGTCAACATTCCCGTACCGACATATGTCCGTTCGAGTCTGAGGAGGGACGCAGGAGCAAGCAGTCCGTCGGGTGGTGGATTCCGATGCAAGGTGGTAGGCGTTCCCGGGTAGGTAAATCCGCTTGGGGTAGCCGAGAACCGATGCCGAAGGGGACTTGATCCCCGCAAAGGGATTGTGACGCACGCTGCCAAGAAAAGCTTCGCAGACGAGGCCATATGTCGACCGTACCGCAAACCGACACAGGTAGGCGAGGCGAGTAGCCTAAGGTGCTCGAGTGAATTACGGAGAAGGAACTCGGCAAAATGACCCCGTAACTTCGGGAGAAGGGGTGCCGGCGGTACGTGAGCGACTTCGCGTCGTGAGCGGGAACCGGCCGCAGAGAATCGCGTCAAGCGACTGTTTAGCAAAAACATAGGTGTCTGCTAAGGCGTATTCCAAGCCCACGTATAGGCACTGACGCCTGCCCGGTGCCGGAAGGTTAAAGGAAGGGGTTAGCCCTCGGGCGAAGCTCTGAACTGAAGCCCCGGTAAACGGCGGCCGTAACTATAACGGTCCTAAGGTAGCGAAATTCCTTGTCGGGTAAGTTCCGACCTGCACGAATGGCGTAACGACTTGACGACTGTCTCCTCCGTAAGCTCGGCGAAATTGCAGTATCGGTGAGGATTCCGATTACCCGCGACAGGACAAAAAGACCCCGTGCACCTTTACTACAGCCTGCCATTGGACGTCGGCATTGCATGCGTAGCATAGGTGGGAGACCTTGAACCCTCGGTTTCGGCTGGGGGGGAGTCACAAGTGAAATACCACCCTTGTTTTGTTAACGCCCTCACTTCGTCGGCTACACCGATAAGGACAGTGGCTGGTGGGTAGTTTGACTGGGGCGGTCGCCTCCTAAAGAGTAGCGGAGGCGCGCGATGGTGCCCTCAGTGCGGTCGGTAATCGCACGTAGAGTGCAAAGGCAAAAGGGCGCCTGACAGTGAGAGCGACAGCTCGAGCTGGGACGAAAGTCGGCCTTAGTGATCCGGTGGTCCCGTGTGGAAGGGCCATCGCTCAACGGATAAAAGGTACGCCGGGGATAACAGGCTTATCGCGCCCGAGAGTTCATATCGACGGCGCGGTTTGGCACCTCGATGTCGGCTCATCGCATCCTGGGGCTGGAGAAGGTCCCAAGGGTCCGGCTGTTCGCCGGTTAAAGCGGTACGCGAGCTGGGTTCAGAACGTCGTGAGACAGTTCGGTCTGTATCCGTCGTGGGCGTTGGAGTGTTGAGGGAGGCCGACCCTAGTACGAGAGGACCGGGTCGGACGAACCGCTCGTGTCCCGGTTGTCACGCCAGTGGCAGCGCCGGTTAGCGACGTTCGGCAGGGATAACCGCTGAAAGCATCTAAGTGGGAAACCCGTCCCAAGATGAACACTCCTGGACCGTAAGGTCCCTGAAGGGCCGTGGGAGACTACCACGTTGATAGGCGGCAGGTGTAAGGCGTGCAAGCGCTTCAGCCGAGCCGTACTAATCGCCCGTGAAGCTTGATCTCTTCAGTTTGTCGGGGCCAGGTAGGCATAGCCCGTTCCGGGCGACACCTGCCTCGCCCCGACATGTAGGATGCACCATCCACGGATTCATCATTGGCTTGAAAGGGAGCTCCCTGCTCCCCGAACAATGGCTGGTGGCTAGCGCGAGAGGGCCACACCCGTTCCCATCCCGAACACGGCCGTTAAGCCTCTCAGCGCCGATGGTACTGCCCTTGAGAGGGGGTGGGAGAGTAGGCCGTTGCCAGCCTTACCTCTGAATAACCCCGGCTCGACATCGTCGAGACCGGGGTTATTCGTGTCGGGCCCACCCCACCGTCGTGGGTGCTTGACTGACCTCAATATTCACTGCAGCTTATTCCAATATCAAGGAGCCTGTCGGCCAGGCCTCGGGACCGTCCGGTGTAACCAATTTGAAGCCGTGGCGTATTGTCTGGCAGTCTTGACAAGCCCTTTTGTGAGGCATCGCGTTTCGAATCCGTGCGCTTGTAGCGCGGCGGTTTCGTGGAGGGCGAAACCTGTGCCACGCCGTCGAGTGATACCCTCAAGCCCTCCGTTCATCTCCTCAACCGAGGTAGGTGTTATGCAACGTTCCAAGTTGGCACGAGCCCTTTGGGCCAGTGCGTTCGCCGGGGCATTGTTGTTGCTCACGGTAGCGCCGGCGTGGGGGCAGGCCACCGGCCGGATTCAAGGTCGGGTGGTCGAAGAGAGAACCGGGCGTCCGTTGGAGGGCGCTCAGATTACGGTAGAGGGAAGCGTGCGCCGCGCCGTGACGGATGCGGATGGGCGTTACACGCTCCCGAATCTGCGGGTGGGCACGGTCACGATCCGCGTTCGCCTGATTGGTTACAGCGGCAGGGGACAGACGTTGCCGGTCTCGGCGGGGCTGCCGGCCACTGCCAACTTCACATTGGCCCGGTCGGCGATCTCGCTCGATGAGATCGTGGTGACGGGAACCGGGCGCGAGGTGGAGCGCCGGAGACTGACGGCGTCGGTGCACGTGATCAACACGCAAGAGATCGAGCGAGCGCCGGTGCAGGACATCGCCCAGCTGCTGCAGGGCAAGGTGGCGGGCATGACGGTCAACGCGACATCCGCGCAAGCCGGCACCTCCTCCCTCATCAACTTCCGCGGCATCTCCAGCGTGTTCGGCTCGCAGACCCCGGTCATTTACGTGGACGGCGTTCGCGTGGATAACAACGTCAGTACTGCCAGCGGCACGGGGGGAGAGCAGTCGTCGGCGTTGGCCGATCTGCTGACGAGCGACATCGAGCGGATCGAGGTGACGAAGGGCGGAGCGGCGAGCACGCTGTACGGCTCCGACGCCGCGTCGGGCGTGATCCAGATCTTTACCAAGAAGGGCACGCCGGGCCGGACCCGCATTACGGCTCGGATCGAGCAGGGATTCGATTCGCCGGAACTCAAGTACATGTTCGACACCGGCCTCATTTATCCCGACGACATCGAGACGGGGTTCGACACCAATGGCGACGGGACGTTTGACACTCCGGCCGACCCCGACTTCCTGAAGAACAACTTCTTCCAGAGTGGTCACTTCCAGAATTACTACCTGGGCGTGTCGGGTGGAGGCGAGAGCATCACGTACGCCGTGAGTGGTCGCATTCAGGAGGCCGCGGGCGTTCAGCTCAAGAATCAGAACGAGGTGTTCTCGATGCGCGGCGCGATCCAGGCCGAAATCAGCAACAAGACCAGCGTGAACTTCACGGCCAACTACACGCGCACGGAGTTCGGCCGGCTCTTCAACGGCTCGGCCATCGCGGACCCGCTGACCAGCTTCGAGGTCGGCGACGTGTTCTTCTTCACGGGCGAGAACAACTTCGACGACGCCCTGACGACGTTCATCCTGCCCGACATCGACGAGGTGGTGAATCGGTTCCGGTTCACCTCCGGGGCCAGCCTCATCGCCTCCGATCTGTTCCGGGCCCGGGCCACGGTCGGCTTGGACTACCGCACCAACCAGCAGCGGGAGTTCGCGCCGATCGGCGCCGTGATCATCAGCGCCGGAGAGGGGCGGCTCCAGCGGTACCAGCGCGACTTCAC
This sequence comes from Gemmatimonadota bacterium, assembly GCA_022566515.1. Lineage (GTDB taxonomy): Bacteria > Gemmatimonadota > Gemmatimonadetes > Gemmatimonadales > GWC2-71-9 > B3T1B10. The sequence continues at coordinate 20,642 of JADFIT010000042.1, forward strand.
GTCGGTGACCGGTGACTTCGCGGGGACGTTCTCCTACCCGCGCACCGGAATCCTGACCTCGGACTTCACGGTTGGCGTGCAGGGCTTCCGCGACGACGTGAGCATCGTCAACGTCATTGGCACCACGTTCGCCCTGCCGGGCGCGCCCGATTTCGACGAGGCGGCCACTATCGTGGCTACCGAGGGCAACACCGAAATCTTCAGCGGCGGCGTCTACTTCCAAGAAGAGATCGGGCTGTGGGATCGGGTGTTCCTGAACGGCGGGGTGCGGTTTGACGCCAACTCCACGTTCGGAGACAAAGTGGATGTCGAGGTATATCCCAAGCTGGGGGCGGCGTACCTGATCTCGGATGAGAACTTCTTCCAGACCGCACTGGGGTCCGTGGTGAACACGCTGAAGCTGCGGTTCGCCTTCGGCAAGACCGGCAAGTTCCCGACGCCCTTCCTGCGCGACCGCTCGTTCAACGCGACGCAGTTCCGCGGTGAGAGCGCCCCGCGGTTCGACAATCCGGGCAACGCGGATCTGGCTCCCGAGGTGACCAGCACCATCGAGGGCGGGTTCGACATTGCGCTGATCGACAACCGCGTCGGCATCGGGTTCACCTACTTCGACGCCACGACGAGGGATGCGTTGTTCTTCGTGCCCGAGCAACCATCGACCGGGCTGGGAACCCAGTTGCGTAACGTCGGCGAGATCTCCAATACGGGCATCGAGATCGACGCGAACTTCCAGATCCTCAATACCGACAAGGTACGGTGGGATTTTGGCCTGACGTACCACGCAGTCGACAACGAGGTGACGAGCCTGGGTGGCGCGGCGCCGTTCAACATCACCGCACAGCAGCGCGTCGATGAGGGGCACCCCGTCGGAGCCTGGAGGCTGTTTACGCCCTTCGACAGCAACGGCGATGGCAAGCTGGACGATTCGGAGCTGACGTTCTCGGGCAAATCGCCGATGCCCACCAAGAGCGGCAGCTTCTTCACGAGCGTGACGTTGTTCAACAACCTCACGCTCTCGGGCAGCGCCGATTGGGCGACGGGTCACGAGGTGTTCGACTTCGGCTCGATCTGGGCGACCTTCAACAACATCTTCCGCCGCGAGCTGGTCGAGGAGGACTACGAGTTCCCGATCCGCTTTGACACGGACGGCAACGAGATCGGTCCCTGGAGCCAGAACCGCGCCCGGAGCGCGTTCCTGCTCAAGGGCGACTGGTTCAAACTGCGGAACATCTCGGCCCGGTGGTCCATTCCCGCGTCGGTGTACCAATTCCTCGGCGTGGATCGCGCCACGTTGTATGGGAGCGTGCACAACGTGAAGATCTGGTCGGCCACCCCCCTGATCGATCCCGAACTGAACGGGCTCTCGGCGGGCGGTAGCCTGCAGCTCGGGGGCCGCTCCAGCGTCACGCTGTCGCCACCCCGCCAGTTCCGCTTCGGCCTCGAAGCCGTATTCTAGCCGGTGAACCAGAACGATTGCCCAGTGGAGAAACCACTAATGATGAGCTCAAGATCGATTACTGAACGATACGGTCGGACGGTTCGGGGCATCGCCCTGGCCGCCGTCACGGCCATGGCCGCGGTCGGGTGCAGTTTTCTGGACCCCACCGACGTCGACAATCCGGCGACGACCGAGGATGACCTGGCCGAAGCCAAGAACCCCACCGCGTCGTTGATTCCCGGCCTCCGAGCCATGTTCGCCCGGACGGTCAGCCGCGCGTACTTCGCGGAAGTGATCAGCGACAACTACTCCATTCACGGCACGGGGATCAACAAGACGTACGACACCCCCAGGGAGATCACCGAGGAGCTGCTGGGGAGTATGTACGACTTCCCGCAGGAGCTCCGATCCCTGGCCGCATTCGTCCTCAACGAAATCGTGCCGCTGGACGAGAACCCCGAAGCCGCCGACGTACAGGAAGCACGGTACTACCACGGCATGGCATACCTGATGCTGGGTGAGTGGTTCGTCGCGGTGCCGGTGGAAGTGGATGGCACGCCGGTGCCGTCGGCCACGTTGATCCAAACCGCCATCACCGAGCTGGAGGCCGCCGGAACCAGCGGGACCTTCGGCCTCGAGGTGCGGGCGGCCTTGGCCCGCGCGTACCGTTTGGCCGGTGACGTCGGGAACGCGGAAACGCACGCCTCGGCGGTATTGGCGGCCGACGCGAACTTCTTGCAAGCACGGGACTTCGACGGCGCCACTATAACCAACACGCTGTACGAGTTCCTCTTCCTGCGAGCGCTCAAGGAGATGCAGCCGCTGCCGCGGTTGGACTTCCTCGATCTGAAGTACACCTCGCGTGAGGCGCCGGTCTACGTCTCCAAGGCCGAGGAGATGCACCTGATCCTGGCCGAAGCGGACTTCTCCCGGGACGCTTTCGCCGCCGGGCGTCAGCATCTGGTCGACGCGATTCGGCTCGCCGTCACCCGGCCGACGGAGGCCTTCGACGACGACGACCAGCGTCTCAACCTAGACCTGTCGGAGCGTCCGCACGATGCCATCATCGACATCCGGGCGGATGCGTCGAGCACGTTCCGCTCCGGTCTGGTCCTCACGCGGCCGGGCACGATCACGACCCCGACCGTGGCGTCGACATCGCTCGATCCGGACAGCATCCTGGCCATCCCCTTCAACGAGACGGAATCCTTGCTGCACGCGTTCTTCCTGGCCCGCCAGGAGATGCTGTTTCTCGAGGGCCGCCGCATGGTGGACCTGGGGATCAAGGTGCCGATGACGCTGGAGGAGATCGAGGCGAATCCCAGCATCAATGCCGGCGATCTCGGCACGGTGGTGTTCGTACCGAGTTATATCCCGGCGTTGGACAACATGGACCTGTTCACTCCGGCGTCGCCGTACGATGACACCGGCGCCCTCACCACGACCCAGGTCACCATGATGGTGGATATGAATCGGGTGCTGGCGCAGAATAAGGTGTCGCCGTTCGGGCTGTAATGGGAGGCTGTAGGTTGTAAGTCTGAGGATGTTGGGTGGTGGATGTGAGTGGCCACCTGAACAGGAAAGGGCGCGGTTTACCGCGCCCTTTCTTGCTCAGGCGGCCCGTGGCATGCACCACCTACCACTCCACCACCACGAGTTGTGGCTTTGCCACAAAACCGGCAACGCCGTTGCCGAGCTGCCCGAACGCGTTGTCACCCCAGCAGAATCCGCCGTTGCCGGCGATGGCGCACGTGTGGTTTGATCCTCCGGCCACAGCCTGGAATTCCGCGTCCAGATGGACCGAGTCCGGTGTTTGCTGTAGCACGCCCCACCTCTCGTTCCCGATCTGACCCACGAGATTGCTGCCCCAGCAAAACCCCAAGTTGTTCGCGGCCTGGTTCTCGCCGAACGCGAAATTGTGAACGACCCCGCACGTGTGGGCGGCGCCGGCCGTGATCTCCCGGAAGGCGAGGACGCTCGAGACTTCCACGGGTTGCGCGGTGGCCGTGGGAACGGATCGCGTCCCCAATTGCCCTGTCGCGTTGCTACCCCAGCAGAATGCCGGCTTGCCGCCTGTCCGAATGGTGGGAGTGAGTCCGCAGGTGTGGCTCCCGCCGGCTGCGACGATTGCGAAGTCGGGTCCCAGCACGGCCGTCGGCGTGCCCGCGGTGCCTCCGAAGAATCCCAGGCCCAGCTGACCCGCCGCGTTGTCGCCCCAGCAGTACGCTCGTTGCTCGGGCGTGACGGCACAGGAGTGGTTGCCGCCGGCGCTCACGCTCTGGAAGGTGTGGCCCGGCACGAGGGTTGGTTGGGGCCGATCGACGGTCGATCCATCGCCGAGCTGGCCACGCGCGTTCGCACCCCAGCAGTACAGCGCGTGGTCGGGCGTCGTGCCGCACACATGTGCATCGCCTGCAGAAAGCGTCGCGAAGGTGAGCGTGGCCGATACCAACGTCGGCGCGGCCGCGCCGGCTGCGGGCCCACCTCCCCAGCAGTATGCCGCTCCCTCACGTGTCAATCCGCAGGTAAAGCGCCGTCC
>JADFIT010000184.1 GCA_022566515.1 Gemmatimonadota bacterium
GTCAGGGTCTTAGAGCGTTGCTGTTCGTCCATGACAACCACCAACCCCATGCCATCTGGCCGCACCACAAGTGCAACGCGGGCTGTACCGTCCGGTGCGGAAAGCTGGATCTGCGGCATCTGGTTCCACGAGATCCCGACGATGACGCGCGTCTTGCCATCGGCATCGAGAAATGCCAAGGAGGGAACGTCCGAATCTTCCTCACAGGCCAGCACTGCACGGAGGCGACCGTGCCGATCGATCAGTTCCAACCGCTCGGTTCGCACGATCTTGTCCACCATCTTGGAGACCTCCTTGGGCGAAAGGCGTGAATTGGGGTTCGAGCCCCCTCAGCGATGCGGAAATAGACGGCTCTATCCACTCTAGCACCTCTCATCGCCAAATCCGACCTCTTTGTGCGAATCCCCGGGATCGTGTTCAGCTGGCGGACCCAGCCCCCCAGCGCCCCGAATCTGGGCTCATATTGGCATTGTTCCTCGGGCCGTGAGGAATCGGCAGGCCGCATGACTACATTGAAACCCTATGGAACCGGCCAGCTTTGGACTTAGGGTAATCAAATTGACTACTTGAGTCTGGTCGAAGAGAAAGCTCTGTGAATCATTAGACAGGCACTGTTGCTAATTTTCCCAGCCAGAATCAGGGTTTTCTCTGCCAACCGTCAATGCCGAAAAGAGTCTCCAAATTGACTACTCCTCCTTGATGTACTAGAGTGGGGACGAGCCAATCAGGGAGGTGGGCTGGTGAACGTCCTACCTGAAGCGTTGGCGGCAGCGACACCAACGTTACGGCATATAGCGGCGCGGGTGGGGGTGAGTTACGCATCGGTGCGGGCCTGGCGCACCGGAGCGCGGATCCCAAGGCCGAAAGGTGGCCGCAGACTCGCGGCGGTACTCCGCAGACAGGCCGACAAGCTGAACAAGATGGCCGACCGGGTCGAATCAGAGAGCGCGGTCCTGCGACGGGACCGGAATGCCCAACTGGAACTGAGCGATGGGTTCATTGCGGAGTTTCTCTGAGCAGGGCCGTCGGGGCGCGGATCGTGCCCATCGCCGAGCATGACGCCGGCGAACGCCGCCTTGAACGTGATTGGGCGGTGGGTGAATGGGACGTATGGTTCGCCTTCGGCAGGACGTAGGCGTTGGAGGGGAGCTTCTTAGCGTCCATTCATTCTTTCCTTTAGCTCCTCGAACCAGTTGATCACGACGTTGACTCGCCTGGGCAGCGATTCATCCGGCGTTCTCACCATGATGAAACGCCCATCGGCCGCGAGGTCGTAACCCCGCACGTTGGGATTGGGCACGTACCGCCCCTCGAACAGCACCGACGGAGTTCCGGGAGAGCCCGAAGCCGTGTCGAATGACGCGGTCATCATTTTTTCACCGTTTCGGTAGAAAAGCTCTCGTCCGTCACGTGCCCATAGCGGCTCGGTGCCGCCGTCGGTGGAAACCAGCTGTCGGGCCTCGGTGGGATCCGGATATGACTGCACGTACACCTCGAAACGACCGGATTCATTCGACGAGTAGGCAATCCAGCGCCCGTCGGGCGAGAAGGCGGGAGATCTTTCAGAGAACTCCGTGTTGCGGTATACGGTTGGATCGCCCCCGTCCAGCGGCAGCAGCCAAATGTCGCCCTGCGTTTCGGGGTTGTTCTCCATGTACGCCAAGATCTTTCCATCCGGCGAGATGGAAGACGCGTGATTGTCGTACTCGTTTTGGAGGAGGGGTACCTCGGGACCAAGCGCGTCACTGTCCCTCCAAAAAATGTCGTAGGGAGGTCGATCCGACTGGTAGATCACCCGCTCGCCGTCCGGCGTCCAAAGCGGGCCGAACTCGGCGGCAGCGCCCCGCGCCAACGGCGTAGAAACACCACGTGCGAGGTCACGTACCATCACGTCCCGGTTGCCCCGGTACAGGGTATAGGCCAACCGTCGACCGTCGGGTGACAGCTGCGGTGATTCGTAGAGATCGGGGGTCTCGATGACGAGATCTTCGTTTCCGGAACGATCCACCCACAGGAGAAGACTCTTTGCATTCCAAACGGAGGCCGGGATGTATGCCATGATGCCGTTATCGGAGAAGGCAATCCCCGCGGTACCCGATGCCGGGGCCATCGCCAGGTCCTCGAGTACCGGCACCGCCGTTCCCGTAACTTCCAATCGTGAGATATCGAACGGCACCGCCATCAACGTCTGCGAACGCACAAATACGAGATGCCCCGTCGGCAGGTACCGCCCGAAGATGGCGCCCGGCACCAAGTCCCTCTGCTCGCCTGTTTCCAGGGAGAACACGGAAATGCGCGCCCGGTCGATCGGCGTTGAAAAATTCGTGAACAGCACGTGCTTACCGTCGGGGAGGATCTGTGGCCACCAGTGGCCCAACTCGCCCCGCGACCGGTCCGGGGTGGTCAGCTCCAACGGTGCCCCTCCGTCCGCACCCACCTGCCACAAGCCACCGTTGTATGAGGGAGAGTAGACGATGGTATCGTTGGCGCCCCAACTCCCACCGATAAACGAACGCGCGTCGGCGATTTCGAGGGGAGTTCCGCCGTCGATGGAAACTTTCTTGAGCTTGGTGTCGGCAGCGAACGCTATCCAGCGACCGTCGGGGGACAGAAACGGGCCCCGTTCTATGCCTTCAGTTCCCGCAACAGGCACGATCTCCTGTCGATTCAGGTAGCGGATGTACAGCCGGGTCGTGTCGTTACGCGTGGCCGCCAACAACATCGCCGTGCCGTCCCTCGTTAATAGCACGCCGGGCAAACCCGCGATCTGCTCCTCCGGCGGAAGTGTCACCGAAAACCGCACCGGATCCGACGAAGTTGAAGCGTTGTCGCGCCCGAGCCTCGGCACCAATATCCCCACGGTCATCGCCAGCAGCGCCACGATCGCCCACGGCAGGCCACGGCCCTTTGCCAACCGGGTGGCGGTCTGAAGCGCAGCCGGCACCTGGATGGTCAGCGTCGAGGATTGTAGGGACCCGGTCGTGACCGGTGTAGGCGCGGCAGTCGGTGTAGACACCGCCTCCGCGAAGTGCGCGGCGGTGTCGAACCGATCGGCAGGCAGCTTCGCCAGAGCCTTCTGTACGGCGGCATCGATGTGCGCCGGCACCGTGTCCCGATGCAGGGTGATGTGTTGCGGCTTCTCTGTGATGAGCTTCGCGACGATTGCCTGGGCCGTGGGTCCCGTATACGGCGGTTCGCCCACCAGCATCTCGTACGTCACGCACGCCAAGGAGTACACATCGCTGCGGGCATCCAGCTCGCGGTCGCCCATCGCCTGCTCGGGACTCATGTAATGGGGCGTGCCAAGCGACAGGCCCGTTTCGGTGAGACGTGTCCCGCTCGCGGCGGACACGGCTAGCGCTATCCCGAAATCGGCCACCACCGGTTGGCCGTCTTGCAACAAGATGTTCTCGGGTTTGATGTCGCGATGGATCACGTCGTGGCGGTGGGCGTAGTCCAATGCGCTTGCAACGCCTTTGGTGATCTCGATGGTCTCTTCGATGGAGAGTTGTTTCTCGCGATTGAGCTTGTCGCGCAGCGATTCGCCCTCCACAAACGGCATCACGTAAAAGACCAACCCGTCGGCCTCGCCGGAATCGTGCAACGCGAGGATGTGGGGATGCTGGAGGTTGGCGGTGAGCTTGATCTCATGCAGGAAGCGCTCGGCGCCCACGACGGCGGCCAGCTCCGGCCGCAGAACCTTCACCGCGACCTTGCGGTCGTGCTTCAGGTCCTGGGCAAGATACACCGTCGCCATTCCGCCGGCTCCGAGCTCGTGCTCGATGGCGTAGCGGTCGGAAAGCGCTGCTGTTAGTCGATCGATGTTCTCGGCCATGCGTCCAATCCACCCTGTTGTGTCGCTACGTAAAGAGTCGCGGTTCGGGCGGGAACACGCCCGGGACTTCGAGGGGTCGGTCTGAAAGTACCGTCTGTGGAAGCCGGCGGCTAGCGAGCCCGCGTAGCCTCACGTCTTCCGGGGTGATACGAGGCGCTGTCCTGCCTGTTGACGAACTGTTGAACGACCTGTCGTAGCCTTGCTACGTCCTTCACCGAGGCGTCTGTCTCGTCGGATCATGGTGAAAAAGTTTGTGGCGTTCGTATTTCTAGGCGCCGTCGTGCTCGTAGGGAGTTGGGTGGTGGCGGCGGCCTCGCGGCAGGAAGTGTTGCCGCTTGGCTCCGCCGCACCGTCGTTTGCATTCGCGACGGCGCGGGGACAGGCCACGTTCCGCCACAGCCAGCGGGGCCGCACGCTGCTGATTCTCTTTCACAGCCGGTGCGCGCACTGCACCTACGAGTTCGACACGCTCGACCCACAGCTCGACCGGCTGTCGGGCACGGAGTTGTTACTGCTCACGACGGAGGACTCGTTGAACATGGCCGCGATTGAGCGGCGGTGGCCGCGTCTCGCGCGCTCGGAGCAGGTGACGTGGGGGACGGTCGACCGAGACGTCTTTGCGCACCACTTCGGGACCGTGATGACGCCCGCGCTGTTTTTGTTCGACGCAACCGGCAAGTTGGCGGGGAAATGGCTTGGGGAGACGAAATTGGAGCTGTTGCTCGAGCCTGGTCACATGGGGAACGGAACGGGGTGCGCGACGCCCCAGGCGGCAACGTGTGGGGCCGAACAGCCGGTGCTGCCGACGCGGCGCACAATCACACAACATCAATAATGTGGAATAGGAGGTAGTGATGCATACGCTCAGCTCTGACAGGATGACGGATATCGAGGGGGGCGGTTTTTTTCGGTGTGGCCTGGCGATAGACGGGTGGTCTGGCTTCGGGAGCCTCTTCAGGCGCATGCTGGTGAAATATCTCACAGGTTTGCCATTGGGGTGTGCCTGATCGGGACCGCCCTGGCTTAAAGAGGAGTCGTTGGCTCCTCGTCACAATATGCAGATCATGGAGGAATAACTGGTGTAGGTCTGCATCAATAATGTCGAATAGGAGGTAGTGATGCATACGCTCAGCTTTGATCAGATGACGGATATCGAGGGAGGAGGTCTCTTTTTTTGTGGCCTGGCAATGGGAGCGACGCTTGGCGTCGGGATCTTCTTCAGTCGCCTGCTGGCAGCATATCTCTTCACCAAGGCCCTTGGGGTGTGTCTAATCGAGGCCGCCGTGACTTGAGGGAGTCGCTGGCTCCTCGGCACAGTCGACGCCGTGCCGCCGGCACGGCATCACAATATTTGAGATCATGGAGGAATAACTCATGCAGGTTTTGACACTCGAGCAGGCGCAGCAACTCGAAGGCGGAGGTTTCTGGCACGGATTCGTCTGTGGGCTCACCGGCATAGCCACTGTAGCGGCCATCGTGAGCCCCGATCCAGTCTCCAAGCTCGCCTTTTTCAGCTTGGCGACTGCCTGGGCCGCTTGCCTCGCCTGACCCAACGGAGGAGCTTGGGATAGCCGGTGCGCGGGTGCCTGAGTTCTACAGTTCAGTCGGTAAAGTGGGGCTCCTCAGGTTCGTCGATTCGAATTCGAGGGGTCCCGCTTGTGCCGGCAAGGGCTGTGGCACCTGCGACCGGTTGCTTTCCGTGCCGGCATCACACTCTGGTGAGGAGGTCCGTTCTACCCCATGGGAAACTGGCGTGACGATATGCTCATGTTGCTGACCCTTGCACGGTGGAAATGGAAGATGGGCCGCCGGGCGCTCTATCACGAAGTGGTGCACACGCTCTCGGGTAAATTGTGGGCCATCTTGATCATCGTGGCCCTTCCTACGCTGATACCACTAGTGACCCAGGGCGCTGGGGCTCGGCTACTACCCGACCCTGGCGTGTTGGACGGGATGCTAGTGGCTGCGCATCTTGCTCTGGTACTTGCGTTCGTCGCCTTTGTACCGCCCATCCTCTCGAAGGTGTTCGTGGTACGGCGTACGCCAGAGCCGCTGATGTCGCATCCGAGCGTCATGTCGCTGTTGGCGCTCGACCGGATGCTGGTTTCGGTATTACTCACGGGCGTGGCATTCCTCGTGCCGCTCTTCTATCTCTTTTACGGTCGCGCCCTCATCAGTCGACTCGAGTCTCCGTGGATCGGAATTCCCGTCCACTTGGCGACAACCTCGCTGTATCTGCTGGTGCTCGGCATCGCGGTAGCTTCTGGGTGTCGAAGCTGGACTCGTCGGCCCAACATCGCCCGTCGTGCGAAGACTGTCTTCAGAGGCGGCGCCGCCATCTTTCTCGGCACCTACTTTCTCCTTACGGTGGGTGTCACTAGCATGGTGGAGCGCGCTCCTGAGCGGCTCGAAGCGCTTGGCGAAATGGCCCAGCGCGCTCTCTATTTTGGCCTGGCACCTCTCGGTGCGACTCTCGCGGTCGACGAGGGACGGTGGCTCACCCTACTCGGTTGGATTGTCGCTCTGGGCCTGGCGACGCGGTTGGCGCTGCGGGCTGTGACTGCCTGGGCAGCGGTGGCGAACCTCGAACTCCCGATCGATCTAGATGCGTCTGCCCGTCGACACTACTCGAGCCTGTTCGACGGATTGCGCGCCGGCAGGGGTCGGTGGCCGGCCGTGAGGCCGTTTTGGCGCAAGG
>JADFIT010000185.1 GCA_022566515.1 Gemmatimonadota bacterium
GTTGCCCACGCGTACCAGGCCGCCACCGATTGGCATACCCGGCACCCGAGCCTATGAAATTCGTCTTCGAGCAAATCCGCACCGGCGGCGACCGGAACTTCGCCTACCTGATCGGCGACCGCGAGGCCGGCGTCGCCGCCCTCGTCGACCCGTCCTACGATCCCAAGGCCGTGGTCGAGCGGGCCAAGGCCCAGGGTCTCGAGACCGCGTACATCGTGAACACCCACGGTCACGAGGATCATACGAACGGCAACGCTCAAGCCAAAAAACTCACGGGCGCCCCGATCGTGGCGTTTCGCGGCTCGGTGGCCAAGCCAGATCTCCCGGTGGACGACGGTCACGTGCTCCAACTCGGTTCGCTGCGCCTCGAGTTGATTCACGTGCCGGGGCACATCGACGATCACGTCGTCGTCTACCTCGAGGAGCAACGGGTGGCCCTCACCGGCGATCATCTGTTCGTAGGGAAGATCGGCGGAACCAAAACGGAAGAAGCGGCGCGGACCGAGTACGCGAGTCTCCAGAAGATCCTCGACCGGCTGCCCGACGACGTCACCGTCTGGCCCGGGCACGACTACGGATGCCGGCCGTCGTCGACCATGGCGCTGGAAAAGGCGACCAATCCCTTCCTACTCGCGATGGGCAGTATCGACGAGTTTCTCGCCCTCAAACGTGACTGGGCGGCGTTCAAGGCGGAGAAGGGACTGAAGTAGCGCGCGGTGCGTTCGGGCCGGTTCTTTCTACTCCGCCCGCAGCACCTGCACCTCACTCTAGCGAGGCCATGTACCTGGTGTCATCGTACCGTCCTAGACGGTGGCCGATGCTGGCCCCGCCGCCTGAGTGACGCCCCCGTGGGACGCCCGCCCGACGACGAGACCGCTGAAGCAACGCAGCAGCCCATGAGGTGATTAGTATGAAACGGCTGTCCTCTGCACTGGTCTTACTCCTCTCGGCATACCCTACCGCGTCGGTCGCGCAGGACATCGAGTGCGAAATGCGACACCAAGGGCACAGCGAATATCGAGGTGAGTGTATCACGTCAGGAGGCGAGCGCCGGACGATACACCTGCGACTCACGCCTGACGCCGGAGCCTTTCCTTGGCGCGGGACGATCGTCGGGCCACCCTCAGACACGGGCACCGTTGCGGTGAGTCCGCCGTCTCCGGCGCATTATCCCACCGGTGCCATTCAGACTCCCAATATTTGGGTCACGTTGACGTCGTTCGAGTTGACCGACGAGCGCATGAGTTTCTCCTTCAACCTGCGGGCGGACGCGCCGCCCACTACGGCCGACTTGCAAATTGTCCGGCGAGCGCGGCGGATTCTCTCTGACGCATCGGTCTGGGACCGCGCAGATGATCGCGTTTGCGAAGCGAACGCCCGAACTTGGAGCCTCTACTGTGCGCTGTATCAAGCTACGGCTGACGTCATGGGGGAATCTCATCACCGTCAACCGGCGCTTCAGGTCGTTCGCCGGATTGTCGCCGAGGTGGGCTCCGAGCGGATTGAGGGTCATCGTCTCATGGACTTCAACAACCATCCGGAGACGACGTTGGCCGAGATTCATGCAATACTAGATAGGTCGGCAAGGACGATTCGAAGCGGACTTTCTGCACGTACGCCAGGAGCCTAAAGGTCATCGCGCCTAACACCCATAAGACCTCCGTTGTCAGGCGGGCCGTAATTAGACAAGACGGGTTTTCATACGTCGTGGGGTCTGGCGAGAGTGGGATGTGGAGTTGCTGCGAGCGGATCTGGCGATGTGTGAGGTTTCATGCAGTTCTGTATGGCTTGAGTTACGGTTGCCTGTGGCGGTGCAACTCTGCTTGGCCTGGGGGTTCGAGCGCTGTGATGAAGGTCCCACTCGTTTCCATCGCGCAGGTGCGGATCCTCGCAGAAGGGGCATTCCAGCCGTTGCCCGGATGCGGCACGCTACCAGAGCGGCTCCGTTTTGGACTTCGCGATCTGCGGTTCTGCACATGACCCTCAACGCCCTGCTCGATGCCCTTCTCGCGCTGGCTCTCGGCGTGGGGTTCGCAGCCGCTGCCGCCGCGCTCTATGGCAGGTACCGGGTCTTGCCAAGCTTCCTCACGGGCCCGGAAATCTGCCAGCTCGAGGCAGGCGGCTGCCAGGTGCTCTTTCGCACCCCACGGGCTGCGGTCCTCGGCGTACCGAATTCGGCCCTCGGACTCCTGTTGTACGCCCTCATCGCGCTCGGAATCTTGCTGGGTTGGTCTGCCATACTGCTCCTCCTTGGTGCGACGCTGGCTTTGGCGATGTCTGTCTATCTCGCCTACAGCCTTCTCTCACGCCACCTGGAGTGCCGTATCTGCTGGGCTGGGCACGTCGCGAACCTGGTGCTATGGATCGCGCTCCTGGCCAATGTCCTCGCTGCGCGCAACATAGGCACAGCGCTCGGTTTGCCATGACGTACCTACCGGTGATACGAGGCGTGATCGATCGACGGGTCCTCGTCCCATCGAGCGACAGTTGGAGCTCATCCCCGATTCCCCTCGGGGCCGAACACCCGCACGCAGGAAAGGGCGACGGGCCACTGCTTGCGGGCGTGTGTACCTCGCCGCATGATGGAGGCCTACTACCAGGAAGCCGGCAGGGAGGGGCGCGACGGCAACCAGTCATGGTGCCGTTGGCCCGCAGTATGACGCGCGCGCCACAGCGCATAGAAACGCCTTACCAGAGCACCAAGGAGGACCCATGTCACTTCGCATCAACGATACGGCGCCCGATTTCACCGCCGAGACCACACAGGGAACGATCAACTTCCACGATTGGATCGGTGACGGCTGGGCGATTCTCTTCTCGCACCCCAAGGACTTCACCCCCGTGTGCACCACAGAGCTAGGTGTTGTCGCGGGATTGCAGAACGACTTCGCTGCCCGTAACTGCAAGGTTATCGGAATCAGCGTCGATGGTGTGAGCGACCACGAGGCGTGGTCAAAGGATATCGAGTCGTCGCAGGGTCATGCGGTGAACTTCCCGCTGATCGGCGACCCGAAGCTCGAGGTCGTCAAGGCATACGACATGCTGCCGGCCGATGCCGGTCATACGTCGGAGGGCCGCACGCCGGCGGACAACGCCACGGCGCGCTCCGTGTTCGTCATCGGACCCGACAAGAAGATCAAGGCGACGCTCACCTATCCGATGAGCACCGGCCGCAACTTCGTCGAGATCCTACGGCTGCTGGACTCGTGCCAGCTGACCGCCGAGAAGCAGCTAGCCACGCCGGCGAACTGGGAGCAGGGCGGCGACGTGATCATTTCTCCTTCGGTCTCCGACGAGGAGGCGAAGAAGAGGTTCCCTGATGGTTGGGAACAGCCGCTGCCGTACATCCGACTCGTTCCCCAACCGCGCGACGACTAGCCTAATGGCTAGTGACCCGAGCCAAGAACTCCAGCCCTCAGGGGGTGTCGCGTGAGCGCGAGTGTTCCAATCATCGACATCGACCCGCTGATAAATGACTGCGGTGAGTCACAGAAAGCGGTTGCTGTGGCGTCAATCGACGGCGCGTGTCGTGATTGGGGCTTTTTTCAAGTTGTGAACCACGGGATATCGGACGCATTGATAGATCGTGTTTGGGAGGAGACGCACCACTTCTTTGCCCTTCCGCGCGACGTGAAGTTGTCTGTATCCCGAACCAGGGAGAATCCACGGGGTTACTACGACCGGGAGCTCACCAAGAACGCACGCGACCTCAAGGAAGTATTTGATTTTGCGGCACTCCCATTCCCCGACCTTCCCGACGATCATCCGAAAAACCGCGCGGCGGTCGATGGAAGCAATCAATGGCTCGACGGGCTGTCCGATTTCAAACAGACGATGCTCGAGTACTTCAGGGCGTGTGAGTTACTCGGCTTGCGATTGTTGGAGGGGATGTGCCTGGCTCTGGGAATGCCGGGAGCTGCGTTGCGCGGGCACTTTACGCCCGAGCACACCAGTTTTGTACGTCTGAACTACTATCCGTTGGACGATCCCTTGGAGCCGGCATTCGCGGCGGATGTCCCAACACTCGGCGATATGGCGCTGCACCACCACACCGATGCCGGGGCGCTCACCGTTCTTCTTCAGGATGATGTGGCTGGTCTCCAGGTGTTCGCGAACGAAGCATGGTACGACATCGATCCTGTAGAAGGAGCGATCGTTGTCAACGTTGGCGACATGATGCAGGTATGGTCCAACGATCGCTTCGTGGCCGCGCTTCACCGAGTCCGCCCCATTCGCGATCGGGCACGGTACAGTATTCCTTTCTTCTTCAACCCGTCCTACGACACCGATTACGCGCCGTTACCCAGTGTCGCGGAGGATGGACCCAAGTACCGCACGATGAATTGGGGTGACTTCCGGCGAGCGCGTACCGACGGGGACTTCGCAGACTACGGGAAAGAGATTCAGATCGAGGACTTCCGTATCGGACCTCCATAGGGAGGCCCGATGCGAGCGTCGACCTACTGCTCCAATGGGGTGTCCAACCCCCTACGGACAACCTCGGTCGCTTGGCATCGTACCGAGCGGCTGCCCTTCGCACACGCCGAGTTGATCGGGCGTCAGGAGTCCGTGTTCAGGTGTTGCTCTGACTGGGGGCCGTGATCCGCTCCAGTCAGCGTCTCTCCGCAGATCCTATCTCATTGTGATATAACAACTTATAGACAGGAAGCGTCAATTACACTCAGCCTGGCACGTAGCTGAACCATTTGTGAAGATACCTTGATTTTAGTGTTTGTGTACAGTAGACTTAGGTAGGCAGAAATCTAGAATTGGCCTGTACATTGATTGCCTTGTAGCGTAGCCAGCGAGTTGGACATGGCCGACAACCCAATGCTCTCACGGTCCCATGAGGACTATCTCAAGGTCATTTACAACCTCGAGGCTCGGTTCGGTGTCGCGCAGACCAGCGCCATCGCCGAAGTGCTGGACATCGCGCCCGCATCTGTGAGCGGGATGGTCAAGAGGCTTGCTGAACTGGGATTGGTCGAGCATTCGCTCCATCGCGGGGTGCGCCTGACGGACTCCGGATGCCAAGCGGCATTACAGGTGCTTCGTCGCCACCGCATCATCGAGGCGTACCTGCTCGAGAAGCTCGGGTACGAGTGGGACACCGTCGACGCCGAGGCCGAACGCCTCGAGCACGCCGTGTCGGATGAGCTTGTGGAGGCTATGGCGCGCGCCATGGGGAATCCGCGATACGATCCTCACGGTGCGCCGATCCCCACCTCGGCCGGGGATTTGGAACAGCCCGAGGTCGTTCTGATGACGGAGCTTTCAGTGGGTGCTGCTGGCGAGCTTCGGATGGTGAGCGATCAAGACCCGGAGCGTCTCCGGTTTCTGGCTTCGCTCGGGCTGAAGCCGGGAACGCGTTTCAAGGTGTTGGCGCGCCAGCCGTTTCATGGCCCCCTCACGCTGCAGTTCGAAGGTGCGGACCAAAGGGAGCAGGTGGTGGGGTTCGAGTTGGCAAACTCGCTTGCATGTATGACAGAGGAGGAGTAACGCCATGAGTGGACGCCGTAAAATGACTCGCCGCCAAATGTTGGCGCGGGGCGCACTGGGGGCCGTTGGGGTGGCTGCAACCGCGAAGGCCGTGGGTGCCGCGGAGAAGTTGGCGGAGTTGGAGCCGGCCCACGATCCCCACACTGCCAGCACGGTTGGCGTTGTCACGGATGCCTCGGTGGATCCGATGAAGTTTCTCGAGGAGTTCGATTTCGGACGGGTATCCACCCTGCCGGGCGGCCAAACGTTGCGCACGTTCGAACTCCACGCAGTCGATCGCGAGATCGAAATCGCGCCGGGCGTATACTTTCCGGCGTGGACGTATAACGGACAAGTACCGGGGCCCACCCTCCGAGCCACAGAGGGCGATCTGGTCCGCGTGAATTTTCACAACCGGAGCCCGCACCCGCACACGATTCATTTTCACGGCATCCACCCGGCGAACATGGATGGCGTGTTCGAGGTGGTTGAGCCCGGCGAAACATTCGTGTACGAGTTCGTCGCCAGGCCGTTCGGACTGCATCTGTACCACTGTCACACGGTTCCCATTCGCAAGCATATCTCCAAGGGGTTGTACGGGACGTTCATCATCGATCCCAAGGACGGACGTCCGCCCGCTCGCGAGATGGTGATGGTGATGAACGGGTTCGATACCAATTTTGACGGCGAAAATGAGGTGTATGCCGCCAACACGGTGGCGTTCGCCTATCAAAAGAATCCCATCGTCATTCGAAAGGGCGAGCTACAGCGCATTTATCTCGTGAACGCCCTGGAGTTCGATCCGATCAATTCGCTGCACTTGCACGGGGAGCTGTTCCATGTGTACCGGACCGGAACCAGCCTCCAGCCGAGTGACTACACGGACACCATCATGATGTGCCAGGGTGAGCGGCACATCTTGGAGTTTACGTTCGACGAGCCCGGGCGCTTCATGTTCCACGCTCATCAATCTGAATTCACCGAACTGGGGTGGATGGGTGTGTTCAACGTGGTTGATGCGTTGGCATGAGCGACTCGAGAGCGGCGTTGGTG
>JADFIT010000186.1 GCA_022566515.1 Gemmatimonadota bacterium
CATCCAGGCGGTATATGGTGGCAGGACCTGTGGACAGGTCGAGGGTGTCGCGCGAATCGAATGGGTTTGTCATGCGTTCTATTTCGTGGTTCAGTTGAAGTTCGCTCAGCGGGTGGTCTCAGGAAAATAGTAGGGTGCAAGCCTGACTCACACCCCGACCTTAGATGGCACTGCTCTCCTCCCTCTCACAGGGAATTCCCGGCGGTGATGCGTTTCTTGGAACGGGAGCAGGTCGCTGCGTGTCTCCAGCCATCGAGCTGGTAGTGCAGCGTGCTCCTAGTCAGCGGAATGCCCCGGGGAGCCGGAAGACGACCTGCAGATCTACAACTCCTTTGGAAATATCAGTCCCGTGATGTACGAACTCAAATATGCTGCTTAACCCTGTGTCCACGAAAACGGGGGAGGATCACCGATTGATCAGACTGCGGCTGCCTAACCAGTACTTCCTGCTGACGAGCGCGCTGGGTGGCGTTACTTTGAGCGCCAGAGAGCTTCCGATAGAACCCTGAAATCCTGTGCGCTTGGCGAGCAGGCGCTCGCAGCAGAAGTGCGGGCCGTTGAACCAAACCGCCCTCAATCACCGTCGCGCGGTGTGGGCAGACCGCCTAGGTTCCGAGGATGGCAAAGCATGAAAACGTTTTACTTAAGATTCTACGTGGCACCGCCGACGCCAACATAGCCTTCGCGGACCTCTGCGGCCTGCTACGCCACCTAGGATTTACCGAACGGACGCGGGGCAGCAACCACATCTTCACGCGCGCGGGGATTGAGGAACGTATCACCTTGCAGCGGGACCAGAACAAGGCGGAGGTGTATCAAGTGCGTCAGGTACGGGCGATCATCCTGAAGTACAAGCTCGGGGAGGAGGAGTAGGATGCACAAATACGAGGTGATCATCTATTGGAGCGCGGAGGACCAGTTGTACGTTGCTGAGGTACCGGAACTGCCGGGCTGCATGGCGCATGGTCCTTCACCTACGGCGGCGGTTTCAAATGCTCAAGAGGCGATTGACCTCTGGATCGCCACGGCCGATGAGGACGGTACTCCGGTCCCAGAGCCGAAGGGTCGTCGCCTCCACTTCGCATGATATATGCGGCCCACGTAACAATACAGCGGACGGTGCTTTGCGCCGCCGCTGAACCGCGAGGCGTTAGGCCGGGGCAACCAGCGCCGGGGATGTGATGCCGGATACTTGGATTACAGACATGACGGATTTCCTTGACGCGAACGGATGCGTCCCGGAGTCTCCGCGGCCTCCACGAATCATCGGGTATTTGGGGTCCATTGTCGCCGCGGTAACTACGGAACCAAGCAAATGGTCCCGCGAACTGCCGATGAAGTGTCGGCGAAGACCCAACCGGAAGCCTTGTCCAGGCACGATCCGCGCCGGTTTTGAACCGGCAACGCGCAATATCATCTGGGCGTGCCTCTTGTGTAGCGACAACGGTGTTATGCACCACTGGCAGAACACGCCGTGGGACAAAGGGGGGCGCATTGGGCTACCGCGAATTGGCAGGGTGACCTACCGCCGCGGCATGCTCACCGACCTTACCAGCGCCGGTGGGATCGAGAGTGTCGTTTTGGAGGGTGCGGCCGTGTCAAGGAATATTGTGGTGGCACTTCACGATAACGAGCTTCTTGGAGCTTCGGGTGAGTATGGCAACCCATTGCTCGGAGATCCGATCCAATACGACCAATTGATCATCGAGCATAGCAAGGGCGAGACCGAGATTGTTGTGTACAATCGTGCGATCATGTTATTCACCTCGGCTGACGAGATCTACAAGCGGGTTCATCGGGTCTGCTGGATGATTGAGAACGCCGCGTGTCCGGCCTAACAGGCTCGACGGGGTATATTGCGGGCGGCTTGACACGCCCCTAAGGAGGCCTCCGTGAAGCACGAGTTTACTGCCATCTTCGGCGCCATGGCTGTCATCTCAAACGCGAAGGTCGTTCCCACTCCCTCTGGACGAATCCTCAGACTGGTAAGGTGGAGGCGGTCCCTCGCCACACCGAGATTGCCGACAAACTCGTTCATAAGATCTGCCGCAACCTATCAGTTCCGCCGCTGGGGCAGTGAAGGGTCGCAGCTTAGTATCAACTTTGAATGCAACAATGAGTGTCATCGCGCATAGCATTCCTCCGGCCTGCGGGCCGTGGGGGAGAAGCTGCTGGCCGTTCCCAAACCGATCGCCGTGATGCGCTCGCCGGTGGACGGGGTGGCCTTCATGTGCCGCGGATGAACACGGAACGGGTGCGGAAGCTCGCGAACAGTTCCGTGGTGGTCCGCCTTCATCCGTGTTCATCCGCGGCGGTGAAATGGCAGTAAGAAGCAAGGGATAATTCGTTATGCCGTTCTGTCTACGACTAGTTATACCGCGATCTTCAGGATGCTCGCAGACAGGCCCGACAGCCAAGCGATAGCGTCTCGAGCCGAGAGGCATGTGATGGACAGAATACGTCACCTAAGTTGTTCGCTCATTACTGCCGCCGCGCTGAGCGTTTTTCTTGGTTGCGGGCCGGGGTCACGCCGCGAGGTCAACGTCGGGCCCCCATCCGCTTCGGCTCTCGTGGGCCTGTGGCAGGGCTTCACGTATCTGGAAGGGCAGGAGATCCGTGTCGAAATCGAGATAAGCCAGAACTCTGAGGGGGAACTGGCCGGCATCGCGGACTTTCGCGATACCAGCACCCTAGGCGTCCCACTTAAAGTGGAACTCGCGGGCGACACTGTCAACCTCAGCACTGGTTCCAGCTCCCTCTTTGAGGGCCGGCTGATAGACGATCTCCGGGCCATCCAGGGAGAGCTCTTTGTGGCTACGAAAGACAGCTGGTACAGCCTCGTTCTGGAGAGGGACAACGACGCGTTTCGCCGGTTCGACGTGCCACGTCTCACCGAGGCCGGAGCGGTCCAGCGCAACTATTCGTATCGACCTCCGCCGGCAGCAGAAGATGGCTGGCCTGTGTCCACCCTAGATACCGAAGCTATAGACGAAGGGCCGATTACGAGCTTGGTCGAAAGTGTGCTCCGGGAGGAGCAGGGACTTCCTGAGGCGATCCTGATCGCGAGGAACGGAAAGCTCGTTCTGGAGGAGTATTTCTACGGCTATTCCAGGGACCGCATGCACCCGATCCAGTCGGTCACAAAAAGCGTGATGTCACTGCTGTTCGGTATCGCCCAGGATCGCGGCTTCGTAGTCGGCATGGACGAACCGGTATACACGTTCTTCCCCGAGTACGAGGGCAAGAAGTGGATCGATGGGGAGTACCCGATCACTCTGGCCCATCTCATGACCATGTCTGCGGCGATCGAATCGGGCGATGCCATTGAATCAGCCGCAGCGATGCACCGATCGGGTGACTGGATCGGTTACTGGTTGGACCTGGATCAGGCCGGTGTACCGGGAGTGGTCGCAGCGTACAGCAGTGGGCCTTCGATCTTGTTGGGGGGCGTCATCCGTAACGCCACGGGGAAGTACGCTGATGAGTTCGCGGAGGAAACGCTGTTTGCTGACCTTAATGTGTCCAGCTACCGGTGGCAAAAAGCTGGCGACGGAACTCGTGAGACGGGTGGGGGCTTGACTTTGACGGCGTACGATCTCGCCAAAATGGGCCAACTCGTGCTTGATAAGGGAATGTGGAACGGCAAACGGGTGGTCTCCGACACGTGGATCGCAGAGTCGGTCAAGCGCCATCTACCGCTGGCCGAAGGTGCTCTGGGTGGCTCGCCCTACACGACAGGCTTCGCCTACCACTGGTGGAATCAGAGCTACGAAGTGGATGGGATGACCACCGAGGCGATCGTGGGACGCGGCTACGGGGGCCAGTACCTGGGGATCTTCCCGACTCTGAACACCGTGGTTGTCCTGAACAACGGAGAATGGGGCCAGCCACGGGAGCGGGTTTTCGACTATGACGTCATCGTCGAGAAGTGGATCCTCCCCGCACTCAGGTGACGGCGGAAGCGGGGCAGCGGCTTGCCGTTTCGCGTACCACTGCGCCGGCGGCGAGGTCGCCTCGGATTTGGGGGCAGGGCCAGGGGGCGAGGAGCCCTTGCGTTCGCTTATCGCTGCACCAATGCACGGGCGTTTCAAAAGGAAGGCGTTGATATGGGCGCCTGGAGAGCGCATCGTTACGAGCAAGGACCGGCTCGCCTGGCCGGAGAGTTGCTTGCAGATCAAACGCGGGTCCGTTAGCCCGCCTGCCCCAAGTGGTTGACTCTCGGCTATGACGTAATTACTTTGTAATTATATTTTACCAGGAGCGGCAGTGAAAAGCAAACTCGTACGCATTGGCAACTCCCGAGGCGTGCGACTACCCAAACCCTTCATCGAGCAGGCCGGCCTCGCCGACGAGGTGGAGCTGCGGGTGCGCGAAGGTGCGATTATCATCTCGCCCGCCCACCGTGCACGCGAAGGGTGGGCGAAGGCTGCCAAGGAGCTTCGTGAGCGCAAGGAGGATCGGCTAGTCGATGGCGTCACGCCGACGCGCTTCGATGATGAGGAGTGGCAGTGGTAGCTGCGGCAGCCGTCAAGCGTGGTGACGTATATCTAATCGATCTGAGTCCAACCCGTGGCCGCGAGATACGCAAGACGAGACCCTGCGTCGTGGTGTCGCCGGACGAATTGAATGCCTATCTCCAGACGTACATCGTTGCTCCTCTGACCACCGGAGGGCGCCGCTATCCGTTCCGGGTGCCGTGCCGGTTCGGCGGCAAGGCCGGCCATGTCATTCTCGATCAGATCCGCACGGTGGATCGTGAGCGGTTAGTTCGTCGCCGGGGTCAACTCACCGCGACGACATTGCAAAAGCTGCTTGGTGTGTTACAGCAGATGTTTGCTCCGTAAGCAGCGGGCTAACAATAAGGATTGTATCCGGAATGCCCCCTGCACGAGAAAGGGACACTATCGACGGCATGCTTGGTGAAGGGGACAAGGTCGTCAACCGGTGGACGCTAAGAGCGAGTTGTTGAAGCCTGGGAGATTCTCGACGCGCTCGGGTTGATGCAGCAGTTGGGCGCTATTCCGCCGGCTGAGTAGACCGGGCCAGACTTCTTCGGTCGCGCGCCCCCCGGACTTCGCGGCTCGCTGCTTAGTATCAACTTTGAAGTGCAACAGTGACCGTCATCGCGCATACCGTTCCTCCGGCGTGCGGGCCGCGCCGGCCTTCATGTTATGAAGGGGGCAGTCCATGGTAATTAGAAACACAGAACCGGAATCCACGGTCCGTGGCGGCTTGCGTTCGCCTATCGCTGCACTAATGCGGATTATGCGACGTGGGTTTATGCGGCCACGGTTGCAGTCTAATCGTGCGGTGGGGGCGTGAAATAGCAGCAAGGAGCGAGGGATAATTCGTTATGCAGTTCTGTCTACAACTAGTTAAGCGGCTTGCTGTGACGCCCACCTGCTGGCAGATGTTGGGACGCTCGACTGTACTCGCCGGTCTCGCATCCACTCTCTTAGTCGCCGGTGTCAAGGCGCAGCAACCAGACGTTCAGGCGGGGCAACGGGTCCGCGTCTCGCACAACGGCAGCCAAACTGTAGGTACCGTCGTCGCGGTGCTGGCGGACACTCTCGTTTTGGAGGTGGAGGCCCCAGCTGGTAGACGGGCTGTTCCACTCGCTACGCTGGATCGGCTCGAAGTCAGTCTCGGCCGTAAGACCCAAGCTGGTAAAGGAGCACTGATCGGGCTTTTGGTAGGTGGCGTCGCCGGCGTGGCCACCGGGGTCCTAGTCTGCGCACCGAATCCTAGCTGCGAAGGCGAGGACGATAGTCTCACCGGATTGTTTGCTCTCTTTTTCGGGGGAATTGGCGCGCTCGCCGGCACCGGAATTGGTGCGCTTATTGGCGGGATCACACTCGTCGAGCAATGGCAACCCATACCGTTGGATAGGGTCAGTTTGGGTATTTCGCCTCACGGCCACCGAGGGTTCGAGTTCTCTGTTTCGATCGGCATCCGTTTCGATCATGATTGATGAGTTGGTCGTCTGAGGTACCGCGCCGCCTGGCGAATGAAATCAAGCCGCTTGATATCAACTTTGAAGTGCAACAATGAGTGTCATCGCGCATAGCATTCCTCCGGCGTGCAGGCCGTTCACGAGAAGCTGCTGGCCGTTCCCAGACCGATCGCCGGGATGCGCTCACCGGTGGACTTTATGTGCCGCGGATAAACACGGAACGGGTGCAGAAGCTCGCGGACAGCTCCGTGGTGGTCCGCCTTCATCCGTGTTGATCCGCGGCACTACGGTTCTAGACAAAGGGTTGGAAGACGGAGCAGTCCATGGTAATTAGAAACACAGCACCGGCATCCACGGTCCGTGGCGGCTTGCCGCTTCGCGGCCACGTGGGTTTATGCGGCGACGGTTGCAGTCTAATCGTGCGGT
>JADFIT010000187.1 GCA_022566515.1 Gemmatimonadota bacterium
GCTGACGGCCTTTACGCCGAGATCACAACGCCGAAGGGACTGATCGTCATCTCCTTGGCGTTCGAACAGACACCCATGACCGTAGCAAATTTCGTAGGGCTCGCCGAGGGAACGATTGAGAACGCCGCCTTTCCGTTGGGCGTTCCCTTCTTCGACGGCTCGCGATTCCAGCGGGTGGTGCCGGGGCACGTCATCCAAGGCGGCGGGGCAAACTCGGAGGTCTCGACAAGTTCGAGAACGCCGATTCCCAACGAGATTCATCCCGACTTGAGCCACGACCACGCCGGCGCCGTGGGCATGGCCAACGGCGGTCCGCACACCGCGACGAATCAGTTCTACATCACGCTCGGCGACCGGTCGTATCTCGACGGCGACTACGCGGTGTTCGCTGAGGTCGTACGGGGCATGGACGTGGTGCGAAGCATCGAACCCGACGACGGGATCGAGACCGTTCGTATCGTGCGAGTGGGTGACGTGGCCGAAGCGTTTCGTCCGACAACCGTATCATTCCGGGAGTTGATGGGCGTAGTGCAAGAACAGGTGCGACTCGCTGACGCGAGGAAGCACCAACAGGAAGAACGATTCGTCCAAAGCAATTGGCCGAACGCCGCACCGGCCTCTACGGCGTGGTCGTACGTGGTTACGCACGAAGGGTCGGGCGACCTTCCGGCACGCGGCGACCGACTGCGGGTGCGTTACAGTGCACGCACGTTCGATGGTAAAGCTTTCGGGAGCGCCGACGATGTAGGCCAGCCGGGCTGGCTCGAGGCGGGCGCGGAGGAGGGCACGACGTTCGTGTTCCGAGTCGGTACGACGAAAGTGACGCCCGGCTTCGACGAGGCCGTCGCCCAACACGATGCTGGTCTATGAGATTGAGGTGCTACGCGAATAGCCAATATCGAATATTCAATATCCACTCTTCGATATTCAATATTCAATATTGGTTATTGGTTATTCGCAACGCAGCGCCTCCACAGGATCCACCCGCGTTCACGATAGTAGGTATCTTGTGTGCCATGTCATCCTGGTCTCTGGTCCGCGGCACGGCGTTGGCAGCGTGCTTCGTTGCTCTCCCTCTCTCGGCGGCGCAACCCCAGAGCGCCCAGGAGATCGTCGATCGCGTCGACCAACTCCTCCGCGGCCGGTCGAGTCGGGGTTCGGTCACGATGGAGGTGGTCACCGAGCACTGGAGCCGCACGCTCGAGATGGATATCTGGTCGCTCGGTACCGAGTACTCGCTCATCCGCATTACCAGTCCCAGTAAGGACGCGGGCACAGCTACGCTCAGGGCCGAAAACGGGATCTGGAACTACCTCCCCCGGGTCGACCGGACGATCAAGCTTCCCCCTTCTCTCATGGGCGCGGCTTGGATGGGCTCGCACTTCACCAACGACGATCTCGTGAAGGAAAGCCGCATCATCGATGACTACGATATCGAGATCGGATACGAGGGGCGGCGTGATGGCGTCGAGGTCTGGGAATTCGTACTGACGCCGAAGCCCGAGGCGGCTGTCATCTGGGGCCGCATCGAGGAGCAGGTACGCCAGAGCGATCTCATGCCGGTATGGGTGCGGTACTACGACGATGCCGGTGACCTCGCGCGAACCATGAGCTTCGAAGACTACCGGCGGATGGGTGGCCGGCTCGTTCCTGCCCTGATGATCATCCGTCCAGTCGACAAGCCGGAGGAACACACGCTCCTGCGGTACCGTGATCTCGCGTTCGATATCGGTCTTGATCCCTCGTTCTTTTCACTTCGCCGGCTTCGCAGAGACCGCAACTGACCGTGGCCGCGAGTGTGTGGTGGCGGATCGGGTGGCGCAACCTCGGGCGAAACCGACGGCGAAGTATCCTCGCGGCGAGCATGCTGGCGGTGGGCTACTTCTCCGTCGTCATCCTCGTGGGGTGGAGTAAAGGGCTGGTCGCCGAGATGATCGGCAACGGGACGGGGATTCTCACCGGGCAGCTCCAGGTACACGCGGCCGATTACCAGCCCGATAAGAGCGTTCACGCGACCATCGGCGGACGGGAAGGCACGGACGTTGCGGCTCTGGTCAATGCCGTCCGTGCCGATCCCGCGATCGAGGCGGCGACCCCACGCGTGTATGGCGGTGGGCTCGTCAGCACAGGCTCGGCAACTGCGGCGGCGGTGTTCCTGGGAGTCGATCCGGAGCTCGAACCCCAGGTGTCGCGAATCATGGGAGCACTCGAGCGCGGACGGCATCCACGTCGGGGCGCGAACGAGCTTTTGATCGGTGCCGAAATGGCCCGCTCGCTCGGTGCGGAGCCTGGAGATACGGTCGTTGTTGTTGCGCCGGCCGTCGATGGATCCCTCGGCAACGATCTCTTCGTCGTTTCCGGTATCTACTCCACCGGACTCGCCGATCTGGATCGCACCTTCGCATTGATACCAATCGATGCGCTGCAATTTCTCATGGCGCTGGAGCCTACGCGTATCCATGAGATCGCGGCGTCCGTACCAGACCCATGGCAAGCGGCTGAAGCGGCCGAGCGGTTGTCCGCGGTGCTCGAAGGGGCCGGTTTCGCGGTCGGGGTGGAGTCGTGGGCGACGCTCCGTCCGGAGATGGTCGAGTATGCGCAGCTATCCCAAGCCTTTCAATGGATTCTTCTCTTTATCGTGTTTGGCATGGCCATCTTCGGTGTTGCCAACACCATGCTGATGGCGACCTTCGAGCGGCGCTACGAGTTCGCGTTACTCCTGGCGCTCGGCGCAACGCCAGGGGTGATCGTTCGTTCGGTGCTCTGGGAAGCGATGGCCCTCGGCGCACTGGCCCTGGCAGCGGGTGCCGCGATCACTTTCCCGGTGATGGTGTGGTGGCACCGGGTACCGCTGGACTTGAGTTGGCTGTTCGGCGACTTCACGATGCTTGGGGCGTTGATGCGGCCCGTGATACGCATCGAGTATCCGTGGTTGATGACAGTGCAAGCGGCGGTCGCGCTCTTTCTCACCGCCGCGCTTGCCGCTGTGTATCCGGCGATTCGAGCGGCGCGCATACCGCCGGCAGACACCCTGGCGGGGCGATGAACGGACGACTACGCGTGCTGCCGCTACTGGCGATACGCAACGTCCGTCGACAGGCGAGGCGCAGCCTGCTGACGGCCTCAGCAATGGCGCTCGGTGTCGCGGTCCTGGTCTTCTCCCGAACGCTGGCCGACGGAGGGCACGAAGACTGGATCGAGTCCGGCGTACGTCTCGGTTCTGGCCACGTGGCATTCCAGGCACCACGGTTCCGCGCTACGTCGAACATCGAGGATCGTCTGACAGCCTCGGCCGCAGCAACGGCGCAGGAGGCGCTGGGGGTACCGGGCGTCGCGGAGCACGTGAGGAACGTCGCACCGCGGCTCGAGGTGCAGGGCCTTGCCAATTCCCCCACCGCCGCGGTGCCAGTTGCGATCGTAGGCGTGAATCCGGATCTCGAGGCGACGTTCTCCGAGTTGGCAGATCGGGTCGTTGAGGGTCGTTACCTGCAGGCCGGGGATCGGCTCCACGCCTATGTCGGCACCCGCCTAGCCGATCGGCTCGATCTCGAGGTCGGGTCGAGGCTGGTTCTCACCGCCCAGGACGCTCGAGATGAGATCGCCGGCCAGTTCGTCCGTGTGGTGGGGATCTTTCGGAGCGGTCTTCCGGTGGCGGACGAACGTCTCGTGCACATCCCCATTGGCACGGCGCAGAGTTGGCTCGGAGTCGGTGCCGACGTGACAACGGTGGCGGTGCTCCTCGAGTCGGGTTGGGTCGTGCCGGATGTCTTGCAACGGCTCCACGATGTCCTGGCCGGAACTAGCGAAAATCTCGTGGTCTTGGGCTGGCAGGAGGCGATGCCCCAACTTGATGCAGCGATCAAGGTCGATGACTTGGGAAATTACATCTTTAACTTTATCCTCTACGCAATTATCATCCTCGCCATCGTGAACACGGTATTGATGTCCGTGATGTATAGAACCCGGGAGTTCGGGCTACTGCGGGCTCTTGGCCTCACGAAGCGTCAGACAGCCGCCCTGGTATTCGGCGAGGGGGTGTTTCTCACGGCCGTCAGTGGCGTCATTGGGATGGTGCTCGGGTTCGGCTTCACCTGGGTTTTCTTCCGCAACGGGCTCGACTTCTCGTTCATGCTGGATAACGACTTCACGTTCTCCGGCGTGGTACTGGAACCGGTGATCGTCCCAGCCTTTCGATTAGTTCAAGTTGTCAGAAGTCTTGCAACCATAGCCTTCGTAGGGGTGTTGGCGTCACTCTATCCCGCTTATCGAGCAACACGTATCGATCTTGCCGAAGCGATGAAGTTCGAGGCATGACCAAACAACGTATGCCGGCCGTCAAGACGGCCGATGTGTGGAAGGTATTCGAGCACGACGGCTTGGCGGTGGAAGCCGTGCGGGGTGTGAGTCTCGATATCGAGCCGGGCGAATTCGTCGTGCTGGCCGGGCCTTCGGGGTCTGGCAAGACCACGCTGCTGAACCTGCTGGGCGGTTTGACTCGCCCAACACGCGGTGGAGTTTGGATCGACGGGCGTGACCTCACGTCGATGAGCGAACGCGAGCTAGCCAAACTCAGGCTCGAGAGAGTCGGGTTCGTCTTCCAGGCGTACAACCTGTTACCCGTGCTCACGGCACTCGAGAACGCGGAGTTCTCGCTTCTGCTGCGTGGGATACCACCTGACGAGCGACGCCGCCGAGTGGAGGAGTTGTTTGCAGTGATTGGAATGACCGGCCTGGAGGATAGACGGCCAGCGAAGCTGTCGGGTGGAGAGCAGCAGCGTGTCGCCGTTGCCCGAGCAGTTGTAGGGAAGCCGGCGCTCGTGTTGGCCGACGAACCGACGGCCAACCTAGATAGCGCGGCGAGTGACGCGCTCCTCGGCGTGATGGCCGACCTCAACCGTGAGCGCGGCACGACGTTCGTGTTCGCGACACATGACACCAGATTGATGGAGCGGGCGAAGCGCTTGATCCGGCTGGTCGACGGTGCAATCGAATCGGACGACGTCCGTCAGGACATGGGGGGGTGATCCGCAAGCTCTCGGCGGTTTGTGCAGTCCTCCTTGCGAGTGTCCAGGCCGCAGCCGCACAGGACCTCGTCCCCCGTTTCTACTACCGCAATATCGGTATCGGTACGGCAGACGGTCCGTCGTCGTCCTCCGGCGCGCAGGATCTCCACCGCTTTAGGCTCATGCTGTCACCAGACCTCGGTCCAGTGAGCATCGATGCAGCCTACGAGCACGGGCTCTCGATCTCTTCCTTCCGCTCCAGTTTTGCCGTGAGTGGGGGACTCGGGTTGACGTCGACCGGTGGCGAGTGGCTCCCGCTGCAAGGCGTGATTGCTGAGTCAGACCACGTGATCTGGAGTCACCGTGTGGATCGTCTGGCTGCGACCGTTGGGTCCGACTCTTGGGACATAACGGTCGGCCGACAGACGATCTCGTACGCCACCACACTCTTCCTCACGCCCACGGATCCGTTTCAGCCGTTCGATCCGGCGGATCCCTTCCGCACGTACCGCGCTGGGGTCGATGCTGTGCGATTCCGTGCGTTCCCGGGAACCTTCACGACGATCGAAGGCGTTGTGCGCGTCGCCGGAACCGCGATCGACACGACGCTTACGGTGCTGGTCCGCGCGATGACGGAGATCTCGGGTTTTGAGCTCTCGGCATACGCGGGTGCCGTGCACGAGGAGGCGACGTTCGCAGTGGGCGCCACGTTCACGGAAGCCGGCGCGGCATTCCGTGGCGAAGCGAGTCTGCGGCGGTCGGAGGGAGAGACCGTCCTTCGGTTTGCAGTTGGCGTCGATCGGAGCTTCGGTGTGGGAGGGCGGACACTCTATGTCGTGGCTGAATATCAACGCGATGGTTTCGGTGCCGCGGCCAACTCAGACCTCCTCACCTTCCTCAGGTCACCGCCGGTCCGCCGCGGCGAGCTTCAAGTGTTCGGTCGCAACGAGGTTGCGGTGAATGGCAGCTACCAGGTGCATCCCCTTGCGACGATCGATCTTCTGGGCTTGGTGAACCTCAATGATCCGAGCCTGCTCCTTGGTCCCGCAGCGTCGTACTCGGCGTCGGGGAGCATCACCGTCCGAGGCGGTGTCTTCCTTGGGTTTGGGGAGGAACCGATGCCGCCCGGTAGTGGCTCCGAGTATGGCGTGCTGCCGACATCGGGGTATCTGTCGGTGGAGGCGTTCTTTTAAGGTTCTTACGGGAACTTCGGGGCAAGTGATTGCGGGGACGATTCTCCACCCTTCCACCCCACCCCGTTCAATATTCAACATTCAATATTCAATATTCAATATTCAAGCGTGTTCCCCCTCCACCCCCAAGGGGGTGCCCGGCGTTGCCCAG
>JADFIT010000188.1 GCA_022566515.1 Gemmatimonadota bacterium
CAAGCCCGCATGAGCCATGAGGATCGTGAGGTCGGGGCGTTCGGCTCGCACTGCCTCCAGCACGTCGTCTATCGCCGCCTTGCCCCGGCCGAACGCGAGCCCCGCGACGTTTGGGGGAGAACTAATCTGCTTGACGGTGGACGTCACGAACCCGATGAAGGCCACACGTAGCCCCGAGAACTCCCTAATGTGATAGGGTATTGCCCATTCGGGGCGTCTTCCGGTAACCGAGTCGAACACGTTCGCGGCGAGCCATGGATATTGTGCTTCACTGATGCGCTGTCGCAGCGTGTCAACCGACCAATCCAACTCGTGGTTGCCGATGGCGGCGGCGTCGAGACCGAGGAGGTTGAGCGCTGCGACCGTCGACGCGCCGTAGAAGAGATTCGAGGTGAGTGTCCCCTGCATCTGATCCCCCGCGTCGATCCGCAGGGTGGGGCAGCCGCACTGCGCCTCGGCGCTGTCCATCGCGGCCTTCAGGACGGCAGCGCCCCCCACGAGCCGTCCCTCGGTCCAGGGATAGGTCCTCGACTCGAGTGCGCCGTGGAAGTCGGTCATAGCCAGGACCCGAACGTGGATTGAGTCTTGGGGGGCCAACGTGAGCAGCATTGCCGCGAGAAGGGTAGCCGTCATCGGTTTACATACATACGTCTTTGCGGTGGCCGCTCTTCAGCATGATGATGACGAGCCTCTTCCCCGAGACACTGTAGAGTACCGATACTGACCCCGCGCCGGTCAGTTGATGATTGCCACCAGCGCGATGCCGAGCCCCGAGTAAAGTAGCTTAAACGCGAACGTCTCGTGAAACGGCGTACGGTACGGTGGGAAGCCGGCTTGAACAGGAAGATCCACACGCACCCAGCGGTCTGGAGGGTAGGATGCTCCAATTCCCGCCCCAACGCCCGCGCCGAACAGCATCCCGCCGAACATGTAGCCGAGTGCGTCCAACTCGCAGAGGAACTCGCGGCAGTCGCTCACCACAGCGTTCCCGATGAGGAGCCCGGCCAGCATCCCTATACTGGCGTCTATGCCGGCTCCGCGGAGAATGCCGAGGCCTGTGTTCTTCCCCCGAAGAACATCCAGACGAGTGACACCGCCGAAGGGGATTGTCAGGCGGCCGACGCACCGGCGCTGCGCATGTGTTCGTCCCCGGTCGAAGATGACGTAATGTTGCGACCCGCCGTCAAGTCATCGTCAAGCCGTCGGCTTCCAGTCTTCCGTGACACCGTCAATTGTTTGATGCTATGGCAGCGGCGCGCGCCTCCATCCGCTCCGCTTCAGCGACGCGCCCCATCTTCCGAAGGAGCGCAGCGTAGGCGCCGAGAGTTTCGGCCACCTCAGCGGCGTCCGGTCCAAGCACGCGCTCGCGTATCCCGAGGGCCCGCCGATACTTCACTTCTGCTTCGGTATATCGTCCTTGATCCCGCTGAACGTCGCCCAGCGCATTGAGTGTGTTCGCTATACTCGGATGGTCGGGAACGAGGATGGCTTCTTTTATCGCCAGCGCACGCAGCAACAGCGCCTCGGCCTGGTCGTAGCGTTCCAGCGCCCAATTGAGTTCTCCCAAGTTGTTGAGTATGGAGGCGGTACTGAGATGTTCGGGGCCCAACGTCTGTTCGAAGATCTCTCTGGTACGTTGGTAAAGCGGTTCGGCGGCGGCGTATTTCCCCTGCAACCAATACAGGGCGCCGAGGTTGTTGAGCGAGCCGGCAAGATCGGGGTGGTTGGGGGCCAGCACTTTCTCCCGAATGGTGAGGGCGCGCCGAAGATGTGGTTCGGCCTCGTCGAGTTTCTGCTGAGACAGCAGCAGGCCGCCGAGATTAGACAACGCAAGGGCCACATTGGCGTGGTCGGGGCCGTGGATGCGCTCGTTCATGATCACGCACCGCTCAAACAGGGATCTCGCTTCGTCGTACCTTCCCTGTGACCAGAGCAATACGCCGAGGTTGCTCAGCGTGTTCACTACTGTAATGTGATCCGGTCCTAAAGTTTTCTGGCTGATTGCCAGCGACCGCAGCATCAGAGGCTCGGCCTCGTCGAAGTTCCCCACCGCGCGATGCAGGTTCGCCAGCTCCTCGAGGCTCCGGGCTACGTCCGGGTGATCCGGGCCTAGTTCGCGCTCCCGCAACGCCAGTGCCTGCTCCAGAAGCGGCCGTCCCTCGTCGAACAGCCCGAGGGCACGATACACGTGCCCCATCGTTCCCATGAGCCGGGCTTGCACGACCGGTTGATCGGCGAGTTCGTTGCGAATTTGCGCCGCGCCCAGGTCCAGAATCTCTCGGGCGGTGATGCTGTTCCCGAGCGCTTCGCTGGGGTTGGAGACCTCAAAGAGGCGGACCAGAAAATCCGACACCTGGCGGGCCGCCTCAGCTTCCCGGGCGGTCTCGGCTTGGGCCCGCCTCGCTTGAACCATTCCCGCGCTGGCCAAGGCGAGTCCCACCACCAGGCTGGCGGCAACCAGCACTCCAGCCGTGACGCCGACCTTGTTACGGCGCACGAACTTGCCCAGCCGATAGGTCGTGCTCGGGGGCCGGGCCAGGACGGGTTCATCCCGCAAGTGGCGCTGAATGTCCAACCCAAACCCGTTGGCGGTTTCGTAGCGGCGCTTGCGATCCTTGTCCATTGCCTTTATGACGATCCAATCGAGGTCGCCCCGCAACTCACGCCGCAGCTTGGTGGGGTCAACCCGGCGCAGCTTGGCGATGAGCTGGATCTCCTGGCCCAGCTTGTCGCAGCCGGCACTCGGCGTGAGCTGCTCCGAGTCGCGCAACACGAGCTTGGCGATGAACGCCGGCATGCCCATGGCGGTGGGATCGAGGGGCAAGCGGCCCACGAGCAGCTCGTAGAGCATGACCCCTAGACTGTAGATGTCGGTGCGGGTGTCGACATCCAGCTGGGACATCTCGGCCTGTTCGGGACTCATGTAGGCCGGCGTGCCGATCGCCGTGCCGTAGGTCGTCACCAGCGTGCGTTCGGTGAGTTGGTATCCCATCGCCTTCGCGACCCCAAAGTCGATCACCTTGGGCGTCGGCGCCCCGTCGCGCTCGGTGACGAGCACGTTGGATGGTTTGAGGTCCCGGTGGATCACGCCCTTCTGATGGGCGTGCTGGATAGCCTGGCATACGGACACGAACAGCTCCAACCGGTCCCGGACCGGGAGGTGCTCCGCATCGCAGTACTGGGTGAGTGGGACTCCATGCACCAGTTCCATCACGAAATACGGCCGGCCGGTATCGGTCGCCCCGGCGTCCAACACCTTCGCGATGTTCGGGTGATCCATCACGGCGAGGGCCTGACGCTCCGCTTCAAACCGCGCCACGACCTCCTTGGTGTCCATGCCGGCCTTGATGACCTTGAGCGCCACCCGGCGGCGGACGGGCGAGGTCTGTTCGGCTTCGTAGACGATGCCCATCCCGCCCTCGCCCAACACCTGGAGAATCTTGAACGGGCCTATACGCTCCGGATGGTGCGCTCCCGTGACGGGTGACCACCACTCGGACGTGGACGTTTCTGTTGGGGTCTTTCTTTTCTTCTTCATGGGGACACGGTGCAATTTGTAAGAACGGCCAAGTGGGGCAGACGGCAACCATAAGATGAGGGCTAACCTCATAAAAGTCACGAACGATCCTACCTTGGCGTCCCAACTTGCAGTGACCGGATCGAGGCGCTATTAGTTGGCCCGTGGTGCTGTATCGGCGTGATGGGTCGAAAAGCGCCAGCAGTAGAACGTCATCTCAATGTTCAGGAGGTGCATGATGCGCAGCGCCAATGTTCTTCTTGTGGGAATCGTGGGCCTGGCAGGGTTCGGGTTCTCCAGTGTCATACCATCCGGGCCACCGGCTCAGGCAGGTCCGACCATGGTCAGTGTGACGTGTGTGGGAGGCAACGTTCAGGTTTCCGTCAATCCCTGGGCCATGCAGGTACAGCAGGGCAGCGACGGTGAATGGGAGTTGAGCAACACGTCCGGATCCCAGTCGATCGTAATATCACCCAAGCGCCCGGGTCCGGCGAATTGGCCGTTCCGAGCGATGCGCCCGGGCGGCAAGGGTCCCAATGATCGCGCCCGGGGCAGCAACATGCGGCCGAACCAGGCCGGCCGGCAGTTCGGGTACGACATCACCCTCGAATGCCAGGACTCAGGCAATACCTACACGGTCGTCATCGATCCGGACATCATCATTACCCCTGGACCGTGAGATGAAGCAGGGACGTGAGTAATCCTTCCCAAGCGAATGGATTGCTCGCTCGCCTAGGTCTCAGGACCAAAGAGCAGCGCGCCTGGGCGATGTATGACTGGGCCAACTCGGCTATGGTCACCATCGTGGTCACCGCCGTGTACCCGATCTTCTTCTCGTCGTATGCGGCGGACGGTCTCTCAGGAGAGGTAGCAACCTTCCGACACGGCATCGCCAGCACCATTGGATTGGCCATCATCGCCGTCCTGGCTCCCTTCCTCGGTGCAATGGCGGATTACAAGGCGATCAAGAAGCGGATGCTCGGGACGTTCATGGGCATCGGGGTGGCCGCGGTCGTGATGATGTTCTTCATCGGCCAGGGGAACTGGCTCTTTGCCGCGATTCTCTTCGTGCTCGCCAACATTGGCGCCAGCGGAAGCTTCGTGTTCTACGACGCGCTGCTTCCCCATGTTGCTCCCACCAAAGAGCTGGATCGCGTGTCCACCGCCGGTTACGCCATGGGCTACATCGGTGGTGGATTGCTCCTCGCCGCGTGCCTCGCCGTCATTCTCTATCCGTGGTTGGTTGGGCTTCCTGCGGGGGACGATCTATCGCCGTCGATGGGTTCGCTGCCGACCCGCTTGGCTTTTGTCGCTGTGGCTGTTTGGTGGATAGTGTTCGCGATCCCGCTCTTCCGCCACGTTCCCGAACCTGCCGTCAAAGCGTTGAGCGACGAAGAACGCCGGCAGGGTCTCGCACGAGCGGCGGTGTCGCGGCTGAAGCGCACGTTCCGAGAGCTGCGTCGGTACCGCAACGCGTTCGTGATGTTGTTGGCATTCCTCATCTACAACGACGGCATCGGAACGATCATCCGGATGGCCGTTATCTACGGAGCCGAAATCGGTATCGGACAGGAAGCGCTCATGGGAGCGGTCCTTCTGGTTCAGTTCGTCGGCATTCCGTTTGCTTTCCTATTTGGGGGCGTGGCAGGATGGTTTGGCACGAAACGAGCGATCTTTCTAGGGCTCACGGTGTACGCAGGCATCTCCATGGTCGGCTATTTCATGACGACTGCGACACACTTCTTCATTCTCGCCATTCTGGTGGGCATGGTTCAAGGCGGCACTCAGGCGCTCAGCCGGTCGCTCTTCGGCAGCATGATTCCGCGCCACGAGTCGGGTCAGTTCTTCGGTCTGTTCGCTGTGTTTGAAAAATTCGCGGGCATAATGGGACCGGCGCTGTTCGGTCTCATGATCGCCCTCACAGGATCGAGCCGGAACGCCATTCTGTCGATCATCGTGTTCTTCGTGGTAGGGGGATTACTGTTGCTGCTCGTGAACGTGGAGGAGGGGCAGAAGGCGGCGAGAGAGGCGGAGAGGGCAGCAGACGGGAGATAGATTGCAGATTTCAGATTGACAATGTGCAATCGCAAATTTGCGATCGCCAATCTGCAATTTGAAATCCCGCAGCGCCTGCGTCAGAATCCGATCGAAAATCCCATCGCCACCACCGGATAGACGATGATATTCGAGAGGTCGTCCCGGATACTTTGTGCCTCGGCAGCGAGGTCGGATTGGAACTGCAGCAGCGTACTGGCGGATCCGCCGACGGCCTCCAGCGTGAACCCCGGCGTGCCGTGGAACGCGACCCCGAGGTCGAGAAAGAACCCGAATTTGCTGCGACCTGGATTCCCCAGGCCTATCCCGGCGTAGGGCGATAGTTCGTTCGTAAGGACGGTGCCGGTGAGCGTGCCGATCTGGCTGGGACTGTAGACGGTACCGTTGATGGGGACGGGACCCGTGATTTCGCCCGCGAGGACGATGTCATCAGGCGAAAACACCCCGCCGCCACTCAACCGAAGCGGCCCCACCAGGTAGAGATCCAACACGAATGTGAATGTCGGAGAGGCGAAATCGATCTGGTAGGGGATGTCGGAGACGGTGATGTCAATGTCCGTGGGGAAGAAGTTGAAGCCAGACCGCAACCCGAAGTGGGAACCAAATGCGGCTGCGATGTCCGCGCCAACCCCCAACGTACCAACGTGGAAGGCAATGCCGGCTCCCTGAGCGTGGGCGGGCAACGGACTCACCGCTATCGCAGCAACAATCGAGATGCAAAAGGTCTTCTTCATTAGCGCTCGTCCTATTGAATGAA
>JADFIT010000189.1 GCA_022566515.1 Gemmatimonadota bacterium
GATCATTGGGGATCGTGTTCGTCGGATCCTCTTGCGAACGTTTCCCTATGGATTGTTCTACATCGCCGATTCCGACCACACAGTCGTGATCCCATGTTCCACTTTCGGCAATCACCGCGTCATTGGTTTAGGCGATCGTCCTAGGAGTAGGGTATTGCCTCAATGCAGCCCAACAAGCGAAGCTGTCGGCGCGTTTCGTTTGATAAGGAGGGCCGTTGAATCGTGAGCCGGGCGAGATCTATGAACGTTCGCGCTCGCCCTGGTGCAGGCACTAGCCCTTCGGGTCCTCGCGGACCGTCTTGAACACGGGGAAGCAGAACCGGATCTGATCAACGTTTCGTTCCAGGCCGCGTGACCGCCTGGCCGGCGACGCAAGCTCGTCGGGTTCTTGCGGCGCTTCGGCGAATAGGCTGGACAGTCAAGCGGCAGTCTGGCTCCCATCGCACGCTTGCGAGAGACGGATGGCCAGACTTCGTCTTCGCATTTCACGACAAAGAGGAGATCGGTCCGCGGATGTTAGCGCGGATTGCAAAGCGCACGGGGCTGACACCGCCCGATCTTTGACCGCTGCCGGTTGATATCAACTTTGAAGTGCAACATTGAGGATCAAGGTTCATAGCATTCCCCCGTGGCCCGGGGCCCTATGCCAGCCTCGACAAGTACAAGCCGCGTTTCACCTAGATGGAGAGAGGCGCCGGGCAGACACGCGAGCCTTCCCAAGTATCTTCCCACCCCGCGGGCCTTCGGTAGCACAGAACCTAGAGGAGACATCCTGGGCACACCGACCCAGCCGATCGCAGCGCTTCCGGCCGGAAAGGGGGAAGGAGAAGGAGGCGCGTGAAGGGGGCACGGCACTCGAGATCTCCCGATCCTTGCCGCCCTGGGGCATGACGTGCATAATCGAGCAGGCGACGGCCACTTGGGCCGCGAGGCCCTCCGGCCGCTCTGGCCACCACCGTACCAGGAGGAGGGTCGACTATGCCCACCACAACCACCCGCTTCACGCATGAGCAGGCCCCTTGTGGGCAGGCCGTAGACGGAGAGCGCTTCCGGGATTGGGACGACGAGTGCGTGCTCAGCGACGAGCTGTTCTATGACTGCGGCTGCCGGAGTATCAGCCACGAATATCACGACGGAAGCGTTTCGCGTAGTGTGGTCCGCCACGACGGTAAAGTCCTGGAAGACGAGCTCATTGGCGAGCAATAGAGTCTCTAGACCTCGGTTCCGGGCTCCGTCGTGACCGCTTCTCATGACGTAGTACTGGTGGGGGGCGGCGGAGCAGGATTGCGTGCGGCCATTGCCATCGCGGAAACCAACCCCCGCCTCCGCGTCGCTGTCGTCTCCAAGGTGTATCCCATGCGTAGCCACACGGTTTCGGCAGAGGGTGGCGCTGCGGGAGTAATCGCCGCAGACGACTCCCTCGACGAGCACGCCTATGACACCATCTCCGGTGGCGATTGGCTGTGCGATCAAGACGCCGTCGACGAGTTCGTGAAAGAGGCGCCCCAGGAGCTGCTCCGGTTGGAACACTGGGGTTGTCCCTGGAGTCGCACGCCCGAGGGCAGAATTGCCGTGCGTGCGTTCGGCGGCATGCAGAAGAAGCGAACGTGGTTCGCGGCCGACAAGACCGGCTTCCACATGCTCCACACGCTGTTCCAGACCTCACTCAAATACACGAGCGTCGTTCGCTACGACGAGTGGTTCGTGACAAAGCTCCTGGTCGATGATGGCCGGGTCCAGGGCGTCGTGGCGATCGAGCTGATGTCCGGCAAGATCCAACCGATTCTGGCCAAAGCCGTCATTCTGTGCACGGGCGGCTGCGGCCGCGTGTTTCCGTTCACCACCAACGCCAGCATCAAGACCGGCGACGGCATGGCGTTGGCCTACGCGGCCGGCGCCCCGCTCAAGGACATGGAGTTCATCCAGTATCACCCGACGGGCCTCCCGTTCACCGGCATCCTCATCACCGAGGCGGCGCGGGCCGAGGGAGGCTGGTTGCTCAACAAAGACGGCTACCGCTACCTGCAGGACTACAACCTGGGCACGCCGGAGCCGGAACCGGTTCTGCGGAGCATGGAGTTGGGGCCTCGGGACCGTCTGTCGCAGGCGTTCGTGAAGGAGGTGGAGAAAGGGCGGGCCATCGATGGCCCCTACGGCGCGGTGGTTCACCTCGACCTGCGGCATTTGGGCAGGCAGGTCATCGACGCCAAGATTCCGTTTGTGCGCGAGCTGTGTCAGAAATACCAGAATATCGACCCGGTCAAGGAGCTGATCCCGGTGCGGCCGGTCATCCACTACGTGATGGGAGGGGTCCACACCGACATCGACGGTGCTACGCCCCTGGCCGGGCTGTACGCGGCTGGTGAGGTCGCGTGCGTGAGCATCAACGGCGCTAACCGGCTGGGATCCAATTCGCTGCCGGAGCTGCTCGTTTTCGGCGCGCGCGCCGGCCGTGCGGCGGCGGAGTATGCGTCCACCCAGACAGATCCGAACTCCAGTCTGCTGGCGCAGGCAGAGGATGAAAGACGGCGTTTGGAGCGCGACTTCCTACACAAGACGGATGGCGCGGAACGCCTCGCGACTATTCGCACGGAGATGCAGGAGACCATGGAGCAGGGCGCCGGCATCTATCGCTCGGGAGAGGGACTGACCCGGGCAGCCGACCGGCTGCGCGAGCTGCAGGAGCGCTTTCGTAACGTGGCCATGCAGGATAGCAGCCGAACGTTCAACACCGAGCTGACCGCCGTCTTGGAGCTGTCGTTCATGCTCGACGTTGCCGAGTCGATCGTCCACTGCGCGTTGCGACGCGAAGAATCCCGGGGCGCACACCAACGGACCGACTTCACCGGCCGTGACGACGAACGTTTCCTGGCGCACTCGCTCAACTATCGCAATTCCGACGGCTCCTCCAGGGTCGAATACCTGCCGGTGACGATCACCCGGTGGCTCCCTGGCGAGCGAGTATACGGGAGGTAGCAACTATGGATGACCGTATCACCCTGCGGCTGGCACGGTACCGTCCCGAGGAGGAGGCCGAGCCAACGTTCGAGGAATACGAGGTGCCGTGCCGCAAAGACTGGGTGGTTCTCGACGGGCTCAACTACATCAAGGACCAGCTGGACGGCACGCTGTCGTTCCGTTGGTCGTGTCGCATGGGCATCTGCGGTAGTTGCGGCATGACCGTCAACGGAGAGCCGAAGCTGACATGCGAAACGTTCCTCACCGACTACGCGCCGGGTCCCGTGCGTATCGAGCCGCTGCAAAACTTTCCCGTCATCCGGGACCTCATCGTCGAGATGACGGACTTCATGCAAAAGCTGACCACGATCAAGCCCTGGATCGTGCGCGACGAGGAACGGCCTCTGGCGGAAGGAGAGTACAGGCAGACGCCGGACGAAATGAGCGAGTACATGCAGTACAGCATGTGCATCAATTGCATGCTGTGCTACGCCGCCTGCCCGGTGTACAGCCTCGACCCGAAGTTCATCGGGCCGGCCGCGATCGCTCTCGCCCAGCGGTACAATCTCGATTCACGCGACGAGGGATCCGGTGAGCGTCTCGACATTCTTTCCCAGCACGAGGGAATCTGGGCCTGCACCTTCGTGGGCGAATGTACCGAGGTCTGTCCGAAGGACGTCGATCCCGCCGGCGCCATTCAGCGTTACAAGCTGGATGCCGCGCTGACGTCGCTCAAAAGTTTCCTTTTGCCGTGGGGCGCCAGATGAGCGAGCGACCGACATATACGCCTTTCCACCCGCGCTGGTATCGTCCGCCGGTTTCCACGTGGTGGTGGTTGAAACGCCCGTCCTCGCGCGCATTCATCTTGCGCGAGCTGAGCAGCATCTTCGTAGCGTGGTTCGTCGTCTTCTTTCTGCTGCTGGTCGCTGCAGTGGGGCGTGGAGAGGCTGCTTACCAGGAGTTCCTGCGTTGGGCCACAAACCCCGGCAGCGTGCTCATCAACCTCGTCAGCCTGTTGTTTGTCGTATTCCACGCCGTCACCTGGTTCAACCTGGCACCCCGGGCAATGGTGGTGCACATACGAGGCAAGCGAGTGCCGGGGAAATTGATTGCCGCCTCCAACTACGGCGCGTGGGTGGTGACGTCTATCCTGGTGGCGTGGATCATCCTAGCTGGGTCGAGGTAGCGATGGTAAAGCGAACGCTCACGCTCGAACCGCTCTTGTGGCTTCTCTTCAGCGCCGGTGGCGTGGTAGCCGCCCTGGTGATCCCGGTCTTGCTGTTGCTGTTCGGCCTTGCCTTCCCTCTCGGCTGGCTCTCGCCCCCCAGTCATGCGCACATGCTCGCGGTGCTGGGCCACCCACTGTCGCGCGTGACGATTTTCGTCTCGTGCACGTTGTTGTTGTTTCACTGGGCGCACCGCTTTCGCTACACACTGTACGACGGGTTGCAGATCAAGCACCTGAACGAGTTGATCGTCCTGTTGTGTTACGGGGGCGTGCTCGTCGGTAGCATTGCTGCAGGGTATCTCGTCTGGCAGCTTCCGTAGGGAGGCGGCAAGAATCTCTATCGCCCTGAGCTGAGGACTCCGTGAGACGCTCGCGTTCGACATATCGAAAGTGGCTGCCAGCCGTCTGGCTTCTTGTGGTCTTCACCGCCTGCGCTCGGGAACTGCCCGAGGATTGGCGCGCATGGATCGCAGGCCACCATCACCGATTGAGCTCTTTGACCGACACCGACAATTTCTCCGACCTCGCCTTTCTAGACGAGCTCCTATCCGGCCGGCGCATACTGCAGTTGGGAGAGAACGGCCATGGCGTTGCAGAGTTCAACCAGATAAAAGTGCGACTGATCCGATACCTGCACGAACAGCTTGGCTTCAACGTCCTCGCGTTCGAGGCCAACTTTTTCACCTGCCTTCAGATCGACAACCGGCTCGCGGATCTGTCAGCCGAGACTGCCATGTCGGCCTGCATACCAAGAGTATGGCGTACCGATGAGCTGCTGGGGCTCTTCTCCTATGTCAAAGGGACGCGGGACTCGCACACGCCGATGCACGTTGTCGGCTTCGACGTCATTCCGGCCCTGAGCCTAAGGGCTCAGGCAGAGTATTTTCGCGGACTCGTCCAGCCGATCGATCCCTCGTATGCGGACGAAGTCGCCCGATTCGATTCGGTGACCGTGGACCGCCTGCTTGCCGAGGACTTCGACTACGTGTTGGAGAACGAGGACCGCATGGTGAAGGCCTACCGGGCGCTGGCCACGTTCTTCGACCAGGGTATCGATGACCTCTCGCGTTCTCCAACGCAGGCTCGGGAGTGGGCGCTAGCCGCGCAGGCGGCACGCTCCATGGTGGCATTCGTCCAGCAAGGCGCCGCAGACATTCGGGATCACGATTCGCCCCTTGCCTCATTTCTTCGGGACAGTGCAATGGCAGAGAACGTACTGTTCCTTAC
The DNA here is from genome assembly GCA_022566515.1 of Gemmatimonadota bacterium. Taxonomy (GTDB): domain Bacteria; phylum Gemmatimonadota; class Gemmatimonadetes; order Gemmatimonadales; family GWC2-71-9; genus B3T1B10. The sequence goes on from JADFIT010000189.1 coordinate 5,414, forward strand.
GGACGAGATCTTCCCTGAAGAACGGTTTGTGCTATGGGCACATAACGTCCATGTCCGGAATGGCGGCGAGCAGGTAGCGCCCTTCTACAACAAGAGCATGGGACAGTGGCTCGTGGAGTGGAGACGAAATGACGTGTTCACCCTCGGTCTCTTCATGGCGTCTGGCACCGCGCTTCGAGACGATGGCCGAGTCTACGACATCGAGGTACCCAAGACCGGTGATCTTGAGTCGATCCTGCAGAGCGTGGGATATCCCTGGCATGTGGTTGATCTGAACGGTACTCCGCGACACGCTGGGACCGAGTGGGTCTTCACGCCGCGAGTCGGCGGACGAGATGGGACACGTGAAGAGCGCTTCGTGCCGGCGGAGCAGTACGACGCCCTTCTCTTCATCGACGAGGTTAACCCCGCTCGTAGACGCTGACCCTGTGACGCCAGGCCCGGTAGCCGTGGCATCCAACAAGCAAATGCTGCTGTCTGGCGCGCCGAGATCGTCCTTCTATCTTCTGCTCGTTGTGAGTTCGATGAATCGTTCAATATCCAGTTGCTGGCGAGATGGCGCCGGCAGCAGATTTGCTAATCCGTTAGGTTGCGCGGCGAACTCGCGGAAAGACTGACAAGTAAGCAGCTGTGAGAGCGATATGACATCCGACGAGGCGATCGAGTTTGTACGGCGGCACGGTGTGGTCCTCGAAAGTGCGCGCGGACCTGTACCGAACCTGGCCGATACCGTGGCAGGTACGGAAATAGCAGGTAGCTGGTGGGGTTATCCACTTGGCGACGAAATCTTTGGCCTGACAAGGGCGGTGCGAGATTGTGCTGACGTGCTCGTTTGTCGACTTGTAGATGGTAAAATCACTTACGTGCATCGGCGATTGTGGCCTGCTCTTGCTCGGATTGCCGA
>JADFIT010000190.1 GCA_022566515.1 Gemmatimonadota bacterium
CCCGTCGGCAGTGAGCGCGCACGAGTGATCATCCCCTGCGGCAACGGCAACGAACGCGAGCCGGCCGGGTCCGGGCAGCGAATCTTGAGGGTCGGTTGGGGTGTTCGTTCCTGCACAAGAGAGCGCTGCCAAGGCCAACCCCGCCGTACCGACATGGACCCCACGCCGCATCAAGGGGCAATACGCAACGCTGGCTCGACCGCCCATTTCCTTGCTTCCTGTGGGGTTGTGAAAAAGCCGCAGATCACACTGAAACAAACAGAGCCGCACTGATCCCTGTTCCCGGTCTCTGGTGGGGATGAGAGTCGGAGCAAAACAACCCACCGACCCAAGGAGAGCAGCTCGTTTAAGGCGACGTGTCCAGATCAGGATCACGCCCCAAGGTGCTACCAATCGCGGGATGGGAATCCGCGTAAGTCCGTCAGTTTCTGTGCACTCTGTGGCCCTGTCTCACCGCGTCCAGATCAGGATCACACCGCAATTTGATCCGGCCCAGTTGAACTCCCTAGGTACCTCCCACGAGCTGGCATAAGCCTCCACACCGACTATCGTTTCGGGATTCACACGGTCCAGGTCGAAATCCTGGGTGCTTCCCATCCGTATACCGTTCAAAACGAATTGGCAGGGGCAACGGTCTAGGCCGGTTCGGCGGCTGGAGATGAGATACCGTCTGGTGTCCATTCCCCGGCTGTGTTCCACTACGATTCCGAACGCGGTAGTGGTTGGCGGGAGGGGCTTGCCGTAATTCCGGTTCCGCTCCACACGGAACCCCGGTAGACGACGGACGATATGCGTCAAGTCGACCCGGCCCCACCGCTCGATGTCGTCGATGTCTACGAAGGCGCCGAACCCGGCCTCCGAGCGCTCGTAGAACCCCGCCGCCTCCAAACGGCTGTACCGATCGGCTGTGGCCGACACGACCAGGTCCTCGAGCTGCGCGGCAGATGGAGGGATCAGGAAGGTGCCCAGGTCGAAGAGTCCCGCCGATGCCTCCACCTCTATCGTGCGAGCCAGGCGGTGAAAGCCGATGCGGCGGAATGTGATGTCGTAGGTGCCGGTCCTTACACCAGCCAGTCGGAACAAGCCGGCGGAGTCGGTCCTGGCCTTGAGCCTGAGGGCTGGGATCGCAACGAGGACACCGTACACATCCGAACTATCGACGGCAGAGGCCATTCTACCGACAACGGTAACCTGGTTCTGGTGAGCGCGTGCGTCCTGCGCTGCCGCAGATAGTGCTACCACCAAGAGTGCTGCTGCGCCGGCCCGCAATGACACGTTGAGCGATGAAACGCGCATGATCGAGCCTCTCTCTCTCTCTCTCTCTCTCTCTCTCTCGGTCCGTCTCCGTCGGTGACCTGCCGGAGAACCGCGGTCGGCCCAAGAACCGGAGACACGGAGTCAAGTAAAATATACCCCCCGGCGCCCACTATTGGCGTTTCCACAAACACGTTAGAGTTGGTGTATGAGAGTGGCAGCCGTTTTCCGATTGCTGACCGTAAGTTGTACCGTCACGGCGTTGGGATGCTCGTCTGACGGAGGAACCGAGCCCGACGACCCGAGCTGCATCACCATAGAAGGGTCGGCGCAAATGACCGGCGATCGCGCCAAGCTCACGGGAAGCGGAGTGTTTCGCTTCGATGACGAGGACCGGCCGGCTGAGGTGGGGTTGTACCTCTTCGACATGCGGGAGGTGCCCGATGGAATATTCGTGGATACCCAATACCAGTTCATCTGGGAGAACGGCGACTCGTTTCTCACCGTCGACGAGGTTTTCTTCCAGCCGAGCTTGAATGCCGATGAGTACACGTTCAAAGTTCAGATGAAGATTACCCTCGGTTCCGGGCTCTTCGCGGACCAGGTTGGCAAGCAACCGCTGTCCCTTACCGCCACCATCCAGTTCAGCCCCCCCGAAAACCCAGGCGACCTCAGAAGGACCCAGGAATCATTCACGGTCGGTGGCCAGATCTGCCCCGATTAGCTCCACCGCTATTTTCAGGGCCACTAAATAAAGAGGGGGGCGATCTCCCAAGATCGCCCCCCTCCCCCTCTCGCTTCCGCTGTGTGCTGTCTGTCGGATCGCAGGCTTAGGCGTTCCGATCGATGCAGCCCGTGAATGACGGGTTGTTCTCTTCATCCACGGTAACTGGAAGGTTCACGTCAACTCCGTAGTTCGCCCCGGGCTTCCAGTACGTACCGGTGGGGAACACGCTTTCCGCACTCCGGCCGTACTGCCGGATGAGCCGCCGCAGGTCGCCCAAACGGTGCCCGGTGGAGAATAGCCAGAACGCCCGCTCGCGGAAATGCAGATCCTCTTGAGCGGTTGCCCCGACGGGCATTGCGAGGGCTGGCAGCGTCCCGCTGTCATCCCCCCGAACCACGCTGGCCAGGGACGACCAATCGGCCCGAAGGTCGTTCAGCTCGGCCAGCCAGCCGGCCGGGTTGCTTGCCAGCAGGGCCTCGGCCTCGATGAGCCGTGCCTCGATACCCGTTGCCAACGGCACCGGATCGTCGCGACTGGTGTAGTTGAAATACAACCAGTTGTCGGTCAGGGCGTCCGTCCCAGGCACCTGCTCGGACTTATCGAACGCGCACCCCGGACACAACGCCGACGTAATGCGCGGATCGTCGGCGGTCCGGAAATTCAAACCGTTGATGCCTTTGAGATCTCCCAGGGACCAGCGTCCCGCGTTTCTGTTGAACTCGAAAACCGAGTTCCGCTGGCCTGCGCTGTTGGACGAGTGGAAGCTCATCAACACGAAATCGTCCGGGACGCTGGTGACGGCCGCGGCGGCTGCGCTGAAATTGCCGCGGTTCAGCTCGACACGGCCCAAACCTACGCGTGCTGCGTTGGCGATGGTGCTGCTAACGCCGGCCGCACCCAAGGCCGAAGTGAAGCGGGCCGCGGCCCGATCCAAAATCTGGGAACCGGTTTCGGGCGCCCCAAACTCCGTATCGCCGGTTTCCGGTTGCACGCTGAAGGGCACACCGTTGCAGTAGTTCTCGGCGAAGGCGATGTACGTCATGCCGGCGTAATAGTACATCTCACCGATCCTGTCATCTGCGGCTCCGCCCGCTACCTCCTCGAGCTTCGCGGCGATGCTCTCCAGCGAGACGCGCGCCCGCTGGAGGCGCCGGAACATGCCCTGTAGGGTACCGTTGTCCAGTTCGATATTCCTGGTCTCGACGCGAAACCGCGTGGGGAATGTGCCGGAGTGCATCCACTCGTCGGTCATGAGACCACCGAGCATAACTATGGCGTCCACCTGGCCCCCGCCACCCGAGTAGCCTATGGTAAACTCGCCCAAGGCCCCGTTGCGGAGAGTCTGGAGCCCGATATCGCTCTCCAGGCTCGGCGGCGTGACGATGTCGGGGTCGGTGACATCGAGAATGTCGCTGCACCCTGCCAGAGGCAGGACGACCGCAACCGCCAGCGCCGACCAGAACAGGCGGCGTCTTTCGGTATATGATGTGATGTAGTTCATCATTTTTATAGTCTCCAGCCTCAGAAGGTGAGGTTCAGGCGGGCCAGCCAGTAGCGCACCTGTGGTTGTGTCAAGAAATCGCGGCCGGTGAAGTTGCCCGTTTGGCCCTGCACTTCCGGGTCGAAGCCGCTGTAGTCGTCGATCTTTACCAGGTTGCGTCCGGTGAGCACGAGGTTGAATCGGCTCAACTTGAGCGCCTGAGCCCAGCTTTGTGGCGCTATGAAGGTCAATGACACCTCGCGCAGCTTGATGAACCAGCCAGGCTCGATGAAGCCTGCGTCGGTCCCCGGACCGCTCCGCTGCGTCTGGGCGTTAGCCTGGTCTTGGAGAGAAGACGAGGGGTCGTTGAGGCCCTGGCAGATGTTGAAGCCGCAGCGGAATCTCTCGGTGAGGTTCCATTTCTTGTGGCCGCCACGGTAATCCCACAACCCGCTGAGGCGGAAGCGCTCGCCCAGCCTGAACGTGTTGAACCACGACAGGTCGTACCGGGGTTGCGAGTAGCCGAGGAACTCGGACGTATCGCTGAACGTGATCTCGCTACCCACGATGATGCCGTCGCCATTGGCGTCGTTGAACGTGAACGTCTGATCGAAGAACGCGCCAAGCGGGCGGCCCTCTTTGTGCGCTTGGGCGCCGAAGATGATTGGCTCCACGCCCTCGCCGAGTTCGTTGATCACGTTGCTGTTGGTAGAACCACTGATCGTCATGTCCCAACCGAAGTTCCGACCCTCGATGATCGAGGCGTTTATCAGGGCCTCGAAGCCCCAGTTGCGGGTCTCGCCGATGTTCTCGGTCCGGACCGTGGTCAAACCGATGGACGGAGCCAAGCGCCGCTCGATCAGCGCGTCCGTCGTGGTTCTGGTGTAGTAGGTGCCCTCGATCCCCAGGCGCCCGTCGAACAAGGTGGCGTCGAAACCGAACTCCCACTCCTCGGACCGTTCGGGCTTCAGATCGGTGTTGCCTGGATTGTCGATGCTCACGCCCGACAGGTCGCCGCCGGCGTCCGTGATCGATGTCCCGACGAAGAATTTCGTCGCCGTGTTCGTTCCGGGCTGCTGGCCCGAAGCTCCGAAGGCCCCCCGCAGCCTGAGGCTGTTGAGCGTACCCAGCCCTTGGTCTACGAGCAGATACGACGCGCCGAACTTCGGATAGGTAGTGAAACTAAAGTCCTGCCCGAAGGCGCTGTTGTCGTCACCGCGCACCGCCGCGGTAAGGAACAGGCGATCGTTGATGCCTATCACCTCTTCGATGAACAGGCCCAGCGTGATCTCCTCGATGAAGTCCTCGTCGATGAATTGCGTGGACGCCGACTTCTGGGAACCCGAGCCTGGAGCCAGAACCTCACCCGACGTCTCGATCTGCTCGACGTTGTTCCGGAAATACTGGAGACCCACAGACGTCTTGGAGGTGATGTTGTCTTTCAGGTTGAACTGGGCGGTGGCGCCCAGGTCAGCCGTGTACCGGTAAATGGTTCTGGAGTCCGAGTCCCGGTCTCCGAGCCTTGCGGTGCCGGAGTTCGGCCCCGTTCCAGTTGCCTGGAACCGAAAGTCGCGCCGCTCGGTGAAATCGAGGCCTATCGTGCCCCGGCCCTCGAGCCACGTCGTGGGACGATAAGTCAGGTTGGTGGATCCTGTGAACCGCTCCACGGCCTGGCGTCCCTCAACGAAGAAAACCTCTTCCGGCGTGAAAAACCCCCACGCGTTGCGGGCCAGGGTGCTGTCACTCAATCCGAGCAGGCCGCTCGGGAGCATCCCGAAGGAATTGTTGTCGTTTTGGGGCAACCAGATATCGGCGCTGGAAAAACCCGTGGAGATGCGGAGGTTGGTCTTTTCCCCCAGGCGGGCCTGGATGTTGGCTCGCATGGATGCCCGCTCCACGCGGTTGGGGTGCTTCACGTGCTTCGGAAGCTCTACTCCCAGGGCGGCGATAGAGTCTTTCGTCCTGGTCGGGAGTTCCATAACGCCGTCCTCTACCTCCCACTCACCCGAGATGTAGTACTGTATATCTTCGGTGCCACCGGTCACGCTCAAGCCGTACTGCTGGCGGCGTCCCTGACCGATGGGCGAGGTAGTCTTGCTCTCCAGGGGGTTAGCCATCTGGAGTACGTTCTGTGTGCAGCGACCCGCACCCACGTCTGACAAGCGGCAATCGTCCCCTGCGGCGTCCAGCCCGCGGAAGTTGTTCGGGAACGTCGTAATCTCGTCGACGATGCCCTGTTCCGTATAAAAATTCCACTCCGGACGTCCCACACGGCCCCTTTTCGTCGTGATTATGATCACTCCGTTCGCGGCGGCGGTGCCGTACAACGCGGCCGCCGAGGGCCCCTTCACGATCTCGATGCTCTCGATATCCTCTGGGTTGAAATCGTTTATCCGTGAGATCGATTGCCCACCGTTCCCGAAACCGCTGCTTTGCGAGCCGTTCTCAACGCGGATGCCGTCCACCACCAGCAGTGGCTCGTTGGTGAGGGAGATGCTGCTGGAGCCGCGAATGCGGATCTTGCTGGCGGTGCCGGCCGAGCCGCTCGCGTTGATGATCTGGACTCCCGCCGCGCGACCCTGGATCATGTTCGAGATGCTTGTGGGGGCCATCTCTATCGCTTTCGTGGCGTCGATCCTGGTGATGACGTTGGCGATCTCGCGCTTGCGCTGCTCACCGGTGGCCGTCACCACGATCTCATCGAGACTCACCACCGCGGTGGACAGCTGGAAGTTGACCTGACCGACCCCGCCCACGACGGTAAGGCTGACCCGGCTGGAGCTGTAGCCAATTCTAATGGCCCGAATAGTCAGTTGGCCGTCTGGCACCCCGCGGAGG
>JADFIT010000043.1 GCA_022566515.1 Gemmatimonadota bacterium
CTCGTGCGCCGGGAATGCAGGCGCCCGGCGACCAGCGCGACACGCTGCGACTTGTCACACCAGCGGGGTCGAACGTGGTGGGCGCCACGGTGCTTTCCGGGTGGATCGTGCGGAGCATTACCAACGGCACCACGTGCCCTGCCACGATCAACATTATGGTGCTGGACTCGCTGGGCGGCGCGATCGTCACGTTTCCTGCCGACGTATTCGTCGCAGCCGCGGCGACTGTGGTTGACTCGGTGAACGCCAACGGCGCCACCCTCATCATGTTTGCCGAAGTCATGCCCAGCGTGTCGTTCGGTGCGTGCGTTCCGGGGTTGGGGTCCCAGGTCTCGACGGACATTACGTTCCGGCCGATGACCCTGGTGTCGGTGGACCTGGAAAACCTGAGCGAGAGCTTCTCGGTGGAAGAGGCCGAGGAGCTCAACCGGTCGGATCTGAACTTCGATGAGCTGGAAGACGCCATCGACCAGTCCACGCTGAACTCCGCGACCATTACTTTGACCGTGGAGAACAGTGCCGACATACCGCTCGTGCTGGATAACTTGACGATCGGAGCCGTGCGATTGGACGCCGGCGGCCAGCTGATGCGCGACGGCGGCGGAAACTTGATTTTCGAGACGGATGCCGGTGGCAATCCGATTCTGATCACCATCGCGGACCCGGGCCAGACGAGATTGGCCGTTCCTCGGGCGCAAGGCACCACCCCCGGTACCGCGAGTGTGAGCGTGCAGGCCGCGCCGCTGGTCGATCGTATCACTCACATACTCCTCGCCGACGAGCGTGTGGCGTTCGTGGCGTCGGGCACGGCCGAAGCGAGCGATGGCTCGTCGGGGCGGATCGTGTTGGGTGATTCGGTGATTGTGAATTACGACGTAGTCGTGGGTCTCGACTTCACGATTCCGCTGACCGGTATCGAGTTCGAAGTTGACAACAAGGTTTCCGCTGGCGTGGGTCTCGATTTTGCCGAGGTAGAAGACATGGTAGACCGCATCGTCAGCGTGGGGGGAGTGGCGCGGGTCGAAAACTTCACTGCCTTTGGGGTAGAGGTAGTTGCTGTCTTTGCCCCCGGCTCAGTGGCCGATTCGAACGTGTTCGTTCAGCTTGTTCAGCTTGGCGGATTCGCGCTCGCCCCGATAGTCGTGAGCGGGCCGGCGGTGGACGCCAATGGCGTACCAACGGGATCCACCGTTGACTCGGTCGGGGTGAGTATCACCCCGCAGGAGGCGCGCGTGCTGCTGGGAGATTCCCTCACGGCAGGGGTTCGAATAAGGCTGCTTCCGGGAACCGGTGGAGGAGGGCGGGGCGTCATCCGTCCCAACGACATGATCGTGGTGAGTGCCGGCCTGACAATACTGGTTAGACGGGGGGGCCAATGAGCCGCCGCGTTTTGATGGCCGCCGCGGTCCTCTCGCTCTGGACCATGGATGCAGCCGCCCAACTGGTGCCGGAGGGCTCTCAGGCCGCCCGAGTGGACATGGGGTATCGGCGCATGTCGTCGTTCCGCATCGATCCGTTCCGCCACGTCATGATTCCGCACTGGGGTTTCGTCTTCTCGTTCGGCGCGACCGGCGAGAACTCGGCATTGAATTTTGCGGATTTCATGGCGCACACATTTCTCGACGACAGCACGAACGGTTCGAAAATCCTGCCCGGCGACCTCCTCGATGTAATTGGACTCATCCCGGTGGGGAAGGGAGTGCGGGTGGTAGGCCAAGCCGAAGGCGGCTTCTATCTGGGCGGGCCGTTCGGCCGGCATCTGTCGCTCGGCTTTTCGGCCCAGTCCCGGGCATACGGATCCGGTTTGATCGCCGATGGCTTGGTGTCCCTCCTGCGGGACGGTAACCTCACTCAGGACCGATTCGATCTGGCCGGGTCGGGGGGCATTGGGTTGGCGACCGTCGATCTGGGTGCTCATGCCGTATTGCGGTTCGGACCCCTCGGCACGGAGGACGGCATGCACCTGGCCCTTGGCTTCGGCGGCCGGCTGGTGCGCGTCGGTGCCTATTACCAGGCCAGGCCACAGCTGGGCAGCAGCACTGTGGTGCGCGCCGGCATCGACAGCATCGTGGCCGACTTGGCGTTCGAGACGTTCGAAACACGGATCGACGATTTCGTCGACCGTCTCAATAGCGCACCGAGTAGCGTGGTTGGCGATTTCTTGATCCGGATGGAGTGGCCCACGAACGGTTTCACGTTGGAGGCGATGTTCGCCAATCTTGGCAGCGTGAGCGTTCCCAACGTGGAGCGTGATACGGCGAGTCTGTCGCTGGCGACGGCTGACCCGCGGGACGATCTACCAGACGCGTTCGACGCTCTCAATTTCCAGTTTGCTGACTCGGTAGACGTCGACGTGAAGCTGCCCCAGATCATCCGCTTCAGCGCTGGCGCCTGGGCGAATCGAATCCTGCAGCTGGACGTGGCGGCGACGATGCCGGTGAGCGGCGACTTCGAGACGCCCCTGACGATGGATCTGGGCACCACCTGGCGATTTGTACGTCAGTTTCCGCTGCGCGTTGGCCTGATCTTGGGTGGGCACCAAGGTTTGGGTTATTCCGGCGGGTTTGCGCTCGAGGGTCGCAACGTGTTCTTCCAGGTGGCGGGCCAGTCGCTAGGCGGTCTCTTCCGCAATGCGAAGGGCGCGGGGGCGCGAGTCGATTTCGGGATCTTTTTCTGACCCCAGCCCCTCGAGACGGCGAGGCCCTTGGGAACGCCGCGGCCCCTCTCTATAATTCTTAGGCCCCTGCATCGGCCCAGCCGGTCAGGGGCCGATTCTCGTGCGAACTCCGAAACGATGGTTGGACTGTGATAAGACCCCGAGCGACATCTCTCACGCGCGCCGCGGTGGGCATGACCTTGGTGATGGCTGGCTGTGGAGGAGGTGAGCGTTCGGAGGCCGCGTCGCCTGCTGTCTCCCGCGAGCTGGAGGCCGGCGAGCGCCTACTTGCAAACCTTCGGCAACTCACGTTCGATGGGCAGAATGCGGAAGCCTACTTCTCGTCCGACGGCACTAGACTGATCTTCCAACGCACTGGTGAGGCCGAGAGCTGCGACCAGCAATACACGGTCAACGTCGATGGCAGTGGGCTGCGGCGTGTGTCGAACGGATTGGGCCGCACGACGTGTGGTTACTACTATGAGAATGACGATCGCATACTGTACTCCAGCACGTTCCACGCCGGCGAGGCGTGTCCGCCGCCGCCAGATTATTCCCAGGGATACGTGTGGCCGCTGAGCGACTTTGACATTTACACATCGCTCCCCGACGGCAGCGATCTACGGCGGTTGACGACAGAGGAAGGCTACGACGCAGAGGCGACACTATCGCGGGATGGCAAGAGAATCGTCTTCACGTCTGTGCGCGACGGCGATCTCGACATTTACACGATGAACGTGGACGGCTCGAACTTGAGGAGGCTCACGACCACCCTCGGGTACGATGGTGGACCGTTTTTCTCGCCGGATGGTTCGATGATCGTGTATCGGACCTGGCATCCGAGCACGCCCGAAGAGCGGGCGGACTACAGGCGTCTGCTCGGTCAGAATACGGTGCGGCCGAGTGAGATGGAGATCTGGGTAATGAACGCCGATGGTTCCGAGCAGCGGCAGGTGACGCATTTGGGCGGCGCCAACTTCGCCCCTTTCTTCCACCCTGACGGAGAGCGTATCATTTTCGCTTCGAACCATCGCGATCCGCATTTGCGGAACTTCGACCTGTATCTGATAAACGTCGACGGGTCGGGTCTCACGCAGGTTACTACCAGCGGCGAATTCGACAGCTTCCCGATGTTCTCCCCCGACGGTACGAAACTCGTGTTCGCTTCAAATCGTTATGGGAGTGTGGAGGGAGAGACGAACATATTCATCGCCGACTGGGTAGAAAGCGATGCGAAATGAGGTTTGAATGCCAGTGACGGAACCGCAAGACACCGAGAAGGAACGGCCGGTGGCTAGGGTTGAGCCGAAATCGGGGACGCAGACAATGTGGGAGTGGACAAAGTCCCTGGCTGTAGCGTTGGTGATCTGGTACATGCTGACCAGTCTACTGGTGCAGGCATTTCGAATTCCCTCGGGCAGCATGGAAAACACGCTGCTCGTTGGAGACTTTCTGTTCGTCAACAAGGCGCTGTACGGAGCCGAGTTTCCGATCGTGCACAAGCGCTTGCCGGCGTTTAGTGAACCGCAGCGGTCGGATATCGTGGTGTTCGATTCGGTCGAAGAGCCTGGTATCAGCGTGGTGAAGCGAATTGTTGGTGTTCACGGTGATACCATCGGCATGAAAGACAATGTGTTCCTCCTCAACGGGATACCGGTTGATGAGGATTATGTTGTGCGAGGTAACAGCAGCGATCCGCGGGATCCGCGCATGCGGTCGTGGCAGCTGAAATACCTCGTTGACGGCCAAGACAGGCAGTCCTACCGCCCGACGCTCAAGAACTGGGGTCCGCTGGTCGTACCTCCGGACTCGTTCTTTGTGATGGGTGACAATCGTGACAATTCCTACGACGGTCGCTTTTGGGGATTCCTTGGACGTGACCGTATCAGAGGCAAGCCTCTGTTTGTCTACTACAGCTATGATAAGCGGGGGCTGTTTCCTCTTCCGTTCTTGACGGCGATTCGCTGGAGCCGATTCTTTTCGCGTCTTCGCTGATGGTGAAAGAGAAGAAGCCGGAAAGCGTGGGCGAGCGTACGATGAGTTGGATTCGTTCCATCGTCGTTGCGTTGGTTCTTTGGTTTGTGCTGCGGACTCTCCTAGTCGGGGCGTTTCATATTACTTCGGGCAGTATGGAAGACACGTTGCTGGTTGGCGACGTGCTGTTCGTGAACAAGGCCCTCTATGGTGCCCAGATCCCGTTGTCCAATAAACAGCTTCCGGGTTTTCGACGGCCGCGACGGTTCGATGTCGTGGTGTTCGAATCGGTAGAAGAACCGGGGCTTATGATCGTCAAGCGTCTCATAGGCGCGCCCGGGGACACGATCGAGATGCGCGACAACTTCGTGTTCTTGAATGGCGAGGCGGTGGATGAACCGTATGTCTTGCGGTACGACGAATCCAGTGACCCGGCCGACCCTAAAATGCGTCTCTGGCAGCGCCGCTACCTGGTGGGGAAAAACGCCGAGCAGTATCGTCCGACCCTCAGAAATTGGGGCCCACTCGTGGTCCCGCCGGATTCGTTTCTCGCAATGGGCGACAACCGAGACTACTCCTACGATAGCCGATATTGGGGATTCCTGGGCCGGGACCGCATCCACGGACGGGCGATGGTGGTCTATTATAGCTATGACAAGAACGGCATTCTTCCTCTGCCATTCCTAACTGCCATTCGCTGGAGGCGGCTGCTTACCAGACTCAAATAGCTGGCAGTGGCCAGCAGCCAGTGGGTCGAGCCTCAGAGTCGATTGGGAAACGAAACCTAGGACTTGTACCGGTATGTAATACGACCGCGAGTCAAGTCGTATGGCGAGAGGTCAACCGACACTCGATCACCCCGCAAGATCCGGATATAGTGTTTCCGCATCTTGCCGGAAACATACGCTAGGACCTCATGACCGTTTTCGAGTTCGACTTTGAAGGTGGTGTTGGGGAGAACTTCCTTCACCGTGCCCATCATCTGAATAGCGTCACCAGCCACGCGTCATTGCCTTCTCCTAGACCGTCAACTCAGGATGAGAGGGTTGGGTCACGTTGCGGGGTACGTATACGGCCCGCCGACTGCACTGCACGCATTGCAGTGTGACCTGGCGATGACGGTCCCACCGGGCGCTCGAAACGCGCCGCCTCGGGGTCCGCCGGATCTCGCCACTGCCGCAGCTCGGGCACAGAAGCTCTTCGTGATCTCGGTCAGCCAAGATCAGCTGTAAGGCTTCGTCGGCCCGAAATTCCTTGACGCCGCGACGTCCCACTGGCCCTCTCGGGTTTAGGGAATTCTTAACTTATCTAGGTTGAAACGACTTGACCAGAGTGGTTCCAGGGTTCACTGTCCTTATGAGACCACCGCCGTGGAGGCTTTGATGGCGAATCCTCATGACGGATACGTCCCCGTCGCCAATCTCGAGGTGACTGCGGTCGTTCCCCAGCCGGCTGGGTTCCGGTTGCAGGGACTCGGTGCCGACGGTGCCGATTATCTGTTGGAAATGCACTTGGACATGCCGATAGACCAGCGCACGCGCGCGGTCTTGGGTGAGATACTCTCCCAGTCAGAATGGATAGTATATCGGCGCGTCCAAGAACCGCTCAGGGCAAACCTTCGGCGCAAGCCGGTCCGATCGGAGTCAAAACCGAAATAAAGCCGAATCTGGAGCAAGCCCGCTGTCCATACGCTCCAGCGAGCCCATGCCTTCTAGACACACGCGAGATAGACAGGCGGCGGTCCGGGGCACAGTTCTTTGGGATGCCATAACACATTTATTTACAATCATTTAGAAAATCTCCGCCGTACAGGTCCAAGCTTGACGTGGAGGGTAGGATTTCTTAGGTTGCCGCTCCCAAATCCAAACCGAGTCGAAGGAGTACCGATGGCAGCACAACTGCGTGGTCAGCAGATATCAGCGCTTTTGGAGAGCCTGCCAGGGATCGCCAGCGTTCTCAGGAGCCCAGTGGCCGATGCTATTGTGAGCACGATCCGAGCGGCGGTTGGCCTGGGAGAGTTCAGTGAAGGCGACGCCAACGAACTCGTCCAATTCGCTGTCCGCCGTGGTTTGGTGGGGTCGGAGGAGGGCGAGCAGCTGCTGGCAGAAGTCAAAGATGCCTGCAAGAACGCCAGGGCTAAGGCCAGGGCGAAGAACATAAAGAAGAAGGCCACCGTGACGGCCAAGGCCAAGCGGAGCGTCAAGAAAAAGGCGAAGGTCAAGACCCCCAAGGCGGTGGCCAGGAAGACCACGACCAAGAAGACCAAGGCCACCAAGTCCAGGCCGAAAAAGGCGAAGAAGAAGCGTTAGGTTCGCAGTCCGCGGATTAGCGCCTGCAGCTGCTGTGCGGACCGGGTCAACTCGGTCGCCTGAGCGGCGATTTCTTCGGTCGACGCGCTCTGCTCTTGCGTCGATGCCGAGACTTCTTCACTCGACGCCGCTTGTGATTGCGCAGTGTCGAACACACCTCGCAACAGCACCTTGATTCGCTCCACGGTTTTCAAATTGGTCCGGGCGGCCTGTTCCACCACCTGTGCCTCCCGTTGTATCTCGGACACCGCTTTCGTGATTTTTGCTAGTGCTTCGGCCGCGCCCTTGGCGACCGATTCGATGCCTCCAACCTGGCGCTGCCCGGCTTCCATTGTTGCGGTCACGTGGGAAACCTGCTGGAGGACATCTTTGATCGTGTTGGTGGCCGTATCGGCGGCTTGGGCGCTGGAATCGGCTAGCTGGCGCACTTCGTCGGCAACCACTGCGAATCCCAACCCGCCTTCGCCGGCGCGCGCGGCTTCTATGGCGGCGTTCAACGCCAAGAGGTTGGTCTGAGAGGAGACCAGTTTGATCAATTCGACGAACTCGTCGATCGATGCTGAAAGCTTGGCTAATTGCCCGACCTGCTGCGCACTTTTCTGAATCACGTCACCCAGATCGAGCAGTGTTGTACCAGCGGCGCTCACGTCTTCGCGGTGCCTGACCGCGAGGCGGTGGATTTGACTCCCCAGGTCTGCCACCCTGCCGGCGACCTGCACGTTTTTCTTGGAGGAATGTTGCAAAGCGTCTGTGGCGGCCTCGCTTTCCCGAAGGGAACTAACCTGCGCCTTGGCGTCCTGTGACATTTGGACCATGGCGGTCGAAATGAGACCTCCCGATGCCGCGAGTTGTTCGCTCATTACAGAGAGATCGTCGGCCGCGGCGAGGATGTGATCGCTCTGGCGGGCGACTTCTATGACCAGCGACCGCAGGTGCGTTCCAATCTGTGTCATGGCGGTCCCAAGCTCTTCCAGCTCACGCGGCATTGATCCCAACTCTACCGGTCGGAGATTGCCCTGCCCCAGACGCTGCGCGAAGTTCGCCAGCCTCGCCAGCGGCCGCGCCATGGATTGCACGGTGGTTAGAAGGATGGTGGTTCCGATCATCACCGCGAGAGCCGTCACCAGCCACATGATGATCTCGCGCTCGCGCGTCATGTTGACGAGTACGTCGGCTGTCGTTTGGGATGCCGATGCCTGTCGGTCCGAGAGCTGCCGCAGATCGTTGATCAGGGTGGTGGCCAGTGTCCTGGCCGAATCTGCCGCTTGCTTCGTTGCTGTGAGTTGGCCGCGTCCGAGGTCGTGGAGTGCGTGGACATAGCTGTACCACGCTTCCACCCGGGCGTGGATGTCGGCAATACGATTGACCGTGACCCGGTCCTCCGGAGCGAGCTCGGTTATTGAGCGCAACCGTCGCTGACTTTCGTGGGCGAATTCGCCGGCGTTGCTAAACTGTGCCTGTGCGTCAACGGAGCGGTCGGAGAGGTATTGCTCTGCGGCACGGATCTGGTCGAACAACGCCGTGGCCATCGCGCTGCTTTCTTGTGCCAGCTGCGTGTTGATCTGTAGCTCGTCCGATACTGTCCTGCTCACACGCCGGAGTGCAGCGATGCCCGAAACCGCGATGACCACGATTCCCAATACCAGCGCGCCTTCACCAACAATGACTCGGAGCCGCAGCGTATTGAATCGACCATACCACTTCATTGACCGACCGCCGTTATTAGACGACCATCGGAGATGACTCCAATGACGACATCTTTCTCGGGGACATCTCCGTTCACGTCGAATGCGATAGGTCCGGTGACTCCTTCGAATGGCTCGATGTCCCGGCCAACTCGTGCCAAGTAGTCGCGGATGCGTCCACGATCGGGACCCACAGTTTCCAGGGCCTGGGCGAGAAGATAAAGGATGTCATAGGTGCCGGCCCCACGGTAATCGGGAAGCTCGTTTCGATAGGCGGCGCGATACGCTCTTACGAAATCACCGTTCCGGTTACCCGGACGATCCGGCAGGTACGCAGTAGAGATCACTACGCCATCGGCCATCGTAGTTTGCCCGATTCCGACCAGGCCGTCCCCGGCGATGATCCGTATGCTTATTCCGACAGTGTCCAAGGTGGCAGCGATTCTGCTGCCGCTCGCCCGTGTGCCGGCGACCAACAGCACATCGGCACCGCCTCGTTGGCGTACCCGCTGCAAGAAGGGACCGAAGCTCGGGATCTCGTCGACGTAAGGGTCTTCGGATACGATCGAACCACCCAGTTCCAGAAAGCTCGATGCGAATGTCGCGCGGACACCCCGACCGTAATCATCGTTCTGATAAAGAATGGCCGCCCGTTCTGCTCCGAGTTGTGCTCGGGCCCATTCAGCCAGCCGCGATCCGTGGACGAGATCCGATGGACATACTCGGAAAGTGTACGGCCCGGCGTCGGTAATGAGGGGGCTAGACGCCGAGGGCGAGATTTGCACGATTGGGTTGGTACCGCTGCCATACACCGGGGCGGCAGTCAGAGTAGAGCTACTGGTCAAATGTCCCACTACGGCGATCACATCGCTGTTGTCGTACAATTCCCGCGCCACGCGTAACGTGACATCGGCGTTGGCGCTGTCATCGAAGACGACCAGCTGAAGGGGCCGCCCGTGGATCCCACCCCGACCATTGATCTCCCGAACCGCGAGTTCGGCTGCCTGTAACATGGAAGTGGCGCGATCCTGGGAAAAAGGGCCCGCCAAACCGACCAGAATCGGGCCGTCGCGCGAGCACCCGACAACCGTCACCACCGCTGTTGCCAACACATAAAGGCGTCTGAACGACAATGTCGACACTGTGCTATCCGGGTTGAGGCTGTGCACCGGCAACGTTAGTTGGCTTCTCAGCCCGACGCAATTTGCTCGACCAGCGCTTGATCGACAATGCTCCCGGGGCGAGCGAGGACGACGCACACCGTGGAGGGGGTCGTCGTGCGCCGTTCGCCGTGTAGATTCCCGGCAGATGTCAAATCGGATCTTCCACTTCGCCGAGGCCCTCAGGGCGTTGCTCGAAGCATCTACGCCGGAGGCTTTCGAGCGAACCTGGCATGCCGTGCAACTGAGCGATCTGGGTTGGCAGGCCCTCCACGGGGTGTGGCGCCGGGATGAGTTCTACGGCGAGAGAGGGGTGCATGAGGTCGATGGCTTGCTCCTCCGGTTACTGGATCGGTTGCCGACATTGGCGGAGAGGGGCACCAATGCCGCGCTCCGATTGAGAACCTTTCGTTCCTCCGAGCTCGAACGACTGCAACATGCGGCGGCGGCAGCCCTGGTGGCGCAGCGATTTGGCGAAGCAGGTCTGCGGACCGTGTTGGAGGATGAGACCGCGCCGTTGGCGCGACGGTACTTCTCGTTCTTCTCACTTGCAGAGCGACATCCCCGGAGACAGTGGCCCTTGTTCGCGACCTTTCTGGTTCCCGGTGTGCACCACGCGTTCATGGGCGCCGCAGCCGAGACGGCCCGATTCTATCCTGACGAGGCCGCCGCCCGGAAGCTAGTGGTGTTGTTCGACGCGACGAGGGCCGACCTCCACCTCCGCAGTTTTCTGAGCCCCCGCATACTCGAGTCGTTGTACGTCTTGAACGACCAGGGCACACTACCGTTCCTGCGGGGACTGTTGACCTCGGGTTACACCCACAGGCATCCGGAATTCTGTGAGGTGACGCGGGCATTGGTGATGGTGCGCCGTTTCACGGGGCTGGTCGAGCCCAACGTTAAGTTCTCCGATCGCGGAGACTCGGAAGTTCACACGTTGCTCGACCGAGCGGCACGAGTGTTCGAGCAGCGACGCGAAACCCTACACCCGGTGAAGGTGATCTAGCCTCACCTTATGATGCGGCGGAATATGGTGACGCTCGTTCCAGGTCCAATGCTGTCCAGCAGGATCTTCTGACCCGGGGCGTCAAAAAAGCCAGTCCAGATCAACGTTGAATCAGAGGCTTCCAGGGAGTCGGGCGTCCAGTCGAATTCGATGTTCCGAGCGGCGCGCTTCCACAGCCCAAACACTCGCGACCCTCCAGGGCGTATCCGGTGTGAAGCCGTGCCGCTTCTCGAAAGAAAGAGCTCCATCTGGGTGCCATCCAACAGATCAGCGATCCAACTCGCTTCGATGGGGCGTGCGAGTGGGTTCTGCTCCGTCATCGTGATCGTGATTTGGTCTACTTCCACGAGGAGCTTGTCGAGGGAGAACCGGTAGCGGAGAACAAACGGAGATTCCGGAAGGAAGGCCTCGGTCTCGGAATGTCGTCTGTGAAACGCGTGATAGAGCATATGGGTCAATCCCGTGCCTCCGTAGACGGTCAGAGCGCGGGGAGTGAGCGCGTAATCCACTGGGTACTGTGAGACGTTGTCGCTCACGACCAGCATTGTATCACCGAAGAAATCCAGCCACAGTGGCAAACCGTTCACCTTCGCGCCGACCCAACGCTTGAGGATCCGGTTCTGCACGCTATCCGCCCGTTGGTCGAAGAAACGCCGTTGAGCCGCCGAAGCAAAGGGAGTGGCAGACAGTAGCACGGTCGCCAGAGCGGCGTGGGCGAAGAGTCTCGGAATCGGCTTCATGATTGAAGCATGGGCACGGCCGGTGCTTCCGGCAAGTGAAGAAGCTCCGGGGCTCACCAGGCCAGGCCGAGGGCGACGCCTAGGGACAACCCGAGCCCATCCTGCACGTCCTGCGAGCCAGGCACGAGCGGTCGCGGGCCCGCAAAGTACTCGTAGCTCAACGCGGGTTCGGCGAACCATCCGCCGGTCGAGACCCAACGGTATCCCAACAGCAAACCGAGACCCAGGTAGAGGTGATCTCGACGGTCCCGCAGCGGGTTTGTGGCCAGGAACCTCCGGTTGGCGTTGGAGTTGTCCGCTTCCAGCCAAACGCCGTCCACCCGACCGCCGACCACGAATCCGGCAACCTCGGCCTCGCCGAAATACTTGCGCAGCCCGATGCCCGGCCCACCACCGTAGATCCTGACACCGTCCTCTTGAGAGTACACACCGACGCCGCCGATCTCCAGCGTGGTCGTCCTCCCGAGCCTGAACTCTACGCCAACTGTACCGACGCCGAAGATCAATCCTAAGGGCTGGACGAACACAAACCTATGTGGTACTTCACGTAATCCCTGGGCGATGACAGATTGAGGGACCACCCAGCCGGCCAGCACTAGCAACACCAATTTCTTCACCTGATGCCCTCACGGAGGTTGACCGTGTCCTTAGGCTGCAAGGTCCGTACCGGTCGGGACTACGTGTTGGAGAAACGAAGCTACCCGTGACGCCCCGAGTAACTCTTCCATTCACCAACCGGGGAGAAGCGCTGGGACATTTCTTCTCCCGAGCCGGTGAAGCTCCGCTTTTCGTTGCCTACGACGAGGAAGTCGGGTGTCCCCTAGAAAGCGCCCTAGCCACGCTGGAGTGGACCGGGGCCGTGGGAATCCTGACGGACGATGACCTCATACATGCGGCCCGGCTGAGTGGAGAGACGGCAGCAGCCATGGTGGAGCGGCGGAGGGAGGGCCGCCGCGTGTTCGTCTACATGGGGCCGAGAATGGACGCCCCCCCTGCGGATCCATATGAGGGCTCGCTGTTATATGACGAGCCGGGAGTGAGGGCGTATGAATTCGTCCAGCGGGCCCACGCGTTGGCCCACTTCATTCGTGCAACTCACGGAGTTGGAGCTGTCATCTCGATGCTCTCGAAGCGCGCGCCCGAGTTGCGACATGTGAAACGCTGGCTCGGCGCTTTGCTGCAGGAGCCTGACAGAGCGGGGTCGAACAACCTCCTGTCGGGCTGGTTCGCCACGAGCGCCGCCGGGGTGCTGCTATCGCCTGCAGGTAAGGGTGAGCCCTATGTGTATGAGGAGGTATCCTCTGAGTGAGCCGGTCCCCTTGCACCATGTGGAACAAGATTGGTTTTCGACATTCCACAGCCTCCACATTGAGTGGATAAAGTGTCCAACTTGATGTCTTTTCTGTAGTTTGCTGTCCACATTTTTTGCACATTGCGATCGTGTAAACCGAAGATACATCGGCACTTGCGCGATTTTGAGACCTTCCTATATTGGACTCCGCCGGCACTCAGGAGAAGGGCGGGACCCGGTCCCGAAGACGCTCTGGGTGACGGGTTCAGACCGAAGAATTCCGGGGAGGACGTCTACTAACTAAGGGCTTAGGCGGCCAAAGATCCGGGTGATCGCCTTCGGCTGAACAGGTGAGGCCAGTCGCGTTGCCTCACCCACACCGAAATGGTGCCTCGGTGTGCAGTGCGAATGGTCGGTCCGCGACACGACCTGATCGTAGCGCCCGCACGAGTGAACCTTGTGGCCTTGGCCGGGCCGCCTGGGGATGGAAGCCGGAGCTCCTGACAGCCCTACCGCGATGCATCAATCTCGGCGGCGTCAGGAAGAAGAACAGAGGGAGTGAATCCCCTGACTCCGGGTAGCTCGAGCGTAGGACGGTCGATGATCCTTTCGGGGGTTGTCGGCCGTCCTTTTTTTTGGCTCATCCGGTGTCCGGCAATGTTCTGAGGCATAACGCGCTGAAAGGGTGCTAGCTGGAGAAGGCTTGAATTGTAGAATCCACTACATGTGGTATCGAATGCCGATGGGGCGAGATGCCGTCAGCGAGGCGAAGGCAGCGGCTGTGCGAAACCGCATGGCCGCCATACGCTGCACCGCAAGGCTGATCGCGCGGATCGGCACCCGAGAGCTGGATCGGGCACTCGGCAAGGCGGTCTGCCAGCAACTGAAACAGGTGGAGGAGGCGCTAGAGGGGAGAGAAGAGCCCTCTCCCCTCTCCCCTCTCCCCACTACACCGACTCCGGCAACACTCCCGTTCGCTCGTACTGAAACGCCATCGCCTTGAGTTGTGCGACGCGGAGTCCCATAGGAGGATGGGTCGCAAGCAGGTTTGCAAGAAACCCGCGCTGGGGAGAGTCGCCTCGGCTTGGGCGAGTGCCTGCACGCCACCCGTGGGGAGTGTGTCAGCCTGAATCTTTCACCGCCTGGTTCCGGGCGGAGATCACTGCATCCAGAGTCTCTTTCTCGAACTCCATGGCACCCCTGACGGCGTTCACGAGATTCGGGATGAGGTCGTGTCTGCGCGTGAGCTGAACGCCGATATGGCCCAGACGACCATCGCGGCGAGGATGATGACGAAGACGATGGTTATCTGAAGCTCCCGGTGCAATTGATGGGTGGTCTCGCGAATAGGACGCCTGCGCACACACTGGAGGCAGGTGGATTACGCAAAACTACGGAGTCTGAGAAGTTCGGACATGATGTAGACCACCGGTTCGGTGCTCGGCCCTATTCATCGCTCATCAGAACGCGGTTGACCGCCAACCGGACGGCGTCGGCGATGTCTTCGCTTTCCGGGATATGCTTGGCGAGTGGGTGTCCCTCATGAACGTGAAGCTCCAAGCCGCGAACGATAGGGACTCGATGCCACTTGGTCGTGGCGAACCGCTTGCCGCTCTCGGCGCCACCGTGCCCTGTTCCTTCGCCCAGGGCAGACCACGAGTGAATCGCCCTGCCGACCTTGCCCCGCGCAGCTTCTGGGTTCGCGATCGACAGCCGGCTGGGAAACGGCACGCTCGGCCCCAGTGCCGAGGCCACCCGCCGCTCGATGACGTCACCGGTCTGGTCTTCGAGTTCCTGGGCGATCTGCGATAACTGGGCGCCCTCCATCTGTCGCAGCTTGATCAGCAGAATCTGAAGCAGGTGCCGGTAGGAGTACGTGGCAGCCGTCCCTCGTCCTTCCGGCGGACCCATGAGTCCCCGGGCCACATAGTACCGGATCGTGCGGTCACTGGGGCGTGCTCTCGCCGCCGCGTTCGTGGGACGCACACCGGAGGCTTCGAGGAGCGCCCCCGCCACCGCCGCCAGGTCGTGGAGGTTCCAAGGGGCGAATTGACTGTACTGACGTAGTACGAGGAGCGGATCTTTGGGTGCGGCGTGGGGCATGACTCAGTATAAGTTGCCCGTCTAAACGCACCACCCCTGTTTCCCTCTAGCCAGCCCAGGCCTCCCACAATTTCTCGCCGCATGCCGCGTCCATCGGGTACAACAATCCCTTGGTGACAAACGCACTTTACGGCATGGTACGAGGCTTTACCCTGATTGAAGTGCTCACCGTCGTAGTGATCATCGGCATCCTTGCAGCCGTTGGAACTCCGAGGGTTGTTAAGACGTTGGACAGATTAGCGGTTGGCAGGGCGATGAACGAAACTATCGCCTTTTATCGCACCGCACGGCTCGCAGCTGTTTTAAGTGGGAGGCGGGTCCGGATAGAGTTTTCGCCGGACGATCTGCGAGCGGTGTTTGAAGGGTCTTCGGATTCGACGTTTCTTGTTGCGTCCGGACCGGCCACCTACGGTGTTTCGCTGAGGGTTTCTCGTCCGGTCATTCGCCTTCAGGCTACGGGCCTCGGACTGGGAGGCGCCAACACCAAACTGGTTTTGCGGCGGGGCGCCGCGGCCGACTCGTTGGCCACGTCGCGACTCGGGAGGATCCGCCGAATTAGATAGGACTCCCGGAGCCTGCAACCTTTTTTCGGTCAGGCCGCATCTAACACGGTGGAAGAGGCGAAACAAAAGATTGGCTTGTCAGGAAAGGATCAAATGATGGTAGTCGCGGGTATTCTGATGAAGCAGACGCCAAGTGAAACCCGCAATTTATTTACCGAGCGGAGCAGTGCATAGAAGCCAAAGCTCGTTGACATAGATTGTGGCCGTGTGCGGCGTTTGACGGCGGCGTCGTCCGGCCACTAGAGCCCGGGGTGCTTCGGCCCCCGGGTTTCTTCTTATCATGTGTCTTCTCCCCTCTCACTCGTCAACAAACTCCACCGACACTCTGGCCGGAATCAACCCCGCCTCGGCCGCTCGGTTCAGCAGTTCGGTCATTGCTTTCCGTCCTCGCTCGCCGTAATCCAGCGTGAGATCGTTGACGTACATTCGTACGAACCTGTCGGCTTGACCGTCGTCCAAACCGCGGGAGAACTGCGATGCGTATGTGAGCGCTTCATCGCGGTGTTCCAACCCGGCAGCGATACTGGCCCGTAGATCCCGAGACACGGCGCGAATCAGGTCGTCACCCAGATCGCTACGAACGACATTGCAGCCCAGGGGCAGTGGGAGTCCCCCGGTTTCCTCATACCACCATGCGCCCTCGTCGAGCCAGAGTTGCAGGCCCCGGTCCTGGTATGTCAGCTGACTTTCATGGATCAACAGCCCGGCATCGACCTCCCCACTCTCCACTGCGGCTTCGATCTGATCGAAGGGCACGATCACCGCTTTGAAATCCGGCTGAAACAAGCGCAATACCAGGAAGGCGGTGGTGAGTTCTCCCGGTACGGCTATCCGTTTCCCTTTGATTGCTGCGCGCACGTCGTCGGGTTTTGCGGCCCGTGCCACGAGGCGAGGCCCGTATTCGCGATCACCCATCGATGCACCGTGGGGGAGGATGGTGTACGTGTCCGACAAGTGCGCGTAGGCATGGACTGAAACAGCGGTCACCTCGAGTTCAGCCTTCAACGCCCGTTGGTTGAGGGTTTCAATGTCGGCGAGTTCGTGAACGTATTTCCTGTCGCCGGTGTCAATTTGGTCCGTGGCCAACGCCCAGAACATGAATGCGTCGTCAGAATCCGGACTGTGGGCTACATGTATCGTAGGCATCTAGTTGTTTGCTCCCCGTTCCCGACGTGCCGCGGTGAAAAAGGACCGAATCGCGGGCTCGTGTGCCAGGTAATCGGCCTTCTGTGATGCGATCTCGGCGTCGTAGGCTTCCAAGAACGCGCTGTACGCCTGCTCGCGCGCGTCGGCGTCTTCGGTCAGTTCGGCAATGGTAAAGGCGAGCATTGCACCGAGGAGATGGTCGGGCTCTACGGCCCTCAGGGAATCCAATTGGGCTCGCGCTGCCGCGAAGTTGCCGGCGAGCGAGTGAATCAATCCCACGTGGTAGCGAGAGTCGCTGTCTTGCTGTCCCAACATGGCGTACGCACTAAGAGCCATCGGCTGAAATTGCATTACCTGCGCCGTATCCCCTGCTTCGGCGGCTCTCACGATGCGGTCGAAGAGACGATCGGCCCGCTCACGAGGCGTCATCCGGCTGATATCCGGCACGGTGGCAGGGGCCGATGCGGGGCCGATGGGTAGGCGATCCGCTGATTGCGGCCCACCGATGAATCGGACGGCGACGAACGCCACGACGACCAGGGCGCCGGCCGTAGCGGCTATCCATGCCGCCGTGGCGGATCTCGTCGCCGGCCTTTGCCTGCGCCTCAACGGTGTGCCGCAGATATGGCAGAACCTCGTGCCGGCACGCTGCGCGGTGTGGCATGAGGGGCACGTGGCTTGGGACAACGCCGCCCCACAGCTGCCGCAGAATTTTCCTCCGGCCGGCTTGCCACACCGGGAGCATTCCTGTGTGTACTCTGACATGAGCCCTCTGGTTGCGCGGCTTGGAATGTAAACTCGTCGACGCTTCGGGAAAAACGCCATGCCGAGTAGCCGGTGGCGCCCTCCTCACCAACGCTGGCCGCCTTCGTTTTCGGGATCGATTCGGGATTCTGATCGATTCCACCGGCTGCCTGGAAGCGACGCGCTAGCGTGCCCAATGGCGCTGCATTACTGTAG
Organism: Gemmatimonadota bacterium; assembly: GCA_022566515.1. GTDB lineage: Bacteria > Gemmatimonadota > Gemmatimonadetes > Gemmatimonadales > GWC2-71-9 > B3T1B10. Next base: position 17,594 of record JADFIT010000043.1, read on the forward strand.
CGACTATGACTTTGCGCTCGTCGGACAAGTCTGGGGCTCCAGCGTCCAAAGGCTTCGATCCGCCTCTTGCCTCGATCAAGGCTCGCCAGATGGGAGAGCTGGCTCGGGGGGACGACAGGTGGGATGTGCTGCTGGAATCGGTTCGCGACGACGAAATGAACTGCCTCCGGGGCCGCATTCATTTCGTATCCGGCAATACGCACCGGCTATCGGGCTGGATATTCCTCGAGTGGGCTGAGCGCGATGTCAATACCAGGTTCGGTGAGTTTTCCGCCCAGGAACTGTGGAGCCTGCTGGACTCTCTGGGCTGACTCGCTGCCACCAGCCCACCGGGTCTCACCCGGGCGGTACCCGTGCCTCCCGTCTAACCCTGCCTCTTGTGCCTCCTCTGTCCCCCTGCATCTGATAGTAAAAAGACACATAAAGTGCATGTAGTGCCTGAAAAACTGTTCAGCCATGCAAATTGTGGGCCAAGAATTGCTGTAAATAGCATAAATTGTGCAGAAAAGGTGTCAAACCGTTGACACCATGCTGTACGTCTCCTACAATCCGTGTTGGCGTGAACGCAGAGAAGAGGGCGTCCCTAAGTCCGTGTGACCGGGGCGGTGCGATGCTCCCATCTAGCGCTTGTTGCCACGACGACCCCCGTACATGCAAGGAGAGCACCGTGCCGTTCAAAGCAATCCCCCTCACGTTGGAATCCACGGGAAAGCCCAAGTTGTCGTCCGAAGCCCTAGCCACCCAAGGCGCCACAGCTGAGGACATCCTCCGGCTTGCCGAGAGGTTCGAGGTGGATTCCCTGAGACTGCAGTTCACCGATATCACTGGTATCAACAAGAACGTGGAGGTTCCCCAGAGTCAGTTCGCGAAGGCTCTCGCCGGGGACATCCTCTTTGACGGTTCGTCCATCGAGGGTTTCGTACGCATCGAAGAGAGCGACATGCTCCTCAAGCCGGATCTCGCAACCTTTCGGATTCTTCCCTACGACGATGAGGGTGGCCGTGTCGCTCGCTTGATCTGCGACATCTACAACGCGGACAACACGCCATTCACGGGTTGTCCGCGTCTCGCCCTGAAGCGGCAGGTTGAGCAAGCGGCCCAGCTTGGCTACTCGATGATGGCCGGTTGCGAAGCGGAGTTCTTCCTCTTTCAGGTAGACGAAGAGGGCAGACCGTCGCTGGATACGCACGACAAGGGTGGCTATTTCGATTTGGCGCCGGTCGACAAGGCGGAGCCGCTGCGACGCCTGATCATCAACGATCTCGAGATGCTCGGATTCGAAGTCGAGGCCGGTCACCACGAGGTTGCGCATGGGCAACACGAGATTGATTTCAAGTACGCAGATGCCGTAAAGACGGCTGACAACTTGGCCACGTTCAAGTTCGTCGTTCGTAACGTGGCCTATCGTCACGGATTCCTCGCTACGTTCATGCCGAAGCCCATTCAAGGGGCGAACGGCTCCGGGATGCACACGCATCAGTCGTTGTTCCGAGGCGACACAAATGCGTTTTTCGCGCCAAACGCCGAATGGCAGCTATCGAGGGTCGGGTTGAGCTACATTGCTGGTTTGCTGAAGCATGCTCGCGGTTTTGTGGCGGTCACGAATCCGCTGGTCAACAGTTACAAGCGCTTGGTTTCGGGATACGAGGCGCCGACGAACGTGGCCTGGAGCATGCGCAACCGCTCGCCTTTGATCCGCATTCCGGAGAAGCGGGGGCGCAGCACGCGCTGTGAGCTGCGCATGCCGGATCCGGCAGCCAACCCATACCTGGCGCTGGCGGTTCAGCTGGCGGCCGGGCTCGACGGCATCAAGCAAGAGTTGACCCCACCCGACCCGGTCAACAAGAACATGTTCACGATGAGTCACCGTGAGCGGCGCAAGCATCGTATCGAGGAGTTGCCACGTGACTTGCATGAGGCGCTCGACTGTCTGGAGAAGGACCAGGTGATTCGGGATGCGTTGGGTGAGCACATTTACGAGCGGTTCATGGAAGCGAAGCGCCAGGAGTGGTTGGAGTACTCAGCAAGCGTTAGCGAGTGGGAGATAGATAGATTCCTCGGTCGGTACTAATCGAACCTTCTTCTCCGATCGCCCCGCACGATGCGGTTAGTGCCTTCTGGACCCTTGTGATCCAGGTCCTTCCTTTTTTCGGGTAGGCTCCCCTTTTTTGAACCCATGCCACGCACGTTGACCATGGTAGTTGCAATGATGGTCGCTATCGGAGTATCAGCTCGCTCCCAGGAGTCATCTGATTCCGGGCGGTCCGTGGTCGACACTATCATTGTCATCACCGAAAACGTGTTCGGCAGTGCCGAAGCCAGTGGAAACGCCCTCTTCCGCATCGCGAATGCTATCAGGTTCACCACGCGTGCGAGTGTCGTGCGTCGTGAGCTGTTGTTCAGCGTCGGCGAACCCTACGATTCAGCAAAGGTGGCCGAGTCCGAGCGCAATCTCCGGGCGCTGGGAATCTTCCGCGACGTGGTCATCGACTCCTCGTCTGTGGAGGGGCGGTTGACGGTCGTTGTTAGGACGGCTGATGGCTGGAGTACGCAACTCAATCTCAACGGGCGGTTCACCGGAGGCACCTTTACGTGGGCTGCCGGGTTGGCGGAGCAAAATTTTCTCGGCAGTGCAACGCAGGTGGACGTGAGCTACCGGAAGGACGTTGATCGAACGGCTGTTAGAGTCAGCACCCGCCTTCGTCGCGCGTTCGGGTCTCGGATTGCGGCCAATGGTTTCTACGAAACCTTATCGGACGGACGGCGCGGTGGATGGGCGGTTGGTTCCCCGTTCAGGTCGTTTAGTGACAGCCGCTCGCTCCAGTTGATTGGCGAGCGTGCAGATCAGCGCGTCCTCCAGTTCGTGACGCGGAGCCCGTTGGATCAGGACACCATCCCCTTCCAGCGGCGTGCGTTCTTCAACCGGGTTGATGCAGCCGTGGCACCGATTGCGACGACGGGTCGGTATGTCCGAATCGGTATCTCGGCACAGATCAAGCGCGAGGACTTTCTCCTACAGAGCGACACCGGGTTGGCTGTTCCCGATACCGTGACGGCAGCAGTCGGTCTCTTTGTTGAATACGGGCGGGCAAACTTCAAGGTCGTTACCCACTACAACGGGTTTGCGCGGGAGGAAGATCTAGATCTTAGCACGACGGTGCGCGTCTTCGGCTGGATTGCTCCCTCTGCCTTTGGATACGAGCGGACGGGTATCGGGCCGCGCGTGACCGCCCGTACGGGGGTGTCACTTCCGTTCGGGTTCCTCCGGGCAAGCTTGCTTGCCGGTGGGCTGTTCACTTCCGCGGGATTGGACTCGGGACGTGTCGTAGTGTCGATGACACTGGGTTCACAGTTTTTTAACCGTCAGGCGACCTTCTTGAACGTCCAGGCTGGCATATTGGAGCGACCGGCTCCGGGTCGAGAGTTTGATTTGGGTCACGGAATCGGCCCGCGATCGTTCGGCCCCCACTCGCTCACGGGAGATCGTGCCGTTTGGGGAACCTTTGAGCATCGCGTTTTTCTAGTGGATGAGTTCTTGGGAGTGCTCGGTATCGGCGCAGCAGGATTCGTCGACTATGGCGGCGCGTGGTTCGATGGTCTCACGGAGCCGCAATACGGCGGCAACGTCGGGTTCGGACTTCGCATCGGCGCGACCCGCGCCACGGGCATCAACGTGGGGCGGTTCGATCTCGGGTATCGCTTCGGAGACGGATGGAGCGGTAATCGGTGGGCGTTTAGCATCGGGCGGGGGTTTTTGTTCTAGCAGTAAGCGGTAAGCATGCTTACTGCCTTCTACTGTTTGGTATCCAACGTAATGCCCCGCTGCTTCAACATCGTATGCATCGAGGCCTTGTCCGCCGCCTTGAGATACGCTTCCTCTGGCTCGACGAGCTTCTTGTCCACCAATTCACACAGCGACTCGTTCAAACTGATCATGCCGAGTTTCTTGTTGGTCTGAATGGTGGACATGAGTTGGTGAGTCTTCCCTTCGCGGATGAGGTTGGACACCGCGTGGTTCGAGATGAGGATCTCCCGCGCCGGTACCCGCCCGCCGCCGATCTTCTTGAGTAGAACCTGCGCGATCACCCCTTTTAGCGACTCAGACAGCATGACGCGAATCTGATCCTGCCGGTCGGCCGGGAACTGATCGATGATGCGGTCGACCGTGCTGACGGCGGTAGTGGTGTGTAATGTCCCGAACACGAGGTGACCGGTTTCCGCTGTCTCGATGGCGATGGCTACGGTTTCGAGATCACGCATCTCGCCGATCAGGATAATGTCAGGGTCTTCACGCAATGCAGCACGCAGCGCCCGCTTGAACGACTGTGTGTGAGAGCCAACTTGCCGCTGCGTGACGATACACTTCTTGTTCTTGTGAACGAACTCAATCGGGTCTTCGATCGTGATAATGTGATCGGCGCGCGTGCTGTTGATCAGATCTATCATACCCGCCAGCGTCGTCGACTTGCCGCTGCCCGTTGGACCGGTGACGAGGACGAGACCCTTGGTCAGGTAGCACAACGCCTGCACTTCCGGCGTGATCCCAAGTTGGTCCGCCGTCAGGATCTCATTGGGAATAACCCGGAACACGGCGGCAGGCCCCTTGCGATCGCGCAAGGCATTCACACGGAAACGCGCCAGATCGATCATTTCATACGCGAAATCGGAGTCGCTGCACTCGGCATACTCCTGCTTGTTGCGATCAGGCATGATCGCCAGGACCATATCCTCGACGTCCTCCCGATTCAGATTGCCCTGATCGGGAACCGGTAGCAGCTCCCCGTGCGTCCGCACCGTCGGTGGTAGGTCCACACGAAGGTGTAAGTCGGACGAGTCCGACTCAACCAGATACCGCAGCAAATCCTGTATGCGTTCCTCTGCACGAGCCGATACCTCGGTGGCACGGGCAGTCGAGTCGCGCGCTCCGGCTTCGGCGCCCGATGGTGCGACGGCGGCAGCGGGCGACTCCATGAGAAGGGCTTCGGCGGGCACGGAAATCGCCGCCGTCGACCTGCGGGGAGCTGCCGGCGACAACACTACCGTGACGTTCTCTCCCACCCGGTCGACCTCTGCGTCCACGCGGTGATCGTTGAGGAGATAGCCAAACTTGAGACGGCCCTCGCCACCGTCCAGCTGGGGCTGCATGCCTGCCGGCATGATCTCTTTCACGAGGTGCAGGATCTTGGGTGTGTTCACCGGATCTTTCGTCACCGGGTGCTGGTCGTCGTCGATCTGCAGTAGCACCTGCTTCCCGGTTTCGAGTACGACGGCTTGCGCATCCTTGTCGAACATCACATTCAAAAAACGATCCAAGACAGCCATGCCTTCACCTATCTGACTCGAGTTGTGCGACCCGTGACCGGTCGTGGTCTACGCCAATGTACTCCCTGGTGACATGTGTCGGCTACCAGCGGACTGGGTGTGGCCGACGCCCTCTATGGCGGACCTGACGGGATCGCCCGCTCAACACCGCTCAGCAACACCTCGTCCACGTGGTACTCAGGAAGCTGCTCGATGGGACACCATACGGCCTCCCGGACCTCCGCCGATGGGTCGATGGTATCGCCCTCCGCGGCCAGGCGAAACATCAGGTCGTGGTGAAAATGTGCCGGCTCCCCGTCGGTCGCCGGGATCTGGTGGACATCTACCCCCACCAGGGTCGGTGTGACGCCGGTGAGCACGCTGATTCCCGTCTCCTCCCGCACCTCTCGAACCGCCGTCGTCAGGACGTCGTCGTCGGACGGCTCCACGTGGCCGCCTGGCTGAAGCCACAGCCGAAGGAGACTGTGGAACACCAGCAGCACCTGCTCGCCGGTGGGCGAGAGCACCAATCCGCTGGCCGTGATGTGGCCAGGGTCGTAACGCGAGCGGTCGAACGGAGCGGGTGAGTCCCGCAACAGCTCGAGTGTGAGACGCCGACTGCGGGCCGCCCGCTCGTGAGAGGGAGCAAACGACTCGACCCACCGCAAAGCGTGTCGCCGCCGCTCGAGCTCTTCCGGCCGGTCGTCGGCTTGCCGCTGCATGCCCCCGACAATAGCTGGGAGAAAGGGCCGACGATACCTGCCCTTCCTGCCGCTTCTGTCTCCACTGCCATGTCCCTGTACTCCACAGGAGACATCCCAGGTTGGCAGGTGGCTGGGGTCGCTTTGCAACCCATTGCAGTAAAACATGTTGCGGACTTTGGGAGTTGTGGCACCGTTTCTGCTCATCAATCGATTCTCCGACGGGTCATCGAGG
>JADFIT010000191.1 GCA_022566515.1 Gemmatimonadota bacterium
GCCTTGCCGACATCGGCATTGCCTCAGTCAGCCTTCGCTTGGACAGCCTGGCCAGCGTACCCCGCGGCGCCCGATTGCTCGGCCGGCTCACGCATAGGGTCGCAAGCGCGGACAGTCTCGCGCAGGCCTTCGAGGCACAGCGCGATTCAGCGCGAGGCTCGCCACACCCTGCATCCAACGTGCGGGTGGTCATCCTTGCCTGGGACAACCCACCTATCATCATCGGTGCCCAAAGCTTCCTGAGTGAGCTGCTCGATCTAGCTGGGGCGGAGAACGTCTTTCGTGATGTGGATGCGCCGTCGGCTCCGGTCACCATTGAGACGATTGCGGAGCGCGACCCCGACCTGATTCTGTTCTTTGCCGATGAAGCGCCGGCCTTCACCCGGCGGCCCGAGTGGCAGACCGTCGACGCGGTTCGCAACCGACGGTTCGTATTCGTGCAGGGATCCGAGTTCGAGTATCCTTCGCCGAGAGCGTTCCAGGCCGCGCAAACGCTGCGCCGTGCTTTGATGGAGGCCACGCGGTGATGCGATGGTTCTTACTACTGGCGGTGGCAGTTGCCGCTGTCGTGGCCGGCATCGCCCTTGGTCCCGCCGACTTGTCATGGCCGGAGTCGATGCGTGGCCTCGTTGGAAGAGGCGACGACACGGCCGTGGTGATCGTGCGCCAACTGCGTGCGCCCCGTGTCCTGCTGGCGTTTCTGGTGGGTGGATGCTTGGCGGTGACCGGGGCTACCCTGCAAGCTCTCGTACGCAATCCCCTCGCCGATCCGTATCTCTTGGGGCTGTCAGGTGGCGCCGGAGTGGGGGCGGTTCTCGCCATCGCCCTTCACGCGGGCGGTGCCTGGGCCGTTCCGGCGGCGGCTTTTATCGGCGCGCTGGTCGCCATCGCGCTGGTGTACCGCCTGGCGTTGGTAGCAGGAGCCGGTATCGACCCGAGAGTCTTGCTCCTCGCCGGAGTCGTCGTGAGTGCGTTCGGCGGAGCGATCCTCGGTGCGATCTTCTCGCTGTCGTCGGCCGCGGAGCTGCGGAACGCCATGATGTGGCTGCTCGGCGGTTTCGATGCCGCGTCGTGGCAGGTGCTGGGCATTTTCTCGAGCTACGCCGCACTTCCACTGGCGTATTTGTACTACACCAATCGACCACTCGACCTGCTTTCCCTGGGCGAGGAACCGGCCCAGTTCCTCGGCACGGACGTCGACCGTTTGAAACTGCACCTCTATGTCTCAGCGTCGCTGCTGACTGCGGCTTGCGTGGCAGTCTCGGGTATCATCGGCTTCGTGGGTCTGGTTGTGCCCCATGCCGTCCGCATGGTGCTCGGACACACGCACCGCACGTTGCTCCCCGCCGCCTTCTTGCTCGGCGGTACCCTTCTCACGGCGGCGGATGCCGTGGCCCGCACGGCGTTTGCTCCACGCCAATTGCCTGTGGGTGTCGTCACGGCTCTGGTAGGGGTGCCCGTGTTCGCACTGCTGTTGCGACGATGGGCGAAGTGATCCTGGGGTTGGCAGCTGTTCGATACCGGTACCCCGGTGTTGACCGTGACGCCGTTGCAGGCGTGACACTGCACATTCGGAGGGGTGAATTGGTGGGGATCGTAGGCCCCAACGGCAGTGGGAAGACGACGCTGCTCCGACTGTTGGTGGGAGTCCTGCGTGCCAGTGCTGGTAGTGTGACGGTTGCCGGAAAGCCCGTTGGAGAGTGGAACCGGCGGGAACTCGCCCGTATCATCGGCGTTGTCCCACAACGGGAAGAACCCGTGTTCCCGCTGACCGTGGAGGAGACCGTATTCCTGGGGCGCTACGCCCACATGGGCGCCCTCGCGGCGCCAAGGCGTGCAGATAGGGCGGCGGTAAAATCCGCACTGGAACGGTGTGACGTCGTGGAATTCACCGATCGGCGGATCTCGACACTGTCGGGTGGTGAATGGCAGCGGGTTCGGGTCGCGCGCGCCCTGGCACAAGAACCCCAGGCGCTGATTCTCGATGAGCCGACTGCGAACCTCGACATCCGCCACGAGATGGAAGTGTTCGAACTCGTCTCCGACTTGGTGCACCGAGACGGTATTGCCGGCGTAGTCGTAACGCACCACGTGAACCTGGCCGCGCGGTTCGTGGATCGGATGGTGGTCATGAACGATGGACGGACGGAAGCGTCCGGAACGCCCGGCGAAGTCATCACTCGGGAGGTGCTCGAGCGTGTGTTCGGCTGGCCGGTTGAGGTCGATATGTGGAGGGGTGTACCCCAGTTCGTGCCGTTGAAGTCCGGTGAAAGCAAACCGATACATCAAGATGATTAGCCACAGAAATGGAGCAACCGATGAAACTGCGTAGAGTTCTCGTAATCTTTGCTGTCGCGATGGTTGGATTGATCGCCGCCGCAGCGGCACAGGAGACGCAGGATACGATCCGTCTCAAGGACGTCACCGTAACCGCCACGAGAGTGCCGGTGTCGGCCGGCGCCCTGGCTTCGTCCATCACGGTGTTGCTCGGCGAGGAGCTACAGGCTCGCGGCATCAGGAACGTCTCGGACGCTTTGCGAACGGTGCCGGGCCTGTATGTCGTAGAGAACGGGTCCTTCGGTGCCGCCACGTCGCTCTTTCTCCGCGGCGGCGAATCGGACTACGTCAAGGTGCTCATCGATGGAGTGGCCGTGAACCAACCCGGGGGTGCGTTCAACTTCGCCAACCTCACGGTGACCAACATCGAGAGAATTGAGATCCTGCGCGGCCCCGCGAGTGTGCTCTATGGGTCGGACGCCACGGTGGGGGTGGTGCAGATCTTCACCAAGCGGGGCGATGGCCCATTCCGCGTGAGCGCAGGGGGCCGCGCCGGCACGTACGGTTCAGTCGGCTTCGATATGGACGTGTCGGGAGCGGCGGAGCATACGAACTACACGCTGGCCATCGATCGGTTCATGACAAACGGCTCGTACGACTTCAACAACGACTACGACAATCTGGTGGTCAGCGGTCTGTTCCAGGTGCGGCCGAACGACGCAACGGACATTGCCTTCTCACTGCGATATCAGGATAGTGAATTCCATTTTCCTACGGATGGTGCGGGAAACCTGGTGGATCAAAACGCCTTCTCGGTCAACGAGGTGACGACGATCGGCGTGGAGGCGGGGCGGTTTCTCACCGACCGCGTAGAGGCCAGAGTGGTATTGGCCTCCAACGTGGTGAGTGGGGGTACGAACGATGAGCAGGACGACGAAAACGACACGCAGGGGTTTTTTGCGTTTCGAAGCATTCAGGACCTGAGCAGGCAAAGCGTCGATTTACGCACGAACGTCTATTTCGACGACGGTATCATACTGACCGCAGGGGCACAACTCGAGCAGCAGGAGGAGCGAACGTTCAGCGAGTCCGAGAGCGAATTCGGTCCTTCGAATGGATCTACCGACGTGGAGCGTTCCAATCGCGCATATTACGCTCAGTTGTTGGCGAATATGGCCGGCTTTTCCGTGGTGGTTGGCGGTCGCCTAGACGACAACGAGGCATTTGGGACGTTCAAAACCTATCGTGTCGCCGCCGCATACGGGCTGTCGGGAACCAAGCTGCGTGCCTCCGTCGGCAGGAGCTTCAAGGCACCCACCTTTTTCGAAAACTTTGCCACCGGTTTCGTTGTGGGGAATCCAGACCTCGAACCGGAGCGTTCTTTCTCGTGGGAGGTGGGTCTCGAGAGGACGCTATTCGACGGCCGCGTCACCCTGGTTGGCACATACTTCGATCAAACATTCGAGGACCTGATCCAGTTCACGTTCTCGCAGCAGCCGAACTACGTGAACGTGGCCGCAGCCGAAGCTTACGGCTTAGAGCTGGAGGCCAACATTGTGCCGGTGGCGGATCTGGCCATCACGGCAAACTATACCCGCCTGGAGACCGAGGTGATCGACGCGGGGTTCGACTCCGGTGACGGCGCCACATTCGTGGAGGGGGCGCGGCTGTTGCGGCGCCCGACGAACACCCTCAGCGCAGCAGCGACGTACCGTGGTTGGGATCGGGGCGTATTGAGCCTGGTCCTGCATCACGTGGGCAACCGGGATGATCGTGACTTTGGGTCCTTCCCGGCCACGCCGGTCGTGCTCCCGGCATATACCACCGTGGACTTCGCCGCGCAGCTCGACCTGTTACCTCGGCGCGGGGCAGCCTTGACGCTGGTATGGACCGTGCGAGTGGAAAATCTGTTTGACGAAGCGTATGCCGGCGCTTTCGGATTTCCGAACCGTGGACGGACCGTGTTTGTGGGAGGGCGGGTGGGGCGGTGATGGGATGAATATCCAATATCCAATATCCAATATCCAAGAATGAATACTGGATATTCATTATTCAATATTCGATATTGGATATTCTACGTAGTACATTTCCCACCATGGCAGTCGTCTCCACCCCAGCCATCGTGCTGCACGCCTTTCGCTACGGCGAGTCGTCGAAGATCGTCCGGCTCGCGACACCGGGCCACGGAGTGGTGAGTGCCATTGCCAAGGGCGCCCAGCGTAACAAGAGCAAATTCGGGGCCCGGCTTCAGCCGCTGAGTGACGGCATCGCGCAGATCTACATCAAACCAGGCCGCGAGTTGCAGACACTTGCGGAGTTCGATCTCGAACACGAGCGAACGGCGTTATCACGCAATGTGGTGCGTTATGGATCGGCGATGGCTCTGGCCGAATTGGTGTTGCGGTTTTCTCCTGCGGAGCCCCACCCTGAAAACTTCGCGCTGCTCGGGATGCTGCTCGACAGGCTCGCCACCGTCGATGCCCCTCTCCTTCCCATGGTATCCCTGGGAGCGCTGTGGGCCGTTGTTGGGGCGCTGGGCTTTGCCCCGGCGCTCGACCACTGCGCCGAGGATGGGCGTCCCATCGGATCGGGGGCAGCCGACTTTTCCGTCGCCGACGGCGGCTTCGTCTGTTCCCGGTGTGCCGGATCGAGAGAAACAGCCAGGCTCGACGCCGCGGACCGCGACATACTGGAATCGTTCGTTCGCCAGGGGAACGGGATCGCCGATTCGGGCGAGCGGTCGCTGTCGCCGCGACACGCAGCGGCGCACCGACGACTGCTGTCGCGTTTCATTCGTTTGCACGTTGCCGAAGGCCGCGATCTGAAAGCCCTGGACTTCTGGCAGAAGCTAGCATGGCCCGGCACGTCGTAATCGGTACGGCAGGGCACGTCGACCACGGGAAGACGGCTCTCGTCAAGGCGCTGACCGGTATCGACACCGATCGGTGGGAAGAAGAGAAGCGTCGCGGCATCACGATCGATTTGGGGTTTGCCCATTTCAACCTGAGCGACGAGGTCTCCGCCAGTATCGTCGATGTTCCGGGCCACGAAGACTTCGTCCGCAACATGGTTGCCGGTGCCACCGGCATCGACGTGGCACTGCTGGTGATAGCAGCCGATGAAGGGGTCATGCCTCAAACCGTCGAGCACCTCGCCATTCTGAGATTTCTCGGCGTGCGCACCGGCGTCGTTGCCGTCACCAAGGTGGATCTCGTTGAAGCGGATTGGCTGGCTCTGGTGATCGACGATCTCGGAGATCAGCTGAGCGGGGGTGACGGGGAGATTTCATGGGAGGCTCCCCTGCCGGTGTCGGTCAAAACCGGGCAGGGGCTGGACGATATCCGGGAGGGTCTGTTGACTGCGGCCGGCAGGGCGGTCGAGCGAACCACCGGGGACTTGTTCCGCATGCCGATAGACCGGGCGTTCAGTGTTGCCGGAGCGGGCACGGTGGTGACCGGCACCACGTGGGCCGGGACCGTTGCCCCGGGGGATGAAGTAAAGATACTGCCCACCGACGTGGCATCCCGTGTGCGCGGAGTCGAAGTACACGGCCGCCGCGCGCCGCGAGCCGACCCGGGACGCCGAACGGCGCTCGCCCTGGTGGGGGTGGAGAGAAGCCAAGCGGGTCGCGGGAACGTGGTGGTGTGTGATCCAGCTTGGAGAGCCAGCCGTGCCGTGGACGTGCGCGTGAAGCTTCTGGAGGGGGTCCGCCCACTCACGCAGCGCTCGCGGATCCGGGTGCATGTCGGTACCGCCGAGGTCATGGCACGAATCACTCCCGCTGAAGGCGACATTCCACCGGGAGGGTCTGGGGTCGTGAGGCTGCGCCTGGAGTCGCCGTTGGTGTGCCGCTGGGGCGACCGTGGAGTGCTGCGATCCTATTCGCCGGTCACCACCGTCGGAGGGTTCGTGGTCGTCGATCCCTGGCCGGCAGGCCGACCTCGCCGGCCCCGCGATGGCACGGACCGGCGTTCGGCGGATGCAGTTGAGCGGGTGGCCGGATTTGTC
>JADFIT010000044.1 GCA_022566515.1 Gemmatimonadota bacterium
CTCCACGTCGATGCGGTGGGTCGCGGCGCGTTGGGACACCGTTACGGCGTGGCAGGTGAAGCAAAAAGTGAACGGCGTGTCGTTGGACACGTGGATCGATCATTTGGGCCGCGTCGTCAGTGCGTCATCACCGTTGGGGTTCACCATCGAGCGAACTGCGTTCGAGTTGGCCTTCCACAACTTCCAGAGGCGAGACCGGAATCTGGCCATCGCCGACTTCGAGGCAGCTGACATCATTCAACAGACAGCCATCGCATCCAACGTCGACCTCTCCGAGGAACGCCGCGAGCTGCGTGTGGTCCTTGGTGGAATCGATCCGGAGGGATTCGATCTCGTGGGAGGACGGCAGGCGTTGGCTGGCGACACGCTCATCGTGACGCAAGAAGGTCCGTCGCAACTCAACGCAAGCTACCGCCTCGAGGCGACGCAGGCGGATCTCCGACAGTACGTCACGCCGGAGCCGCTCGTGCAATCCGACGACATTCGCATCCAGGCGCAAGCACGTCAGATCGTGGGCCGGACCCGCGATCCTTTGCGTGCTGCCCGGCTCCTGACGGAGTGGGTTTATGAACAGCTAGACAAGGAAATCACGCTAGGCATCCCCAGCGCCGTGGCGGTTCTCGAGACGCGGCGTGGCGATTGCAACGAACACACCGTGCTGTTCGTGGCGCTCGCTCGGGCGATCGGCCTGCCGGCACGGACGGCAGCCGGGCTGGTATACGCCGGAGGCCGCTTTTACTACCACGCGTGGCCCGAGGTCTACCTCGGCGATTGGGTGGCTACTGATCCGACCTTCGGGCAGTTTCCAGCCGATGCATCACATCTTCGTTTCACCATCGGCGGGTTGGCCCGCCAGACCGAACTGATACGACTCATCGGCCGACTGTCCCTCGATGTAGTCGACTACAGGAGCAACCCATGATTCGGTTGGAGAGCCTTACCAAGACGTACGGGAAGTTCGTGGCCGTGGACAACATCGATCTTCATGTGCCGCGTGGAACGATGTTTGGCTTTGTTGGGCCGAACGGCGCCGGAAAAACGACGACCTTGCGCATCATCGCCGGAATCATGCGGCCCACCGCGGGGCGCATATGGCTCGGCGGTGACGACGTAGTCGCCGATCCCATGGCAGCCAAAGCGCGACTGGGATTCATCCCCGACCGCCCGTTCCTCTACGAAAAGCTGACCGGAGCCGAGTTCCTCCAGTTCGTGGCCGGTCTCTATGGGCAGGACGGCGAGGTCGTCGAAAAACGAATTGACGAGTTGCTCGAGGTGTTCGAACTGTCTCGGTGGAAGCACGAGCTGATCGAATCTTACAGCCACGGCATGCGCCAAAAGTTGATCATCTCGAGCGCATTAATTCACCGCCCCGAATGTATCGTAGTCGACGAACCTATGGTTGGCCTCGACCCCAAGGCGGCGCGACTCCTCAAAGACATCCTCCGTCAGTTTGTGGATCGGGGCGGCACCGTTCTCATGAGTACACACACCCTGGATATTGCAGAGACCATGTGCGACAAGATCGCCATAATCCAGGCAGGGAAGATCGTCGCACAGGGAACGATGGCCGAGTTGCGCGAACAGACCGCCGCCGGCAATGCCTCGCTCGAAGAGCTGTTCCTGAAACTCACCGGAGGCATTGCCATCCGCGAGCTCGCAGCTGTGTTAGAGGACTAGCGGTGGGAACGACGGCGCTATCGCTCATTGTTGCGCCAAAATGGCGCACAGCGCTCGCGAGAACGCGCGCAGCCCAACGGGGTCGTGGTGGCCGGGCGGTGCTCCTGGGTACGGTCGGAATATTGTTTTGGGTGATGATCTTCGGCGGGCTGTATCGCGTCCTCCGGTATTTCCATGGTGTCGCGGAGATCGGCCCGCTCCTCGCCGGCAAACTCCTTGGGCTCGTCCTATTGTCGTTCTTGGCGATCCTGCTGCTCTCGAACATCATCACGGCCCTCTCGTCTTTCTTTCTCGCCAAGGACCTCGATTTGTTGGCTTCGTCCCCAGTGGACTGGCTGGACCTCTACCTCGCCAAGCTCGGCGAAACCATGGTGCACAGCTCGTGGATGGTAGCTCTCATGGCCGTGCCGATCTTCGCGGCCTACGGGGTGGTGTACGATGGTGGATGGCTGTTCGCTCCCTACGTGATTTTCGTGTTCTTCCCACTGATGGTCATTCCAGCGGTGATCGGCAGTGCCGTCACGCTCACGCTCGTCAACGTGTTCCCAGCGAAACGCACGCGAGACATTCTGTCCATCATTACGATCGTAGCGGCCGGAGTCCTGGTGCTGCTGTTCCGCATCATACGTCCCGAGCAACTCGCCCAACCAGAGGGCTTTCGCAGCCTACTGGACTACATCACACTGTTGCGTACCCCAACATCGCCGCTGCTGCCGAGCGAATGGGCCACCACCAGCTTCATGGGATTCCTGGTGGGTCCGTTTGACATACTCCCCATTTTCATGTTGTGGAGTACCGCCGCCTCTCTTGTGGTTCTGGGCGCCCTGCTTCATCGCGCGCTGTACGCTACTGGATTCACCAAGGCGCAGGAGGGTGCGGAGCGGTTCGTAAAAGGTTGGGTTTGGCGGGCGATGCTCGATCCCCTGTTCAAGCCTCTGGCGGTGGCCAAACGCGAATTCATCATCAAGGATCTGAAGCTCTTCTTTCGGGACACAACACAGTGGAGCCAGCTCATCCTGCTCGGCGTCCTCATGGTCATTTATCTGTTCAACATTCGCGCCTTGCCGCTGTTCCGAGGAGAGCAAGTGGCGTTCCGCCTCGTGTCCGTCATCTCGTTCTTGAACCTCGGTCTTGCAGGATTCGTGCTCGCATCGATCGCCGCACGTTTCATCTTCCCATCAATCTCCCTCGAAGGACGCCAGATGTGGCTCCTCCGGTCGAGCCCGCTCGACCTGCGCGCGTTGTTGTGGTCGAAATACTGGATCGGCACCGTGCCGCTATTGATTATCGCTCTGGTCATCACGGTGTTTACAAACATCATTTTGCACGCAACGCCATTCATGATGACGTTGAGCGTGACCACCATGATCCTCCTCACCTTCGCCATCAGTGCGCTAGCGTTGGGATTCGGCACCCTCTATCCGCAATTCGAAACCGAGAACGCAGCACAGATCCCGACGTCATTCGGTGGGCTGGTCTTCATGATGACCGCGATTGTCCTCGTTGCCGCCGTGATCATGCTCGAAGCCATGCCGGTGTACGGCTACATGAACGCAGCCTTCAGAGGAGAGAGTGTGCAGATCACAACATCGATGATGCTCGCCTTCACTGGCGTGCTGCTGCTGTGCATAACCGCCACAGTCGTGCCGTTGAAGATCAGTCTACGAAAGATGGAGGAATTCGAGTTTTGATTCCCGAAACCCTTGGGGGCAAGAGAAGGGCGGCCAGTGAGCCGCCCTTCTCTATTAGTTCGTGATTTGATCTAATTGGCTGCACCCGAATTGGTTTCGCCGATTCGGTAAGGAACCCCCCAAATGTTGGCGCGGTACTCGCCTTCTAGGTCAAACGACCCGGAATCGAGGGCATCTACCATGACGTGCTCGCGCCCCGAGTGACGGACCACCCACCCAGCCACGTACTCACCGAGATCAGGACTGTACTCCATCAACAACCGATGCCATCCGGTCCGATCAGCGAGAGCGTGAAACACATGAAGGAAGACGTACGTCTCGCTCGCGTTACCATTGGTCTCATTGGCGACACTGGCATACACCGACACTTCGTCTCCCTCGCTGAGATGGGCTACGCGATCACTTTCGATAGCCAGCCGTTCCGACGGATCGATGATCTCGAGAACCGTCACGCCGTTCACGACGATACGCACCTGCTGGATATTCACCGTACGTTTCGTCTCGTCAATCAGCCTGAACTCCTTGGGGCTGATCTCGAGTAGCTTCCAATGGCTCCGCCGCCCTGTCTTCTCATGAACTCGCACATCGGTCAGCCGCTGGAGCAACGCCGACTGCGTCAGCTGCTCTTCCAGAGGCTTGGAGGCTACCGAACCGTCCTCCAGACGCTGAAGAAACTCGTCTGCGCTCGGATCGGGAAGTGATGCTGCCGACCTATACTCGAGAGGTCGTTTCCGCAAGCGCCTCTCCGCACTCGCCGCAGAAACTCGCGGTAATCTGCCGATCCGCACCACAGACCCAACACCGGGGCGAGGCATCCGCCTCCAGCAACGAGCGCCCGCAACTAGAGCAGAATATCGATCCCGGCTCGAGCGTGTACTGGCAGGTGGGACACTCGCCCGATCGTTGCGACCTGGCCCGCGCTATAGCTGTCTCAGCGTCAGGCAGCACCTGATCGGTGCCGGCCTCCTCCACCTCGGCGGCCTTTTCCGCTCTGATGGCAACAAGCGCCGCCTGCGAATATTCCTGCTTTAGTGACGCGTAATCGTCATCCGACAATTTGCCCGTTGCACGATCGAACTCGATCTCGCGCAGCGCCAGCAACGCTTTGATCTTGGCCGATCCCGACTCCTCCAGGTCAACCAGGTCGTCGTCGTCCTCGACCCAGTCCCACGGCGATGCACCACTGGTGCCTTGGCTTCGCAGCAACGGTTCTAGAACGACTGCCAGGGCGATGACCGCAACGACGATTCCCGTAACGAGTTCCAGCACTTCTAAGAGCCTCTCATTTTAAGGGCACAGCAGCGGGTTATGATACCGCCGCTTTCTCCCTCTCATCAACGAGCTTCACGTTGTACCCCGCGATTGCACGGCGTGGTGATCGCCGCGTGGGACCGCCCCCGGGCCACATGACGATGACGCCTCCTACCACCAACAGCACGCCGCCAAACCAGATCCACCACACGAGCGGCGTCAAGGTGAACTGATACACCGCCGATTCCGTACCTTCCGCCACGCCCGCGAACACCACGTATATATCTTCGCGCAAATCGCTCCTGATGCCGGCCTCGGTTGAGGGCTGGAAACTTGCCTCTTTGTATTGGGGATCGTTCGGACACGGCGACACCGCTACGCGGCACCGGAAGTGCTGCCGCTTCTCGCTGCGGATCAATCCCACAAGCTCACCGTTTCGTTTCACTTCCACCGTCGCTGCAATCACATCGCGGTTCAGTGATTGGAAGGTGGAAACGCCCACGTGAGTGAACGTATAATCGTATCCGTAGGCCGAGCGAAGCGTAGCACTCTCACCGGGGTTGAGCGTCGCCCGCAACTCGGTGCGGAACGCGGTTCCCGCAAAGCCAACGAAGTACATCACAATCGCCAGGTGCACCACGTAGCCACCGTACCGGCGGCGATTACGGCCGACCAGACGGACCAGCGCCAGCGCGTAGTTCTCGTCGTGCAACCGGTGCCGCGCGCCCACACCGCGCCAGAATTCTTGCAAAACCGCCACCGTGACGAACAAACCGATGGTCAGCGCGGCACCCGCGTAGAAGTCACCGAACCGCAACGCGATCAGGAGGACGCCGAGCACCGAGGCGACGGCGATCGGGATCGTGAACTGGCGTTTCAGATTCTCTGGACTCGCCTTGCGCCATGCAATGAGCGGTCCGATGCCGGTCAGCGCCAGCAACGCAAGGCCTATGGGGAAGTTGACCCTGTTGAAGAACGGCGGCCCCACAGTAACCTGAACCCCGCGGACCAACTCCGAGATCATGGGGAACATCGTGCCCCACAGGATCGCAAACGCCATTCCCACCAACAGCAAGTTGTTGAACAGGAAGCTCGCTTCCCGGGACACCATGCTCTCGAGATGACCTTCCGACTTCAGGAGCGGCAGCCGAGACCAGAACAACCAGATCAGAAACCCTGTTGCAAGAACCAAGAAAACCAGAAAGAAGTAGCCGATGTCGGATTGCGTGAACGAGTGCACGCTGGAGATGATTCCGCTGCGCGTAATAAACGTGCCGAAGATCGACAGCATGAAACTCAGCGCGATCAAGATCACGTTCCACTTCTTCAGCATGCCCCGTTTTTCCTGAATCATTACCGAATGCAGGAACGCGGTCATCGTCAACCACGGCAGGAAGCTGGCGTTTTCCACCGGATCCCACGCCCAATATCCACCCCAGCCGAGTTCGACGTAGGCCCACCACATCCCCAGTGTGATCCCGACCGAAAGGAACACCCAGGACAATAGAGTCCACTTGCGAACGGCGTGTATCCAATCCCCATCCAGCCGGCGCGAGAGCAACGCCGCCACCGCAAACGCGAATGGGATCGTGATGCTGATATAGCCGAGGTAGAGCATCGGCGGATGTATCGCCATGCCGGGGTTCTGCAACTGCGGGTTGAGCCCGTTGCCGTCCGGCGGCGTGAACGGAAGCCGATCGAACGGATTGGCCGAAAACAGGATCGCCGCAAGGAAGAACAGGGCGACAGCGCACGTGACCGCTCCGACATACGGCAACAACCGTGCATAGCGACTCGGCGAGAGCCAGATGGCGGCGGCGGCGAACCCCGTGAGGACGAAAACCCAAAACAGCAGGCTACCGGCCTGCCCCGCATAAAGGGCGGCAAGGGTGTACACCGTGGGCAACTCACGACTGGTGTACTGCCAGACGTACTCCACGTTGAAATCGTTGTTGAGGAGCGCAATGATGAGGGCGAGTGTGGCAACCGCCATCACCCCAAAAAGCGCATAGACCGTGCGCCGTGCACTGAGAACGAGTTCCAACCGCCCGGTGTGGCCGGCAATGGCGCCAACCACGGTTCCCCAAATCGCGAGGAGGAACCCCAAACCGAGCGCGAGTTGTCCCAGAATAGTCATGAGGCCTCGCGGCTACCGCCGCTGCTTGCGGTGAAACCAACGATCCGTCGGAATGCTTCCATCTTCAGCATCGCAATATACCCCGTTCACTCGCCACCCGAGGGCCCAACGAAAGCCCACAACCAACCGAAGCCAACCGGGCTCGATCATCCGCCGCCGTCGCTCCCGGCCGCTTCCCGGGCTTGGGCGAGAAAAGTCTCGATCGACGTAGAATGTTCCAGATACTCGGCCCTGCCAGCAGCCGTCTCGGATTCGTAATTGTCCAAGAACGCCCGGTACGCACGGTGGAGCTCCACGGTATCTCTCCGGACGCGCGCTATGCTGCCCCGAAGCATTGCACCGAAGAGGTGACCGGGCACATCCAGTTCCAAGGAATCGGCTTGCACCAGGGCCATCTCCATCGGCCCAGCCACAGAGTAGATCGTTCCAATATGGAAACGGGCGTCGTTGCTCAACGTCCCCAGTGACCCGTATGCTTCTAGGGCCAAGGGAGCGAACGACACCACCTCGAACTGATCGCCACGGGAATGCGCCCGCATCACCGCGTTAAACAGGCTATCCGCCCGCTGTTGCGGCGACATCAGACTGAAGTCGAGCTGACTCGACAGTGGGCTGGCAGGCTCGATTGCCGGGGGGCGCGCCCTCGAGGTCCAAACGACCACCGCCAGACTCACGATGGCCACCACAGCCCCGCCAACGATCCAGGGTTTCGCCGGCGCCATGGCTCCGAACGTCACGGCACCGATCGAGCTGCCACACTCCTGGCAGAACTTGTTACCCGGCGTCAGCGAGGCACCGCACGAAGCGCAGCTGGTACGGTGGAGCGCCGCACCGCAATTGTTGCAGAATTTGCCCGTGGCCGCGCTGCCACAACCTGGGCATTTCGTCGTAGGGTTAGCCAAGACAGCACCTCATGAGTTGACTTGCCACAACATGGTCAACGCATCCATACCGCTTGGGACCTGGCTGACAGCATCGAACCCTCGCTCGACCGAATTGCTGGCTTTTTGCGGGCAGGCGGCCCGGCGTCAAAACGGGTCCGGTAGGATCGAGTTTCCGCCTAAAGAACGTGCCAGTCCGTGGGGAGACGATGAGACGAATATGAAGGATTTCTAACAAACCGGTCAGATGTTGAGGCTACAACGAGAAACGGCGTGATCAGTGACGGAACACGCCGTGGTCATGCCGTCGGGCAATCAACTCAAAGGATGCCCGATTCAGTAGGTGGTTTCTGCCACGTCCTCGGCAACCGCTTCGTAACGCGATCCGCACTTCGCCAAAACAGTCGTAGCGTGGATCGTGCCTTCCGGCGACAGCCTGCCCTCCACCACCACCTCTCCGTCATCCATGAACGTGTCAGGCACCAAGCCCTGATACGTAACCGGGAACGTCGCTTCGCCGTCGGTCACTTCGAACTCGAGCGTCATTGTGGCTACATCACGCTCGATACTGCCGGCGACGACGGTGCCGCCTACGCGGATTCCCACTTCATACATCGACGCATCAGATGCAACGCGCTCGGCCAGTTCGGCAGGCATCAAGAAATATACGCCGGTATCCTTGATGCCCTCGGCCATGAGAAATCCCACCGTGAGGGTCACCAGACCGGCGCCAAGCACGAACTTTGCTTTGGGTGTCATGGCTGTAATATAAGGATGCGCTTACGAAGTAGGGAAGTCCGATCCACTCCCTAAAGCCGGCTTCACCAGGATTTCATCGTTTCCCGGCCTCCGCCTCGGCCGTCGATGACCCCATGACACGTCCAGGACGGCGGGGTGCCAGACCCCGTTTCACCGGTTTCTGGCCCAGTGAAGCGCGGCGTCCACCGCACGCTGCCATCCACGATATTCCCCGTCCCGGCCTGCCGCGGGCTCGAAATACCGGTACGTACGGCTGGCTGCAAACTGCTCCGGACTCCGCCACACGCCGGTCGCCAACCCGGCCAGCCCCGCCACGCCGAGGGCCGTGGTCTCGACCAGGTCGGGACGGGCCACCTTCACGCCGAGCACGTCGGCCTGGTATTGCATCAACCAATCGTTCGCGGCCGCACCACCGTCCACTTTCATCACTTTCAGCTCGATGCCCGACGCTTCCGTCATGGCTTGCGCAACGTCGCGGGTGCCGTAGGCCATCGCCTCGAGCGCCGCCCGAACCAGATGCTCTCGTGTGGTGCCCCGGGTCAACCCGACGATCGTTCCGCGTGCCTCCGCTTCCCAGTGCGGCGCGCCCATACCGACGAACGCCGGCACGAAATACACGCCCCCGGTATCTTGAACCGCCCGCGCCATTGCCTCGGTATCGCCGGCGCTCTCGATGATTCGCAATCCATCACGCAACCACTGAACCGCAGCGCCCGCGATGAAGATCGAACCCTCCAGTGCGAATACCGGAGCACCGCCGGCATCGCAGCCAATCGTGGTGAGCATGCCACCCGCCGGGCGACCCGCATCCGGACGGTCTCCCACATTCATCAACAAGAAGGCCCCCGTGCCGTAGGTGCATTTTGCCTGACCCGACTCCCAGCAGCCCTGCCCGTAGAGCGCAGCCTGCTGATCTCCCGCGATGCCGGCTATAGGAGCTTCGAAACCCAGGTGCGTTCCATCTACGAGCCCCACCACCTCGCTCGAACGGCGAACCTCGGGTAGCGCGGTCACGGGCACGTCGAACAGAGTCAGAAGATCCGTGTCCCACTCCCGGCGGTCGATGTTGTAGAGGAGTGTTCGCGATGCGTTGGAGTGATCCGTCACGAACGACACGCCTGAGGTGAGCCGGAAGACCAGCCACGCGTCGATAGTCCCGAACACCGCATCTCCCCCAGCCACCCGGTCGCGCAAGCCGGGCACGTTGCGGCACAGCCACTCGATTTTCGTGGCCGAAAAGTACGGATCCCAGACCAATCCTGTTCGGCGGGTCACATAATCGGCTCCAAGTTCCTCTTCCAGCTCGCGGCACCGCTGGGCTGTACGCCGGTCCTGCCAAACCAGGGCCCGATGGAGCGGTTGTCCCGTATGCCTGTCCCACGCGACGATGGTCTCCCTTTGATTCGTGATCCCCACGGCGCTCGGTGTCGTTCCGGCCTGCCGCAACGCGTCGCGCCCGGCGTCTAGGGTGCGCTGCCATATCTCTTCGGCGTCGTGCTCCACCCATCCCGGTTGGGGAAAGTGCTGGGTAAACTCACGGTAACCGCGCCCCAACACTTCCCCGTCCTGCGCAAACACCATGCAGGTCGTGCCCGTGGTACCCTGATCGATCGCAAGCACTGATTTCAATTAGTTGCCGCTCCTTCTTGACACTCTCTAGTCGGACGACCGGACCGTTTGACGGCCCATCCTACCGTTTAGTCGAACAGTCGCCGAATAGACTCACCATAGGGCGGCTCGATGACCCCGCGGTCGGTGATGATGCCGCTGATGAGATGGGCCGGTGTGACGTCGAAGGCCGGGTTATAGACCTTCACTCCCTCCGCCGTGGCGACCTCGTCGGCCGGGCGCTCCTCGATGGGTATGGCGACACCCGAGGCCGCGTCGAGATCGAAAGTACTCGTGGGGGCAGCCACATAAAAAGGAATCCCGTATTCCTTTGCTATGATCGCGAGGTTCTGGGTGCCGATCTTGTTGGCGACGTCGCCATTGGCGGCTATGCGGTCTGCGCCGAGAATGACGGCGTTGACCCGACCTTGCGCCATTACCGTGGCTGCGGCACTGTCGACCACGACGGTGCACGGGATATCGAGACGAGCCAACTCCCAGGCAGTCAGGCGGCTTCCCTGGCGCAGCGGCCGGGCCTCGCAGGCATATACTTCTTTCACCCTCCCTTGCTCGTGCGCCATGCGGATCACACCAAGGGCCGTGCCGATACCGCCGGTGGCGAGCATGCCGGTGTTGCAGTGTGTCATTACGGAGGAGGCGGCTGGAAGGAGAACGGCGCCGGCTGTGGCCATGGCGCTACACATCGCAGCGTCCTCATCCCACATGCGCTGTGCCTCCCGGCGCAATGTCCTCACCATCACCTCCGCCGTGTCGTCGTCATTCACCGTACTCAGCCTCTCCACCACAGCGCTGCGGAGTCGGTTCACGGCCCAGGCCAGGTTGACGGCAGTGGGTCGTGCCCGGGCCATGGTGTCACACGCCGACTCTAGCCAGCTAAGCGCCGCCGTCTTCTCCCCCGGCAAAGAGCCGTCTACAGCCATCCTATTTGCTGCCGCCGCAATTCCCATGCTGGCGGCGACACCGATGAGGGGGGCACCACGCACACGTAGCGCTCGAATGGCCTCAACCATGGCGTCGATCGTATCGACTTCGAGGTAGGCAGTCTCGTCGGGGAGGAGAGTTTGGTCGAGCAGGTAAACCGCCCCCGAGGACGTCCATTTCACTGCGTCCGTATGCATGGTCGTAGAAGCTACCGAGGTTTTAGGCTCGTCGTTAGCTTGATGCATACCTCAGCACGGAGGGACCTCCGGTGACAGCAACGGCGGAGCACCTGTCGACGAGCGCGCGAGACCAACGGAACCCTTTTCTGATCCGCACAGACCTGACGTCGCTGGCGGTCACTCTCGAGCACGACGCGGTGACCGAGATCCGCTTCGGCGGATCGGCTTCCCGCACGGCGGCCACCACCCTCGAATGCCGAGTTGCCGATGAGTTGCTCGAGTACTTCGCCGGGACTCGCACTGAATTCACCGTCCCCCTATCGCCGGCAGGAACGGATTTCCAGCGCGCCGTTTGGCGGGCGCTCCAACAGATTCCCTACGGAGAAACCCGGGCTTACGGGGAGATAGCCGAAGCGGTGGGTAGGCCAGGCGCGGCGCGTGCGGTAGGAACAGCAAACCACCGCAATCCAATTCCCATCATCATTCCGTGTCATCGCGTGGTAGGGTCGAACGGACAGCTTTGCGGCTTCGGAGGAGGGCTCGGCGTCAAACGGCGGCTGCTCGAACTGGAGGCTTCGCACGTACCACCCCGATTCCTATTCGCGCGTTGATTTGACGCCGGGAACCAGGTATTTTGTGCTATGCGTAACCTAATATGCGCGGTCTCGCTGCGGCACGCCTAGTGGTGTGCCGTGGCTTTTTTTTGAGCGCGGCGACGATCGTTGGGTGTGAGTCGTTCGCTGGGTGGTGATCCTGGGTCGTGCGAGAGCGGGTCTTAGGTGCAGCTGACCGATCTCACCGTCCGAAACTTTCGGAATATCACCTCGCTGGATATCGAGCTGCCCGAAGCCGGCGTCGTCATTATCGGCGCCAACGGCCAGGGCAAGACGAATTTGTTAGAGGCGATCTATTATCTCGTGCTGTTCCGCTCGTTTCGGGGTGCGAAGGATCGCGAACTCGTGCAGTTTGGCGCACCCGGCTTCTTTGTCGGTGGATCGGCGAACACGCGTGTGACTGCGGGATACGAGGTCGCCGGAGGACGCAAGAAGGTAACCGTCGACAGGGAGCCTGTCCGGCGACTAGGTGCCGCCGTGGGACGAATCGTTGCGGTGCCGTTTTCGCCGGAGGACAGGGGGATCGTGGCCGGCGGCCCAGCGGGCCGGCGGCGTTACATCGACGTTCTGCTGTCGCTCAGCGAGCCGAGGTATCTGGTGGCACTGTCTGCAATGCGAGTGGCGCTGAAGCAGCGAAATGCCGCCTTGCGTATGGGACACGGCGATACTGCCCAGGCCTTCGACACACCGTTTGCCGAGGCGGCCGCCATCGTGCTTTCAACGCGTATGACCTGGGTGGAGCGTAGGACGGGACGCTTTCGCGCGATCTGTGAGGCTCTTGGCGAGCCAGAGCCGGCGCAGTTGCGGTACCGCCGCCACGGGACAAAGGCCGAGGAGGAAGCCACGGATTTGCGCATGTTATTGGCTTCGACCATCGATCGCGACTTGCGCCGGGGGACGACGACAGTGGGTCCTCACCGGGATGACCTGCAGTTGTCGTTGGGGGATCACAGCCTACAAACCTACGGCTCGGCAGGTCAACAGCGGACCGCTGCGATTGCCCTCAGGCTGATCGAAGCCGAGACACTGGCCGAGGCGACGGGCCAGCTACCGATCGGGTTGTATGACGACGTGTTCGTCGAATTGGATGATGCACGACAGGCCAACTTACTCACCTTGATACGAGATACCCTACCCGGGCAGGCGATAGTGGCCGCCCCCCGTGATTCAGAGGTGCCGCCGGAGCTTTTTGAGCGACCTCGATGGACCATGAGGGGAGGGAAGCTTGAAACGTAAGGGCGCAGGCGCCGTCGCCGAAATCCTCCAAGAGTATTTTGGACGACACGGACTCATGCGACGCATCGGGCAGGCAAGCATTGTGAACGAGTGGGCGGAGTTGGTCGGAGACCAAGTGGCCAGGGTGACAGAGCCTGATTCGGTTGACGCGAGTGGAACGCTTCGAGTGCGCGTCCGATCCGCCGCATGGATGCAGGAATTGCAGCTCATGTCGCCCACAATCATCGAGGAATTGGCAAGAAAAGGAAAGCGTGTGAAGCGCATTCATTGGATGCTGGGAACCATTGAGCAAGAGGCAGGACGAGGAACACAGGAGAACGCTTCACGCAAGCGACAACCAGGCAGAAACGGCGCATGACGACCCGTCCGGGAACCGTTGGCAGCCGCTAGCCGAAAGAGGAGCGAATGGAGAAGAAACAAGATACGAACAGGGAGCCGTCCGAAGACAATCAATACAGCTCCGATTCTATTCAGGTATTGAAGGGTCTCGAAGCCGTCCGCAAACGGCCGGCCATGTACATTGGCTCGACCTCCGTTCGCGGACTGCATCACCTCGTGTACGAGGTCGTGGACAACTCGATCGACGAGGCGCTGGCGGGGTACTGTACGACGATCGAGTTGACGATCAATGCCGACGATTCGGTAACCGTAGTGGACGACGGACGGGGCATTCCGGTGGACATGCACAAAACCGAGAAAAAACCCGGCCTCGAAATCGCCATGACCATGCTTCACGCGGGCGGCAAGTTCGATAAAAGCACCTATAAGGTGTCTGGTGGATTGCACGGTGTCGGTGTGTCGGTGGTGAACGCCCTATCAGAGCGACTCGACGTGTGGGTGTGGCGCGATGGCGAGGAACACCACATGGCCTTCGAGCGAGGCGACACTATCAGGCAAATCGAGGTTCTGGGCAAGGTCGATAGGACAGGTACGAAAATCACTTTCAAACCCGACAGGGAAATCTTCACCGAAACGCGATACGATTTCGAGACGCTCGCGAATCGCCTGCGAGAGCTGGCCTACCTCAACGCCGGGGTCAGCCTCAGCATCACCGATGACCGGGGCGACTCTCCCCGTGAAGAAACGTTCCTGTTCAAGAAAGGGTTGCCGGAATTCGTCACCTTCCTCGGTGGCAATCGTAAACCGCTCCACCCAGATCCCATCAGCATCACCACCGTAAAGGACGATGTCGAGATCGACATCGCCATGCAGTACAGCGATGGCTACTCCGATAACACCTTCTCGTTTGTCAACAATATCAATACGCACGAGGGCGGAACCCACCTTACCGGTTTTCGATCTGCCCTCACGCGCACCATCAATGAAGTCGTCAAGGTGCGGGGATCGCTCAAGAAGGAGAACTTCTCCCTCACCGGCGACGATGTTCGCGAGGGTCTCACGGCCGTCATCCACGTAAAGGTGAAGGAGCCGCAGTTCGAAGGACAAACAAAAACGAAGCTTGGAAACAGCGAAGTCGAGAGCATCGTGAAGACGGTCGTTTACGAGCACCTCGGCAACTTCATGCATGAACATCCCAGCGTAGCCAAAGCCGTCATCGAGAAGGCAACGAGCGCGGCGCGGGCCAGAGAGGCCGCTAAGAAGGCCCGCGAACTAGTGCGCAAGAAAAGCGCTCTGGAAAGCGGCGTCCTTCCCGGAAAGCTCGCGGATTGCTCCGTATCGGACCCCTCCATTACCGAGCTGTACATAGTCGAGGGAGACAGCGCCGGTGGATCGGCGAAACAGGGACGCGATCGCGGTTACCAGGCTATCCTACCGCTGCGCGGTAAGATCCTCAATGTCCAGAAATCGCGCATCGACAAAATCCTGTCGAACACGGAAATCCGCGCAATGGTAACTGCGATTGGGACCGGAGTGGGCGTGGATGACTGCAAGTTGGAGGACGCACGCTATCACAAGATCATAATCATGACCGACGCTGACGTCGACGGCGCACACATCCGTACGCTCCTCCTCACCTTCTTCTACGCTCAGATGCGGCCTCTCATAGAAGCCGGCTACGTGTATATCGCCCAACCTCCCCTCTACCGTGTGGCCAAAGGCAAGGAAGAGTATTACGCCTACAACGATGAGGAACGTGACTCCTACATCGAGCGGCTCTCCAACGGTGGCGCCAAGGGTAAGGTGATAATTCAGCGGTACAAAGGTTTGGGCGAGATGAATCCGGAACAACTTTGGAAGACGACTATGGACCCCACGGCGCGCACCATTCTCCGTGTAGAAATCGACGAGGCCTTCAACGCCTCGCAACTCTTTGAGAAGCTCATGGGCGACGAGGTAGAGCCGCGGCGTGCTTTCATCGAAGAGAACGCCAGGTACGTGAAGAACCTGGACGTCTAGCACCTCTGCCGCGCCCGCCTCCCCGGTCTCTGCTGCCTTCTTTGACCGGGCTGAAACATCGTCGCTATTCTATAAGCTATATGCGTGAACACTCATCACGATGGCCATCGCTTGAACAGGTCCACCGGTCTGTCATCCGCTGCTCCCGGTGTCCACGTCTCGTAGACCACCGCCAGCGAGTTGCAGAATCAAAGAAACGCGAGTTCCGCGAATCATCTTATTGGGGAAAGCCGGTTCCCGGTTTTGGCGACCCCGACGCACACATGCTCATCGTCGGATTGGCCCCGGCCGCCCACGGCGCCAACCGCACGGGGCGCATGTTCACCGGAGACTCGTCCGGTAATTGGCTGTACGAAGCCCTCCACCGCTTCGGATTCGCCAACCAGGCAGAGTCGGTCTCTGCCACCGACGGGCTCGAACTCTTCGATTGCTACGTCACCGCCGCCGCCCGCTGCGCCCCACCGCAGAACAAGCCTACGTCGGGGGAACTCGCTGCTTGTCGCCCGTATCTGGACGCGGAACTAGCTCTGCTCCAGAGTATTTGCCTGGTCGTTCCGCTGGGAAAGATTGCATACGAGTCTTGGCTCAAGGCCTCAGGGTGGTGGGACGAACTCGCCCCTCGCCACCGGCCCCCGTTCGTCCACGGCGCCGAGGCCGTCCTGCCGGACGGGACCATCATGCTGTGCTCCTACCACCCCTCTCGCCAGAATACCAACACCGGGCGCCTCACGATGGCAATGTGGCACGCCATCTTCCGCCGGGCCCGGCGCATAATCGACGACGCTTGACATACCGACCAACCAAGCCCCATTACAGTCAACGGGAACACCCGTATCAGGGCGCCGGATCCTACCGCTCGGGCTCCTCGGACGAGCAGTGGCCGGCCTCCGCCATGAACTGGAGGGATAATATGCGTCGCACCCGTTTTCTTTCCTTATTAGCAGTCGTGGTTCTCGGCGGCGCTTGCGCCTCGAGTGGTCAACCGGATCAATCACGCCCAAGACGCAACAGGAATCTCATCACGGCCGAAGAACTCTCCGAACTGTCGGTTTCGACTTGCTATGAGGCCGTACGGCGACTCCGCCCTGCTTGGCTGCAAGCCCGCGGCAGGTCGCCCCTGCCGGTGGTCTTCCGCAACAACGCCCGATGGGGCGGCGACCCCCGCAGCCTGGAAAGCATCCGGATAAACAGCGTCAGCGAGATCCGTTTCTTGAGCGCGAGCGATGCCACTACGCGCTATGGCACCGGATTCACCGGAGGGGTGATACTAGTCGTAACCAGGTAGGTGACAGGGCAATCTCACTGCCCACGCTCTCGCAGCGTACTGTCGGTCGGGGCAATGCGGTTGGCAACGAAATTGCTGATACGAAAGACGGTCGAATCGCCGGTCTTCCGCACCCAGAAGCCTCCGGTGGTGGAATCGAACGCCAACTCCAGGAGGGTGGCACCGGCCGCGTCCCGCAGCGCTACCAGCCGGTCCGGCCGGTCGAAGTCTACCGAAACTTCCTCTTCCGGCCTGCGGAAGCCTGTGGCATCCAGCGACTCGTATGCGTCGAGGAGACGCGCCACAGCCGCAGAGTCGGTAGCCTCTCCACCGGGCAGCTGCCATTTATCGCCTTCACGTCGCAGAACGTAACTCCGACCTCCCAAGTGTATCTCCGCCGAAGCCACGCCATCGGCGTCGACGCGGGCAATCGTCCGGTCACGCCAATCCTGGAGCCCACGATCCACATAAGTCGAGAGGGTGGTCCGGACGGCGTACACTCTGTCTTCGCCCGGCCGGCGGAAGTAGGTGTCCCGAAACCCGGGAGCCCGCTTCCCCAGCAGCAAGTGGGCCAGCGTACGGCCCTTCCCGAGAATGCGAAAACCCCGGGCGGTGCTGTCCTCTATAGCGAGACGGCGGTGCGTTTCGGCGTTCTGGGCAATCAGCTGACCGGGAGATGCATCCTCGAGTAGTCCAAAGAAGTCACTCACCCCCGAAGATGACGCCCGGTTGCCGTTAACGGTCCAATCGTCACCGTGCCTGGCGAGAACGATCGTATCCTGCGTTCGTTCGAACACGACGGTATCCGCATCCTCCATGGCAACAGCCGGAATCTCGAAATCGGTTGCTGGTTCGTCGAACCCGCCGCGCAGTATTTCGACTGCGCCCCACAAGAGAACCAGTATGGCCAGGGCTATGGCGATTTGCTTCAAACGGTCGGCGCTCATGCCGCCACCTCCGGGGCCGTAGTCCGCTGATACTTACGTCGTGTGAGTCGACTGCGCTTGACCAAGCGGAACACGGCGAGAAGGATCAATATCACGGGAACCCCGATGACATTGGCGTGCTTCACGAAGTCACGAACCGCGGAACTCGTGAACACCAGCCGAGGCGGAGTACGGTTCTTCGCGCGAATACCGATCAAAGCCTCATCCTGGGCGAGCCAATCCACGGCGTTGAGGCCGAAGGCGAGATTGTTGGGATTCCCCTGGAGGAAATTGTCCCGCAGCAGGTCTGTGTTGCCCACGACCACGATACGTCCACGGGGCTCTTCGACGTCCTCGACGGCGGTGGGATTCACCATTGCGGCGAGCAACCTCACGCCCAACCCATCCTGCCGGAACTGCCGCCGTGGCGCCAGCATCGACATCATGCTATCCACCCCGGCGCCTTGGGTCGTCACGAAGAGGGGGGTAACGGTACCCGGTGTCGCGCCGCTTGTATCAATCGAACTCGGCCACGGCATGAACACGCCACTCAGATCCGCGTTCACCGACGCGCTCCGTGTACTCAATGCCCGAACCCACAGGGGGTACGAAGCGACCATGAACCCGAACTGCGTGGGTACCTGTGCCTGCTCGTTCGAAAGTAGGTCGTACACCATCTTCGATTCGATCGACACGCCGTACGGCTCCAACAGCTCGTTCCACAACACGTCCTGGGGGAACACGAACTCCTGCCGGCCCGGGCGGCCCATCCCATCCGCCAGGACAAAAGCGCTCCCGCCGCGATCCAAATAGGCCTTCAAGCGATCCATCTGATCACTCGGCAGGGTGTCCGGTGCACCTATGAGGACGAGCACGTCGACATCCTCATCGGGCTGGCTGTCCGCCGGCAGGGAGAGAGTACGGATACCGTAGGTCTGCTCCAAGGCCTGCCGGAACACGTTGTACGTAGCCGGAGCTTGTTGCGATTGATCCGCGGGCGCCGTGTAGATAGCCACTGTCGACTTGTCTTCCAGGGTCATGCCCCGAATGATCGATGACAACCGGTATTCGAGATCGTTGGTGCTCTGAACGAAGGGGATCGTCTCCGACTGATCGGCATGCAGGACGGCGATGCCGAGGTAGCCCTCACGTACGGTCAGCTCCGATTCACCGATGATGTTGAATTGCACCGGCGGTATGCCGAGCGACCGGACCTCGTCCGCGGCGGCGGAATCCTTGGCTGGGTCCTGCACCACGACTCGCAGCATCCCGTTGCCCGCATTGCGGTAATCGCGCATCAAGTCGTCGAGATCCCGACGCAACATCGTCACTTCCGGCGGCAACTCGTCAGAGGCAAAGAGCTTCAGTGTGACAATGTCGTTGAGATTTCCGACGAGATCGCGCGTCGCCTTGGACAACGTGTATGCCCGTCCCGGAGTCAGGTCGAGCCGGCCGCGGATGTGGCGGCCGAAGAGATTGACGACGACCAATCCGATCACTATCAGCGCGGTGGCGGTGCGAAGCCGGCGCAGGGACTCTCCCCGGTGGCTCAGCTTCGA
The DNA here is from genome assembly GCA_022566515.1 of Gemmatimonadota bacterium. Lineage (GTDB taxonomy): Bacteria > Gemmatimonadota > Gemmatimonadetes > Gemmatimonadales > GWC2-71-9 > B3T1B10. The sequence goes on from JADFIT010000044.1 coordinate 19,083, forward strand.
GCCCATCAACGCCAGATACGCCACAGATAGAAAGATCGCCGTGAGCGTGACAAAATAGATCGCGTCGCGCAGGTCGATCACCCCGCGCGCGATGTCACGGAAATGTGACATGACGCCCAGTCGTCGGGCGAGGGCGCTGAGGGCTGGCGGCAGGCCGACAAAAACCTGATCGAGCCCGATCAAAATCAGCAGGAACATCACCGCCACGCCGATGATGAACGCGGTGATCTGGTACCTCGTGAGATTGGAGGTCCACACGCCCACGGCGGCGAAGGCGGCAGCCAACAGCCCGGATCCGACGTACTGGGCGAAGATCACGCCCGCGTGTAGATCGGCCCCTAACGACAGGCCGACCGGGATCGGCAATGTGAGTGCCAGCGCAAGCCAAATAAAGAGCACCTGTCCCAAATACTTGCCGAGTAGCAGCTGCAACTCCGTGATCGGCTGCGCCAGTACGACTTCGAGGGTGCCCGTGCGAACGTCCTCTGCAAACGATCGCATGGTGACCGCCGGCACGAAAAACAGAAACATCCACGGCAGCAAGTCGAGCATCGGGCGGAGCGATGCCACGCGATACAGATATGCCTGCCGGAAAAACAAGAAACCGTTGATCGCAAGGAACACAACCAACAGGATGTATCCGGTCGGTTGATCGAACAGCGTCTTCAGCTCACGGCGTGCAACGGTCCAGATAGCTTTCACTTGGCTTCGTCCGGTTCATGAGGTTCTCCAGCCGCTGTCTCCTCTGGCGCATCTTCAGTCACTTGGCGGAAGAGGTCCTCGAGGCTCCCGGCCTCCTGGTGGAGTTCATAAAGTGTCCATCCACGGTCCCGCGCCAGTCCAAACAGCTCGGGACGCAAGTCCCGCTCCAAACCGGCCACTACCATCAACGCGGTGCGGCCATCACCCGACGCCTGGCGGTGCACGACTTCCCGCACGCCATCCAGGCCGGCAATACCATCCGCCACCCCCTCGCCGGCGATTTCCACCAAGAGGTGCACCGCCCCCGCCCCACTCGCCTGAGCGACCAGCTCGTCCACCGAGCCATCGGCCGCGATTCTTCCCTTATTGATGATCAACAGGCGCGAGCAGGTATCGCGCACCTCGGACAGCACGTGGGTGGACAGGAGCACCGTGCGATCCTTGCCCAGATTGCTGATCAACCGGCGAATCTCCAGCCGTTGGCCGGGGTCGAGACCTTCTGTCGGCTCGTCCAACACCAAAAGGTCCGGCCGGTGCAGAATCGCCTGTGCCAGTCCGACCCGCTGGCGGAATCCCTTCGAAAGCTCCCCGATCGGCCGGTAGTACACGTCTTCGATAGCCGTGCCTCCCACGGCATCGTCAATCGCGCGTGTGGCGTCGCTACCAGTCATATCTCGCAGCCGTGCTATGAACACCAGGTAATCCACAACAAGCATATCGGTGTACAGAGGATTGTTTTCCGGCAGATAGCCGATCCGACGTTTGGCAGCCACGGGATCATCGCCCAACGCCACACCGTCCAGGCGTATCTCGCCTTCGTCTGGGTCGAAGTACTGGGTGATCATGCGCATCGTCGTCGACTTGCCGGCCCCGTTCGGCCCGAGGAACCCCACGACCTCCCCGCGATCAACGTCGAACGACACACGGTCGACCGCCGTGATATCGTGAAATTCCTTCGTAACGCCGTCGAGTGACAGCAGTGACATAATCCACCATGGTTTGTGATCGGCAGGATTCTATACCCATCCCTCGGCAGACTCAAGGCCGGCCGGTGCCCGGGTAAACGGGCGGGCCTCCCACAGTCCGCGCGTTTCTGCCGGGCCCGGGGGCACCGCAAGCCCTTGCGGGAACGTCGTTTCGCTCTACTTTATATCACAAAGTCCTTTGCGTCATCCAACTGAGGAGAGACCGTGTCGATTCCGACTCAACCGGCGCGCGAACAGGCCGAAGAGACACTCGCCTACATCCGCGAGACCATGGAATCCGCCTCAACCTTCACGGGGGTGTCGGGATGGGGGTTGGTTGGCGCGGGAGGTATCGGACTCATCGCTTCGTGGCTGGCGTGGGCGGCGGGTACGCCCGCGTTGCTGCGAGTGTGGGTCCCGGCTGCGTTGGCGGCCGTCGCCGTGGCCGCCGTGGCCAACGTCGTAAAGGCACGGCGTCTCGAGATACCGTTGTGGACCGGCTCGCTGCGAAAAATGGCGTGGGGTCTCGCTCCTGCTCTGGCGGCCGGCGCCTTTCTCACTCAGGCGCTCACCGTTCAGGGGACGCCAGACCTGTTGCCGGGCACGTGGCTCGCGTTGTACGGGGCGGGCGTAACCGCCAGCGGCACGTTTTCGGTGCGAGCGGTGAGGTGGATGGGGCTGGCCATGCTGGCGCTGGGCTCGCTGGCCCTGCTGCGCGCGGACCTCGGACTCGTTCTGCTCGCCGTGGGCTTCGGTGGGTTCCATGTCGCCTTCGGCCTCTACATCGCACAGCGACATGGCGGCTGAATCGGTCCTCCACGGCCTCGACCAGGTCATCCACGAGCGCCGACGACTGGGCATCGTGTCCGCCCTGGCCGCGAACGACCGGCAAACCTTCGCCGAGTTGAAGGCGGTCCTCAAGACCACCGACGGCAACTTGAGCGTCCACGCTCGTCGGCTGGAGGAGGCGGGCTACATAAAGGTCACCAAGGGGTTCGCAGACCGGAAACCTCGCACCGAATACCGGCTTACGGCGAAGGGCCGGCGCGCACTCGAAACGTACTTGGAGCAAATGGAATCAATTCTCAGCGCTACGCGCCACGCATTGGAGCGGGAATGAGCGGGCTGCACGTTGCAATCATCATGGATGGGAACGGGCGCTGGGCGAAAGCCCAGGGACTGCCGAGGTGGCGCGGTCACGTAGCCGGTGTGGACAGTGTGCGCGACGTCGTCCGCGCCGCTCCAGACCTGGGAGTTCGCGTGCTGACGCTGTACGCCTTTTCCTCCGACAACTGGAAGCGACCGCCCATGGAAGTGGGACGTCTGTTTTGGCTGCTGCGGCGGTATTGCATCCGTGAGCGGGATGAACTGGTGGCCAACGGCGTCCGTGTCACGGCAATTGGCCGACGGGATCGCATACCGGCTGCGGCGCTTCGTGCGTTGGAGCAACTCGAGAGGGACACAGCGGAAGGAACCAAGCTTCACTTGCGCCTCGCCATCGATTACAGCAGTCGCGCAGCGATCGCTGAGGCTGTTCGCACGTTGGCCCGGCAGGTGGCCGAGGGTCGGTTGGCTCCAGCCGAGATGACGGAGCAGAAGCTCAACCACCTCATCACCCGGGGTGTCGCCCAGCCCGATCTCCTCATCCGGACCGCCGGCGAGAGGCGCCTCTCGGATTTCCTGCTGTGGGAGGTTGCGTACACCGAACTCTATTTTTCTCCCACGGCTTGGCCGGCTTTTCGCCGCGAGCATCTAGCCGAGGCCCTGGCGGATTTCCGACGTCGCGAGCGGAGGTTTGGCGCAGTGCCGGCAACTCGAGAGGAGCGACAGGTCGCTGTGGTGTGACGCCTATCTCCCTCGCCCCAACCACCGGGAACTCACCCACCACGTCGGTCGTTCGTCAGTTGTACATAGCTGCTCCGCCAGGCCTGGACCCCGCGTCGTCGGGCCGTCACCTTTCGGTGGCAACTTCGCTCACGAGAGCCGTAGATGACGCAATCCAATGACGCCGCCGCCGATTTCAAGTCGCTCCTGGAACCGGTGCTCGAGCCGGCGTACCGGACAGCCTACCACCTGACGCGCAACGAGGCGGACGCCGAGGAGCTGGTGCAGGAGGCTGCGTTGCTTGCCTTCAAAGGATTTGGCAGGTTCAAGCCGGGCACGAACTTCAAGGCATGGTTTTTCACGATCTTGCGAAACCGATTCATTTCGACCTATCGCAAGAAGCAGCGGGAGATCAAGACCGTCGAGCTGGAGGACGCTCCGGAGCTGTACATGTACAGCAAGAGCATGGAGTCGGGCTTGTCGGCCCAGACGAGCGAGCCGGCAAAGTATGTCATAGAGCAACTGGACGCCGAACAGGTGGCGACGGCGCTAAGTGAACTGCCCATGGAATTTCGAGAGGCCGCAACGCTCTACTTCACTCAGGACATGTCGTACCACGACATCGCCGAAGTGCTGGGTGTTCCGGTAGGAACC